>JADLEL010000135.1 GCA_020846145.1 Pirellulales bacterium | reverse complement strand
TGAATGATGAATGATGAATGATGAATGATGAATGATGAATGATGAATGATGAATGATGAATGATGAATGATGAATGATGAATGATGAATGATGAATGATGAATGATGAATGATGAATGATGAATAAGCACCACTTACGGCTTCAAAATACCTCCACTCTCCACTCTCCACTAGCCACTCTCCACTAGCCACTAGCCACTCTCCACTGCCCACTGCCCACCGCCCACTGCCCACCGCCCACCGCCCACCGCCTACTGCCTACCGCCATGATCGAACTCATCGAATTCACGAAACACTACGGCGAACTGATCGCGGTCGATCACTTGAACCTAAAAATCGAGGCGGGCGAAATGTTCGGCTTCATCGGCCCGAACGGGGCGGGTAAGAGCACCTCGATTCGTTTCCTGGCCACGCTGCTGAAGGCCACCGGCGGCGAGGGGATCGTCAACGGGCACCGCGTTACCCGCGATCCCTTGGCCGTCCGCCGCAGCATCGGCTACATGCCCGACAATTTCGGCGTCTATGACGGCATGAAGGTCTGGGAGTTCTTGGACTTTTTCGCCGTGGCGTACCAACTTCCCCGCGCCAGACGCAAGCAGGTCATCGGCGACGTGCTCGATCTGCTCGATCTGTCCGGCAAGCGCGAGGCGTTCGTCAACAGCCTTTCGCGGGGCATGAAGCAGCGGCTCTGCCTGGCGAAAACGCTGGTCCACGATCCGCCGGTGCTGATCCTCGACGAGCCGACCTCCGGCCTCGATCCCCGTGCGCGGATCGAGATCAAGGCCCTCTTCAAGGAACTCCGCCGGATGGGCAAGACGATCCTCATCTCCAGCCACATCCTCACCGAACTGGCCGACTGCTGCACGTCGATCGGCATCATCGAGCGCGGTAAGCTCTTGATGAGCGGCCCCATCGAGGAGGTCTATCACCGCATCCGCCGCAACCGCGTGGTGCGGATCCATTTTCTGGAGAATATGGACGCCGGCCTCTCGATCATCCGTTCGCTGCCTGAGACCCGCGACGTGCAAGTCGAGAACGGCCACGCGACGGTCGAACTCGCCGCCGACGACCAGCAGTCCGCCGCGCTCCTCGAACGCCTCGTCGCCGCCGGCGTCCGCATGTCCTCCTACGCCGAAAAAGAACCCAGCCTCGAAGACGTTTTCATGTTGGTCACCAAAGGCGCGGTCGCGTAAAAGTTGGGCGTAAGCGTTCACGCCCCGGTCGGGGACTGGTCCATTTTTCGGCGGGATAACGTATTTTGCGGACAAACGGTAGGCCGAAAACATGGACCTGTCCCCTTCCCGCGGCGCGAGGGGGACAGTTCCCTTTTCGTGGCGATTAAGCATTTTTACGGCACCATCATCTTTTGCGCCGCGAAAATCGGGACAGTCCCCTGTGAACGGTTACAGTTGGGCCGATTTCCAACGTGTCATTCCCCTCGGTTCCTGGCTCTGCCGGGGAACGCAATGTTGGAGAGGGGTTCCATCGCGAAGCCCGAGTCGCCCCCGGACAGGCCGTCGTCTGCCATGCGGGCGACCGCGTCTTGGGCGGGGGAGGGATCGAATGAGAGATTGTGAAAAAATGGGACTGGCTCCGAACCGAGTTGTTGATAAGCACTCGAATAACGGGAATTGTGCGGTGCCTGTCCCAATTATTTCACATCCTCCTAGGCTTAGAACTTATCCTAAAACCTCAATTCGTTGGGGTGGCAGTTGTACTGCCACCCCAGCTATTCGGCGATTCAAGGGGTGGCAGTACAACTGCCACCCCAACCGACATGGTTTTGGGATAGGCACTAAATGCGATCCATGAATAGGCGACCATCGCGGGAAATGCCGCATCCGCCCACCATTATAGCTTACGATCGCACCCCTTCGAGCAACTGGATTTTCGGGAAAACATAATATTACCAGAAAAATCTGTATTTAATCGATAATTCCCCCCCCCGCCTCTTGACATTTTCGGAATTGTAATTACAGTAAGTGTAATACTGGATAAATGGCTTATCCGTTATATTCCTACGAGGAATGGTTTGCCGGTCGCGCCTTTCCCGCAGGGCCGCGGCAAAACTCATAGCTTATCGCAAGTTTATTCCCCGTAGAGGGTTCGACGTTTTTTTGTGCGCATGTTGGGCCGATTGATTTGATCAACATCCGTTGGAAAGTTGCATCCACACTAGTCGCAGCTCGTCCACAAGGCCAGTCTCGATGCTTGATGGGGAAGGAAAATCAGCCCTTTCGTAAAAGTTTAAGTTCCTTGATCAACCCAGAAAAATTACGGAGGCAGCGAACAGCGGATTCGTGGCGAAACTCATCGTGCGTCCGGTTTTAAGGAACGGACCAAGCGGTTCCATGCTCAGGGATTGAAGGGCAATTTCCGGAATCAATGAACCGCGCGATCGATTGTGCGCCGCCGAATCGGCCGAACGCCAAGACCCATCGGGCATCGCGCTCGAAATGCGGTCGGGAGAGTTTGCGCCATGAGCGTCACCACAAGACCTGTATCGGGCGTCCCCGAGATCGTCGGCGTTTCGAAGGCGATCCAAGAAGTCGTTCGGCTGATCGACACCGTCGCACAAAGCGATTGCTGCGTTCTCCTCGAGGGCGAAAGCGGCACCGGCAAGGAACTTCTTGCCCGCCGGCTCTGTCTGAAGAGCAATCGGCGCGACAAACCCTTCATTCCCGTCAACTGCGCGGGGATTTCCGAATCGCTCTTCGAAAGCCAGTTCTTCGGCCATGTGCGCGGCGCGTTCACCGGCGCCGAACAGAGCATGTTGGGCCTGGTTCGCACCGCCGACTCCGGCACCCTGTTCCTCGACGAAGTCGGCGAAATCCCCTTGAAATTGCAGCCCAAATTGCTCCGCGTGATCCAAGAGCAAGAGGTCATGCCCGTCGGAAAACCGATCCCCATCACGGTCAACACACGCTTCATCGCGGGCACGAATCGGAATCTGCGGGAGTTGGCGGCCCGCGGCCGCTTCCGCCCGGATTTGTTCTACCGCTTGAACATCGTGCGCGTGGTGGTGAGTCCGCTGCGCGACCGTTCGGAGGACGTGGGGCCGCTGTTGGATCATTTTTCGGCGCATTACTCCCGGCTCTACAAGATGCCGCCGATCGCGATTTCCTCCGCCATTCGCAGCCTGCTGGTGGGCTATGCCTGGCCCGGCAACGTCCGCGAACTCGCCGCCTGGGTCGAACGGCTGTACGCCACCGGCCTCGCTCCGGAAGTGCTGCTGGAAAGCTTGCTGGTCGAGTCCACTTCGCCGCTGCGCTCGCAACTGGATGAGTTGAGCCTGAAACATCTCGAACGCCGGGCGATCGCCCAGGCCATGGACCAGTCCGATTTCAACCAGCGCAAAGCCGCCCGCCTGCTCCAAGTCCACCGCGCCACGCTGGCCCGAAAATTGAAAAAGCACGGCCTGGCTTGAGCGGCGGGCGAATCTCGGCTATGATCGTTTTGCCAGGAGCCAACGGCGACCGCGTCGGGCTAAACGATCTTTTTCCATGTCGCTAATGAGGTTTGACAATCGAGTAGGTTATGCTTTAGCATAACATGATTGATATGCTAAAGCCTAGCGCGGCGTAGCCGCAACCAATGCGTACCTTTTATGTAGCCCAGATTGATATGCTAAAGCATAACCTACAACTCTACACCCCTTTTTTTCAGCGAGCTACGCCATGATACGCCGCTGTTTTTATCGGCTTCAAACCATCGCGCGCCCGTCGATCGGCTCCCTCCGAGGATGCCGCTTGACGCTGCTCATCGCGATCGGCACGTTGGGCATCGCGGCTGCGGTTCAATCGGCCGAGGCCCGGCGCGTCGCCGAGCCGTTGGTCAAGCCGGCCTTCACGCCGCTGCCCCCCGGCGCCGTCGAACCGGCGGGCTGGCTGCGCGATTGGGCGCTGGCCGCGCGCGAGGGAATTACCGGACATTTGGACGAGTGGTCCCCCGTTTATCGGGATGGTTGGAAGGGCATTCCGATCCAAGCGCCCGGCAGTAGGCCCGACGGCGCCGGTTGGCCGCTCGAACAATGCGCTTACTGGCTCGACGGCGCGTTGCGCCTGGGCTATATCCTGCACGACGACGCGCTCATCAAAAAGGCCGTCGAGCGCCTCGATCTCGTGGTCAACGGCGTGAACCGCGGCGCGAATTCCTTCATTTACTGGCGGAAGAATCCGATCTCGTATCCCGCCGACGGATTCAACAGTTGGGCCTGCTCGCATCTAGGCCGGGCCCTGGTGGGCTGGTACGAAGCATCCGGCAATCGGCGGGTGTTGGAGGCCCTCGTTCGCGTCTATTCGCAGTATCCCCTGCCGCGCGATCGCTTCAAGCTCGACGACGTGAGCGGAATTTGCAACCTCGATCCGATGCTGGAAACCTACGCTTTCAGCGGCGAGAAAAAAATCCTCGAAAATGCGCTCGACGCCGCGAAGTCGCCGGGCGTCGATGCCACCTTCCGCGCCTGGGAAAATCGGCAATACGACCCGGGCCATGCCGTCTGCGCCTACGAAAAACTCCGCCTGCCTATTTTACTCTATCCCTGGACGGGCGAAGATCGCTACCGCCAATCGTCGCTCCGCGCCCTCGAGTGGGTGAGCGAACGGCACATGCTCT
The DNA here is from genome assembly GCA_020846145.1 of Pirellulales bacterium. Lineage (GTDB taxonomy): Bacteria > Planctomycetota > Planctomycetia > Pirellulales > Thermoguttaceae > JADLEL01. Next base: position 54,576 of record JADLEL010000135.1, on the reverse strand, counting down.
CCTTCGGCGTCGCTTCCGGCATGGAGAATTTGGCCGGCATCGGCGCGTTTCGCTTGACGGAAACTTGCGACGTGGCGGCCTTTCTTTGGTCCGCCGCCTGGCTCTATCGGATCGAAGGCGAACGCACTTTCGGCGACGGCATCGAGCGCGCGTTCTTCAACGCCGGAGCCGCGCCGATCGCCCGCGACTTCCAAACCATGTGCTACTACCAATCGCCCAATCGCATCGAGAGCGATACCTTGCCGGCCGAGCAGCCTAACGCGCCGGGGAAAGGTTGCCTCAAGTTCGACCGTCTCGCCTATCCGCGGGTGCTCTGCTGCGTCGGCGCCGTCAACCGCCTCATTCCGAGTTATATCGCGCACCTATGGATGAACACCGGGGATCGCGGATTGGCGGCGACGCTCTACGGTCCTTGCACGGTCTCGGCCACGGTCGGTGAAAAGATTCCCCTGAAGTTGACGTGCCAAACGGCGTATCCCTTCGAAGAAACCGTTCGGATTACGGTCGATCCTGGGCAAAAAGCCTCCTTTCCGCTCTATTTTCGCATTCCTGCCTGGTGCTCCGGCGCGCGGCTGACCCTCAATGGCAATTCTCTGGATGCAACGCCCGACGCGAAAGGCTTCGTTCGCATCGAAAGGCTATGGAGCAAGGGCGATCTCGTCGAACTGTTCTTTCCAATGTCCGTGCAGATCGCGCAGGGCTACGAAACCGAATATCCGAAGTATTACCGAGGCTACTTTAACTTCAAACCCGACGAGGTTTTCGAGAAGCGGCGATTCCCTTATGCAAGCGTTACCTGCGGCCCGTTGCTTTTTGCGCTGCCGATCGCCGACGAGGATCCCAACACCCGCGTTGCGGAGGCGCGCTGGCAATTCGCCCTGGATGTCGAAGCCGAGCGCGGCGCCGCCGAAGCGGAAGTCGAGCGCGGGCCGATGCCGTCGAAGTGGGACTGGCCGCTCGCGGCGCCCGTGGCGATCAAACTGCCCGCCAGGGTCTTCGATTGGAAGCCTTCCGATGTCCAGGCATTGCCCGCCGAACCCGTGGAGGGAGCCGCGGCGGAGACTATCCGCCTGATTCCTTACGGCTGCACCAAGTTCCGAATCTCGATGTTCCCCGTGACGAAAAAGGCTTGGGGAAAGCAAGAGCGGGAGTAAGGCCTGCCGTTCAGCGATTGCGAGCCGCCGGGGCGCCACTGCCGGCATGTCCAGCAGTGAGATACTGTGTTTGGTTAAGATTGTCCAATTGGATTTTGGAATGATCTTTTCCTAGCCCAGGCGTTTACGCCTGCGGTTAGGAAGCGGCTACCTATCTTTTTCTAAAAGCGCCTTTAGGACAAGCCAGCAGTGGCACGCGGCGGTTCTAACCGAAGCGCCGGGTTAAACCCGGCGGCTCGCCAATTACAGCATTCTACGCACCTTTCATTCGCCCGGTTTCTTTCCGACGAAAAAATAATACGGCACGCGGAGGAGCGGCACGTAAGGGATTTTCAGCCGGCTTTCGCAAAGATGAATCCGCTCGAATCGCCGTTCCAAGTAGGGCAGGTGGTCGGGCGAGTTGAAAACGTTGCCGATGTGGAACACGAACGGCCAGAAAGTCCGCGTAAAGAGCGAGTGCCGCGCGAAATCCGGCGGCGGGTACTTTTGCGAAACGTAGAAATCGACTACGCCGATCGTCCCGCCCGGCTTCAACAGCGACCGCGCGTGATCGAGCGCCGCGAACCAGTGCGGGATCATCGTGAGCGAGTAGGAGAACGCGATCACGTCGGCCGAACCTTCCGGAGGCCGGAAGAGCGTGGCGTCGGCCTCGACCGTCTCGACGTTGGTCCAGCCCCGCCGGGCGATCCTCTGCTTGGCGATCTCCAGCATCGAAGGCGACAAATCGACGAGATAGACCTTGCGAAGTTTATGGATCCGCTCGCCGAGGAATTCCAGATTGCGTCCCGTACCGCAGCCCAGTTCGACCCACACGCCGTTTTCCGGGGCGGGGAGCCGGTCGCATAATTCCTGCCGGCCGCGGAGCATTCGCTCCCGAAAATCGTCGTAATCGGCGGCCTGGCGGCCGAAAAAATCTTCCATCCGCGCCGCGTGGTTCGGTCCCTTGGCCCGCTTCCAGACGATGCGATACAGGGTCTTCAGATCGGACGATAAGGACATGCTCGCAAGCCCTCGATGGGATGATTCATAAACATCGTAGATGCGGCATCCTGCCGCATTTTAGGCAAAAGCGGCAAAGATGCCGCTTCTACAAATCGCTTTTGTGAATAATTTGGGCTCGAAGGGCTCGAATGCGCTTCATCCGGCGCGCGATTCGGCGGCCCGGCTTCGGCGGATGACGATTCGGCCGGCGTTGCCGTCGATTTCCAAATTGTCGGCGTTGAGGCCGCAGCTTTTCAACATCGTCAGCGTGACGAGCAGGTGGCAATCCTTCGAGACGATGCAGTCGTGCATCGCGCCGGGCGGTTTCTCTTTCGACAGCACGCAGATCGGCATGGCGGCCGGATCGGTCGGATCGCCGTTCGAGATAAACGCCCGATCGCCCGCTAAAAAACCGGCCGCGCGCACGATGAATGAAGGGATGTAGAGTTGTTCGCCCATGCGCCGATGATTGATTGAATGTTTGCCGAGGTAAGCACAACCCCGTCATTTTGGACGATCGGCGAAGAAAAATCAAGTAGGTTATGCTTTAGCATAACATCCTGGTGGATGGTTGCTTTTGTTATGCCGAAGCATAACCTACTCCCTTTGTTATGCTGAAGCATAACCTACTCTCGCGAAGAAGGGCAGAGAACAATCCCGGCGGTCCGGCCCGAGGACCGCCGGGAATTGCTCCGCGCGAAAGTCGGGTGGAACAAGCGTAGCGCAGACCCGCCATGAGTTTTATTCGGATAATGGTGGGTCCGCGCTGCGCTTGACCCACCCTACATCTTATTAGTATCACCCTACATCTTATTAGTTCCACCACCAGGAAGCGCGTTCTTTCGCGGCGGCTTTGGCGCGGACCGCGGCCACGGCCTCGCTGGGCTGGGCCTTGTCGGCGATGATCCAGGAGTCGATCGCCACCCCGCCCGACACGGTCACGATCGTGCCGCGGGCCTTTTTCAACATGCTGGCCTGGCTCGCCACCTGCTTGGGCGCGTTATATTTCTCGGTCTTCACGTCCGTCGAGGCGAACAGCACCGGCAGGCTGTTGCCGGCCTTTTCGGGCAGCCGCTCCTTGACCAGCAGCGCCGCGACGACCGCCAACTCCATGCAGTTGTGCAGTTCGCCGAAAACCGGCTCGGCGACCGCCAAGGCCGGAAATTCCTTGGTCATCATCTCGGCCCAGCGCTTGGCGAGTTGGTTGGTCTTGTTGGTGTGCTGCCGCTCGCCTTTGGCACTGAAGAGGTCCTCTTGCGTGAGCGTTTGCACGGCGGAACCGCGGAGTTCCCAGGCCAGGCCCGACGGGTCTTTCGAAATCGCCTCGAATTTCGGCTCCATCCACCAGCGCGGCGTACTGATCGACGCGCTCGCGCCCGTGAGCATTTGCAGGTAGCTCGGCAACTTCACGCCGCGGGGAGCAGGCTCGAAGCCCATGCCGATGCGTTTCATGCGGTAATCGGCGGCCACCAGGATGCGGGCGAAATGGCTCGAAGCGGGCACGCCTTCCACCGTGATCTGCTGCATGCCCAACGCGGCCTCCTGCGACTTCAAGTCGGCGCGGGGATTCGCGGTCGTCAATTGATTGAGCTTGGCCATGCCTTCCCGCGTGGGATCGATCGAGCAGCGGATGCCTCCCTGCGCCGCTTGCATCGCCGAACGCAAGGCCGTCAGTAGATCGTCCAATTGCAGCACGGGGCGGCCGGTCGAAAGGCCCACCACGTTGCCGCGGCCATCGACCTTCCAACCTTCGCCGGGTCCGGCCAGCACGATGTCTCTTTCTTCGGGATAGACGAACACGTAGCAAATCCGCTGCAAGCCGGCGAGGTACTTGATTTCGTCGGGCAGCGGCCGCTGATTCTTGGTGCATTCGGTAATCGCTTCTTCGAGTCCGCGGAGCGAAACCTTCCGCATTTCCGCCAGGCCCTTGAGTTCCTCCGGAGTCTTGCCCGCCACCGCCAAACGCAGTTCGGCCAATTTGCCCAGGGCGTCGAGTTGCGCGGCGTCCAGCAAGCCGTCGGCGTCGATCGAAACGCCGCCCACCGCCCGCTGAATGCCGGTGTCGATGATCTGCGCGTTCAGTTTTCCCGCGTTACTCCCGATGACCAGGAAACTCAGCAAAAAGAACGACCACCAACCGAATCGAGTCGAACGCAAAGTCAACATAACAACCCTCGCGATAAATAGGGGGTGAATGGTTTATCCAAGGCGACCAACGACAACAATTCTACATTTTATTCGCGTAGATATAGCCTAATCCCTATGCGTAAAAATAGCAAGAAAATAATCGAGTGGGAAGAATGTAAGCAATCGACCGATAATTCAAAAATTTCAAGTTGATTTCCGTTTTTTAATGCCTTGGAACTACCATTCGCGGCGAGAACTTCAATTTTTCATCGCCGGAAATACCCATAATAGGGGTTCTTCTGGAAAAATCCGAACTTTATCGCAGTTGCATCTTGCACGAAGCCTCCCGGGGGAAGTAATCTAAAAGAAGTGTGCAATTTTGCAACAGTTGCTTGTCGGGATAGCGAATCTCCTGTACTCTCGGGAGGGGTGCCGCGTGTCGCAGTTGGCGTATTTGGTCATCCGTGAAGGAACGAAATGGAGCGATGTCTTTCGGCTCGTGCCGGGACAATCGGTCTTGGTCGGCCGCGCGCCCACGAATCAGATCGTCATCAAGGACGAACGCTGCAGCCGCACGCACGTCGAAGTCTTCATGTCCGGCGGGCAGTGGACCGTGCGCGATCTCGACAGCCGCAACGGGACGGTGGTCGGCACCGATTTGATCCGCGGCGATTACGTGCTCAAGCCCGGCGACGTGATCCGCATCGGCCACACGCAACTGGTCTTCGTTCACAAACTCTCCGAGGCGTTCAACGATGGCGGCAGCGGCGTCCGCCGGATGGCGGCCGAGAAGGGCGAAAAAATCGCCGGGGAAGGCGACGAAGCCTCGAGCGTGCTGGCGGTCGGCGAACCGACGACCATCACCCACCGCCGCGGCCAGACGAAATTCCTCGCGCCGGGCGAAGAGCAAGATTCGAGCGTCTCGCGGATGGGCCGCGCGGCCGCGAAACTCTGCAAACTCGCCTTCGAGCTGGCGAAAGCCCCCGATCCCGCCGCGCTCGCCGAGATCGCGCTTAAAGGCCTCGCCGAAGGCACGCAAACCGACGCCGGCGCGGTGCTGCTCACGCCCCGCGGCTTCATCGGCGAACCGCGCGGCGGCGATCTGGAAATCGTCGCCGCCCGCAGCGCCTCCGAGCATCAATACCACCGCGTCTCGAATTTTCTCTCTTCCACCGTGCTCCGCGAGGGCGAAGCCGTCTTGGCCCGCAACGTGATGGGCGACAGCGCGCTGGGCAACCGCGACAGCCAGGGCGAAATCCTCGCCACCAGCGTGCTCTGCGCGCCGATCCGCCGCGGGCAGAAAAAGTACGGCGTGATCCATCTCTATTCCACGTCCCAGGAACTCACTCCCGATCCCGACGACCTCGAATTCACGCTGGCCGTGGCCGATACCGTGGCCGTGGCCCTGGAGAACCTGCAGCGCCGCCAGGAATTGGCCGAAAACCTCACCCAAGTCCGCACCGAAAACGTGCAGCTCCGCGAACGGCTGGGCGTGCAAAGCGAGATCGTGGGCCGCAGCCCGGCCATCCGCCAGGTAACCGAGGCCATTTCCCGCGCGTCGGTCAGCAATGCCACGCTCCTCATTCGCGGCGAGAGCGGGGTGGGCAAGGAACTCGTCGCCCGCGGCGTGCATTACAACAGCCCGCGAAAGGACAACGTCTTCGTCTGCCTGAATTGCGCGGCGCTTTCGACCGACCTCCTGGCGAGCGAGTTGTTCGGGCACGAGCGCGGCGCGTTCACCGGGGCGACGGACCGCAAGATCGGCAAGTTCGAGGCCGCCCACAAGGGCACGCTGATGCTCGACGAGATCGGCGAGATGAGTCCCGCCATTCAAGCCAAATTCCTCCGCGTATTGGAAGGGCATCCCTTCGAGCGCGTGGGCGGCAATAAGCCCATCACCTGCGACGTGCGCGTGATCTCGGCCACGAACCGCGATCTGGAAAAAGATGTGGCCGAGGGCCGCTTCCGCCGCGACCTGTTCTTCCGCCTCCGCGTGCTGGAGATCGTCGTGCCGCCGCTCAGGAAACGGACCGATGACATTCCCCTGTTGGCCGAATACTTTTTAGAGCGATTCAACAACGAAACCGGCCGCAAGATCCAAGGCATTACCCCCGAAGCCCGCGCGAAATTGCTCAGCTACCAGTGGCCGGGCAACGTCCGCGAACTGAAGAACGTCATCGAACGCGCCGTCGTCCTCTGCCGCGCCGCCGAGATCGACGAGGAAGACCTGCTGCTGACGACGCTTTCGACCACCGGCGATTCCGACGTTGCCGGACCGGGCATGGTTTTCGCCCCCACGTCGTTGGACGACATGGAGCGCCGGCACATCGTCAGCACGCTCAAGCACACCAACTGGAACAAGAGCAAAACCGCCAGCATTTTAGGCATCGAGCGCTCGACTCTTGACCGAAAAATCCGGCGCTATGGATTGGGAGACGGGGAAAACGGGGAAGAAGGCTGATATTCGGGAGGCGCAAGTGATCGACTACCTGAAAGCATCGGGCTTGCGCAAAGCCCTGCTCTTCGACTTCGGCGCATCCCGCCTTGAATACAAACGCCTGGTCTTTAATCTGCGTTCATCTGCGCCATCCGCGGATGATTCGGGAGGAGTCCGCAGATGACGCAGATAGACGCAGATAGCAACAGAGATCCGGATACCTATGCCATTATCGGCGCGGCAATGGCGGTGCATAACGAATTGGGCTGCGGGTTTCTGGAAGCCGTGTATCAGGAAGCCTTGGAGCGGGAGTTTCGGATCAGGGCAATACCTTACGAACGGGAAAAGGAACTGCCGATTCGTTATCGCGGCGAGCCGTTGAACACCTTCTATAAGGCCGATTTCGTTTGCTTCGGTTCGGTAATCGTCGAACTCAAAGCGTTGAAGCAGATTGCGGGAACCGAGGAGGCGCAAGTGATCAACTACCTGAAAGCATCGGGCTTGCACAAAGCCTTGCTCATCAATTTTGGCGCATCCCGCCTGGAATACAAACGCCTGGTCTTCAATCTGCGATCATCTGCGTCATCTGCGGATGAAAAAGTGATCCGCAGATGACGCAGATACGCGCAGATAACGGTTATTGAATTCGCCTATTACACGCATCGGTTTAGGAAATGACATGATCAACACGGCGATTGATTTTACGCAATTGAGTTTGATGGATGCTTTAGATCTGGCAGTCCTGATCGAAGAGGAAGCCGAAGAACGATACGTCACATTCGCCAATATGCTCGGTTCTCGCTATGAGGGCGACGCGGCCGATTTTTTTCAGACGATGTCTCGTTACGAAGCAAAACATGCCGCGCAACTGCGCGATAAACGCATGAAACTTTTTGCCGCGACTCCTTTACGCTTGAACAAAGAGCTGGTGGAAGATGTAGAAGCTCCCGATTACGGAACTCCGAGGCCTTTTATGTCCACGCCCCATGCGTTCGAAGTGGCCCTGGATTGCGAAAAAAAGGCGGAGGCTTTTTATGTGTCGGCTTTATCCGTCATTGCCGACCCCCAAGTCAAGGATCTTTTTACGGAACTTCGCGATCAGGAAATCGAACATCAACGGATGATTCAGCGACAAATGGCCAAAATATCCGGTGACGCCTCCCCCGACGTGCCTCCTGAGGATATCGATACTCCGGCACTGTAAACGCCGGTCGAAAATTGCGGAATCCGGCGAGGTCGCCCGAATCATCGATAATTTTAATCTCTCGTTCAACATTTCACCGTCTTGCGTTTTTTGGCGACGGCCCCGCCTCGGCGAGATTTTTTTATGTACTCCGGAGCATAGGGGACTTGGCACGCGGTATTTCCCATATCCACCGATACGCGGCCGATCTGCATCGCCGCGCGTTCCGCGAGATCCGCGAGGGCCGATACGTAAGTGCCCAGCGCGATCACGAAGTTGTTCATTGCATAGCGGACGAAATTAGGCTGCCGGTGGATCGTCTTCCGCACGCGCTCCAAAAGTCGTTTGAGTTCGGTCAAGTTAAGATCGGCGTCGTCCTTGACGGACGCGAGACAACTCAGCGTTGTCCAACCGGCGACCGCCACGCTTTCCTTCTCGGATTCGATCCATTCGAGCGCCAGTTCGAATCCGTGGCGGCTTCCCGCCGCTACCCAGGGGACCGTGGCGGACTCGATCCCGCCGCCCTTTGCGTTATTTGCCCATTTTCGGAGGTCGCGCTTGGTCATCTTGGCATCGTCGGCGATCAGGCCCGCGAGATACATGGCGTCGTGAATGCCCGTGTCGTAGAGTTCCAGCGCGAGTTCATAATCCTTCTTGATTCGCTGCTGAATTTTTTTCAGGTCTCCAATCTTCACGCCGAAGAACGGCTCTTGCACGCCGTGGTTGCGCAACACTTTTTTGATGTTTTCGGAGCCGAGTTTTTTCAACTCGTCAAGGATCTCTTCCGCTTTCATGTTATCGATCATTGATGGGAAATTTGATTATTGCCCACAGAATCGAGTATAATCAAGGGAATACGAGTGTCAATCTGTCCAGAAGGGGATGGAAGGGGCACCCGGCGGGTAGCACCGGTTCTCGAACCGGTGTGGCTCTGCCACAAGAGGCGTGTGGCCGATCATTCGATCCACTCGATGGGCACGCCGACCGATCGATGCTCTTCGTACCAGTGGTTTGATTTCCTTGAGTGGCAACCCAGGGCGATTGCACCATGTTGTATATGATGCGGCAAGTTACGTTGTCCCATAGATAACCCAGTCTGTCTTGACACGATTGAGGAAATCTGCTGCCAGTGGCAAAGGTGCTGTTCGCATACCACGTTTTCGGCTTTCAAATCAAGATCAATACTCGGCTATCCATTTACCGCCATCATATTCATTGTGATGCAATCGCCCTGAGTGGCAACCTCCTGGGCCTGCGGCCCACCGGTTCGAGAACCGGTGCTACTCGTTGGCAATTTTTTGGGCATCCAGGAATCCGTGAATGGCGTCGATGGCTGCTCGATTATTTTTCACGTCGCCCCAATTATAGATGCATAAATAGCGGCATTTCGGATCGGACAAGGTGTTTTCCAATGCTTGCCGCCAGGCTTGCGTATTCTGTCGGCCCGTCAATAGCCATTCCACCGCGGCCCAGTTCGGAGCGTTGCTCCGCCGCAAGGCGCGCTGCACGCCCTTGTCTTTTCCGGGATCGGACGCATATCGGTAAAAGCTCCATCCCGGGCAGGCATATTCGTTCAAGGCGGCATCGTAGAGAAGTTCCTCGTCTTTCCATCCGGCCACATGGGTGAATAGCTTTTCTCGAGGCGCTCCAAGTTCGGCGGCCAGGGCGCATAAGTCTTCGAGATGTCGGCGGACAATTTCCGCGAGGTGGCCTTCCGCCAACTCGCCGCCTTTCGCCAGCCGCGCGGTCGCAACGGCGGCATAGCCGATTGCGGCTACGCCGCGATCCGGCACTTGAGCCGCTCGGAGTCCGGTTCGAGGGTCCTCGGTTTCGCGACGATCCAAGAAAGCATTTCCATTGGGGTAATAGAACGAGTTCACGCCGATGGCGCTCTCCCAGCCCAACTTGATGCCGATCAGGAGACGCCGTTTCACCGGGGGTAATTTTTTCCACCAATCGAGGATCAAGGGCGCCAGAATCCGCATCTCCTCGCGGCAGGCATCGCGGTAGTTCGGACTCATAAGATTGGGCGGAGGCAAGACGCGGATTTGCTTTCCCCAATTCCGCCAGGCGATCTTGAGGGCATGTTCCGGCCCCCAGCCCGACCACTCCACGTTTATTCGATTCTCGGGCCGGTAGCCCGGGCGCGAAGGATCCCACCAGTTCCACAAGTCGGGCCGCGCGGCCCACCATTGCTCGCCGTCGAGTTGCACGACGATGGGGATCTCGAATCGCTCCGCCAGGGCGAGAAAGCGCGTCAGTTCCGCTTTGGTTTGTTCGGGCAATCGGTGCAGATAGGAAAAAATGGCGGCGACGCCGAGGGAGGCGCGGCCCGCTCTTCCCGCCGGAAACTTTTCGCGCAGCTCCTCGAAGACCGATTCCTCGACCTTTTCTCCCGCACCGAGATTAACGACAATGGATTGCTCTGCGGCTCCCATCGAGGCATCCGACAGCAAGCCGAGAAGACAGCACGCTAAGACGGTTATCAATTGCCCGGTAAGTTGCCGGACTTCGCAAAGCGGCAACTCGGCGAGCAGTTCCCGAGTGCGGCGCGCGGCCCGGTCTTGCGTTCGTTTCGCGGCCGTCCGTTTGACGAGTTCGTCGAATGACTTGGCCATTGCGATTACCTCTTCTCTTTCTTTTCGCCTTCAGTCAATAGCTTAGACTATATCCTTAAACAGGGGGGGCGGCAATATATTTATTGTTTTCCAAATCAGAACATGATTGTCAAGATGCCTGCGGGCGGCGCGGATTCTTGAACCGCCGCGGCTCTGCCACAAGCGGTCGGGGCAAACCGATCAATCCATTCCAATGGGATGCCGGCCGATGCAAAACTTCAGTTATCTCAGGGCAATTGATGAGGGTGACATATTGCCACATATAGGTATGATAGAATTAGCCACAGGTTGTAATACACTGATAATTCATGCATGAATCAACCAGAACCAATCGGCATGAAAAGAGTTAAATAAAACTGGGAGTCTTCATACTCCGTTCGACCGGCAAGCAATCGGATTCGTAAGCGTTCGCGCCCCCGGGGCGCGAGGGGGACAGTCCCATTTTCGCGGCGTTTAAGCATTTTTACGGCACCATCATCTTTTGGGCCGCGAAAATCGGGACAGTCCCCTGTGAACGGTTACTCGGATTCTAGGACTCGAGGTGGGAAGGCTCTTGTTTTACGGACATGGTTTATGTACATTAAATATATAGGTTCATTAACGGATTAGTCCGAGAGTTGACGGTACTTAGGCGGATTTTTACCGGGGAGCGGCTGGCGATGTATTCCGAATTGGAAAAGACCGAAGCGATCGATCTGGCGGAACAGGCGGCGGCGATGCTGTCGCTCTTGCCCGCCGTGATGCGGAATCTTTTTCAAATGGACGACGATTTGGCGACGGAACTACCGCTGGCGCAGTTGCGCGTGTGTTCGATCTTGCGGGAGGGGCCGCGGCCGATGTCGATTTTGAGCCGGGAGATGGGCGTCTCGCTTCCGGCGATGACGCAAATCGCCGACCGGCTGGAGCGTTCGCGGCTGGTGAAGCGGGTCTCGGAAGGGCCGGACCGCCGCGTGCGTTGCCTGCGATTGACGCCGCATGGTGAACATCTGATGCATCGCCGCGATGAAGAGCATAAACAATCGGCCCAGGCGGTTTTGGAGCATTTATCACCGCGCGCGCGAAGCGAGATGCTGAAGAGCCTGGATGCGCTGCTGCAAGCCTGTTTCGCGGCGAAGAATCGCAAAAGCCGCGATGAGGCGCCGGCGGCGGAGAAGGTCGGGGCGTGAGGGGGAGTAGGGGGGAGGGATTAGGGATTCAAGATTAGAGATCAGGGATTAGAGATCAGGGATTAGAGATCAGGGATTAGAGATCAGGGATTAGGGATTTATCTCGCATCCGCGCCGGCGCGGGAACGAGGAGAAGCACGCACGAACATGAAAAAGATCATTTTTCTTTTGGCGGTGGTGATCCTGGCGGTGGGGGGCGGCGCGTATTTCAAATGGAATTACGCCGCCGATCCGCAGTCGAAATTTCTCACGGCGGCGATCAAGAGCGGCGACGTCACTTCTTCGATCTCGGCGACGGGCACCGTGCAGCCGGAGGAGGTGATCGACGTCGGCTCGCAGGTGACGGGCAAGATCGTGGAGTTCGGCCGCGATCCGCGCGGTTTGCCGAATTCCACTTCGCCGGACAAGGAGAAGTACAAAGACAAGTTCGTCGATTATTGCACGCCGGTCGAGGAGAAAGACCTGCTGGTGCAGATCGATCCCACGGTCTATCAGGCGCAGCGCGATCAGGCGGCGGCCAACTTGCTGCGGGCGAATGCCGATTTGAAGCAATTCGAGGCCAAATTCGCGCAAGCGAAAAGCGAGTGGGAGCGCGCGCAGAAGCTCGCCGGCATTCCCGCGACGACCAAAGCCATTTCGGACTCGGACTTCGATTTGGCCAAAGCGAATTACGAGGCGGCGAAGGCCAACATCGACGTGGGCAAGGCGGTCATCGAGCAGGGCAAAGCCGCGCTCGAAATGGCCGATCGAAATCTCGGCTATACGACCATCGTCTCACCGGTCAAGGGAGTGGTCATCGACCGCCGCGTGAACGCCGGCCAGACGGTGGTGGCGAACATGAGTGTGCAAAGCTTGTTTTTGTTGGCCAAGGACTTGAGCAAGATGGAGGTCTGGGCGTCGGTCAACGAGGCCGACATCGGCCGCATCCGCAACAATCCCGAGATGCCGGTGCGGTTCACGGTCGATGCGTATCCGAACGAAGTCTTTTTGGGGCACGTGGAGCAGATTCGCTACAACGCGCAGATGAACCAGACGGTGGTTACCTATACGGTGGTGGTGGGATTCGACAATTCCGACCTCAAGGTGCTGCCCTACATGACGGCGAATTTGCGGTTCGAGGTGGATCGCCACGAGGACGTGATTTTGGTTCCCAACGCGGCTTTGCGGTGGCGACCGCGCGAGGAGCAGATCGTGCCCGAATTGCGCGAGGAAATGGCGGCCGCGCTGATGGAGAAGATCGGGAAGGACGATCCGGCCTTGGCCGACTCGTCCGACGACAAAACGGCGGCGAAAGTTCGCGGCGGCAAGGCCGAGAAGACGCCGAAAGAAGTGGAGGGCCGCGGCCGGCTCTGGATCGAAGAGGGCGATTTCCTGCGGCCCCTCGAGGTGCACGTCGGCCTGACCGACGGCACGACGACCGAGGTCATCGGCGATGAACTCAAGGTCGGCATGGAGGTGGTCATTGGGGAGAAGACCGCCGATCAGAGCAGCGACACGACCAACCCGTTCATGCCCAAGATTTTCAACCGCAAATCGTTTAGGTAGGGGCGAGGGGCGAGGGATTAGGGATTTGAGATTTGAGATTAGAGAGGAATGACCGCCGCTGGCGGCTTAGCAATGGATATCCGACCATCGAATAACAAAACCCTGTTGCCGGGAGTCTTCCATGGAGCTCATACGACTCGAAGACATCCATAAAACGTATCACTTGGGCGAGGTCGATGTCCCGGTGCTGCGCGGCATTTCGCTTTCGATCGCGCGCGGCGAGCTGGTCGCCCTGATGGGCGCCTCCGGCTCCGGCAAGACCACGCTGATGAACATCCTCGGCTGCCTGGACCATTCCAGTTCGGGCAAGTACTGGTTCGACGGGCAGGAGATGAGCCGGCTGGCGCCGAACCAGCGGGCGCTGGTGCGGACCTCGAAACTGGGCTTCGTCTTCCAAAGCTTCAATCTCTTGCCGCGGACCTCGGCCCTCGGCAACGTGCAAATGCCGCTGGACTATGCGCCCGAGCATTATTCCGACGCGGATACCCGGAAGTGGGCGCTGCGGCTGCTCGACCGCGTGGGCTTGAGCGACCGGATCGACCACGAGCCTTCGCAGATGTCGGGCGGGCAACAGCAGCGCGTGGCCATCGCGCGGTCGTTGATCAATAATCCTTCGTTGTTATTGGCCGATGAACCGACGGGCAATCTCGATTCGCGCACCAGCGTCGAAATCCTGCGGATGTTCCAAGAACTCAACGCCGAGGGGATCACGGTGATTCTCGTAACGCACGATCCCCACGTCGCCGCTTACGCGAATCGGGTGATCCGCATCACGGACGGTCGAGTCGAGAGCGACGCGGTGCAAGGGCGGGAAGCGGTGCCTTCGAGCGGCAACGGCAACGGCGCCGATTTGCCGGCGGAATCCACGTTCGCGGCGGAGCGCAGCGGCGGCGGAACGGCGGCGGCGCTCGCGCCGCCGGCGATGGCCCGAAGGATTTTGCCGCGCGCGGCCGATTCGCCCGCCGCCGCGCTGGACAAGGACTTTCCGCGGATGCAGCGCAAGGGGCTTGCCTTGCGCTTCCCGCGAACGCTGCGGACGGCGCTTTGCGCCTTGCGGCGGAACATGATCCGCTCCGCCTTGACCGCCTTGGGGGTGATCATCGGGGTGGGCGCGGTGATCGCGATGATGGAGATCGGCGAAGGCTCCAAGGCCGAGTTGCAGAGGACGATCGCCAGCATGGGGGCGAACACGCTGATGATCATGCCCGGCGCGGCCACGGCGGGCGGTTTCAGCCACGGATCGGGGAGCAAGCTCACGCTGACGCCGCAAGACATGGAGGAAATCCGCCGGCAATGCCCGGCCGTCGCCGAGGTCGCGCCGATCGTGGGGACGTGGGGGCAGGCGATTTTCGGCAACCGCAATTATCGCCCCAACCAGATCACCGGCACCACGCCCGCCTATTTGATCGTCCGCGATTGGCAGAACATGTCGGAGGGGGAAATGTTCGGCGACCGCGACGTCCGCAGCGGGAGCAACGTCTGCGTGGTCGGCGAGACCGTGAGGCGGGAACTCTTTCAGGGCGCGTCGCCGATTGGCGAAGAGCTTCGCGTGCAGAACGTTTCCCTGCGCGTGATCGGCGTCTTGAGCCGCAAGGGGGCGAACATGATGGGCATGGACCAGGACGACGTGATCCTCGCACCGTGGCCGACGATCAAGTATCGCGTCAACGGCTCGTCGAACAGTTCGTCGCAAACCGCCGCCGCGAGTTCGACCGGACAGATCAACTCGCTGAATAACCTGTATCCCGGCGCGAAGCCCCTTTACACCTCGCCCACGGCGCTGCAGGCGGCGAACACGCCGCAGCCGGTCCGTTTCGCGAACATCGATCGGATCATGGTGAAGGCCGTCTCCGCCGAGGAGATTCCCCAGGCGATGGATCAGATCACGGCGCTGCTGCGGGAGCGGCATCATTTGACGAAGAGCGAGGAGGACGATTTCAACATCCGCGACATGACCGAAATCACGCGTACCCTCTCCTCCACTTCCCGGCTGATGGGCGCGCTGCTCCTGGTGGTCGCGCTCATTTCGCTGGTGGTGGGCGGGGTGGGCATCATGAACATC
The DNA here is from genome assembly GCA_020846145.1 of Pirellulales bacterium. GTDB lineage: Bacteria > Planctomycetota > Planctomycetia > Pirellulales > Thermoguttaceae > JADLEL01. The sequence continues at coordinate 39,303 of JADLEL010000135.1, read as the reverse complement.
ATGCTGGTCTCGGTAACCGAGCGGACGCGGGAAATCGGCCTGCGGATGGCCGTCGGCGCGCGTTCGCATCACATCCTGCGGCAGTTCCTCGTCGAGGCCATCGTGCTTTGCCTGTTCGGCGGGGCGATGGGCATCCTGCTGGGGCGCGGCGCGTCGATGATGGTCCGCGCGGTGATGCGCTGGCCGACCGAAGCGTCGATTCCCGCCATTTTGGCCGCCGTGGCCGTTTCGGCGGCCGTGGGGGTGTTTTTCGGCTTTTATCCGGCGTGGAAGGCTTCGCGGTTGGATCCGATCGAGGCGCTGAGGTACGAGTAAGGGGAATGACGAAGCTCGAATGACGAATGACGAAAGAAATCCGAGTCCATCAATCCGATATGATTCGAGATTGGTATTTCGAGCTTCTTTCGTCATTCGTCATTCGAGCTTCGTCATTATTCGCCGCTTCGCTATTTGCCCTTGACCAAATCCCCCGGATGAGAAAAATAGGGTCATCCTATTACTCGATTCAGGCAAGATTTCATGGATTCCCCCGAACAAAATCCCATTCCTCCGGCGAAAACCGTGGCCGCCGTCGATATCGGGGCGAATTCGCTCCGCATGGTCATCGCGGAGGTCGTCGGCGACGGGCGGATCGAGGTCTTGGAGCGGTTGCAGCGAGCGGTCCGACTGGGGCAGGACACCTTCCGCCGCGGGAGGCTCGGCGGGCAGAGCATGAGGGCCGCGCTCGCCGTGCTCCGCGATTTCCGCAAGCTGCTCGCGCTCTACCAAGTCGAGAGAATCCGCGCCGTGGCGACCAGTGCCGTCCGCGAGGCCAGCAACGCCGACACCTTTTTGGACCGCGTTTTCATGGCCACCGGCATGCAGGTCGCGGTGATCGACACTTCCGAGGAGAGCCGGCTCACGGTTTCCGCCGTGCGGCAGGCCGTGGGCCACGCCTTGGGAGTCGATCGCCGGCAAACGCTGATTGCCGACGTGGGCGGCGGCAGCACGTTGCTCACGCTTTTGGAGAGCGGCGAAATCGCCACCTCGCTCAGCCTACGGCTCGGCTCGATCCGCCTGCAGGAGATGTTCTCCACCAGCGAGGAATCGCCGCAGCGATCGGCCGACCTGTTGCGGCAGCACATCGCGAACGCCCTGATACCGCTCAAGAATTCGCTGCCGCTCGAGGAAATTCAATCTTTCGTGGCCGTGGGCGGCGACGCCCGATTCGCCGCGCGGGAGATCGGCAAGGAGTCCGATTCGCCCGAACTGGCGATCGTCGAACGGACCGCTTTCGACAAGTTCGTCGAACGCTGCGAGCGATTCACCGCCGAAGAGATCTCCAAGCGGCACGGCATTCCCTTCGCCGAGGCCGAGACCTTGAATCCGGCGCTTTTGGTGTACCAAATCCTCTGGCACAAGTTGGCGGTCGAGCGGATGATCGTCTCGCATGCCTCGATGCGCGACGGCTTGCTTTTGGAACTCGCCCGCGAAGTTACCGGCCAGGAGGACGAAGCCTTGCTGCTGGGCGCGATCCATTCGGCGACGGCTTTGGCCGAGAAATACCACGTCGATCCGAAGCACGCCGAAAGCGTGGCCGAAGTTTCGGTGCGGCTGTTCGATTTCCTGCAAGCCGACCACGGCCTGAACCAGCGCTGCCGGCTGCTGCTGCGCGTCTCCGCGCTGTTGCACGAGGTGGGCGGTTTCGTCAGCAGCCGCTCGCACCACAAGCACAGCGAGTATCTGATCGCCAATTCGGAGGTTTTCGGGCTGAATCGGCCGGAAATCACGCTCGTGGCGCAAATCGCGCGCTACCATCGCCGCAGCGTGCCGCGGTCCTCGCACCCGGCCTACATGGCGCTGCCGCGCGAGCTGCGGGTGGTGGTCAACAAGCTGGCGGGCATGCTCCGCGTGGCCGACGCCCTGATCCGCGGCAATATCCGCCGCGCGCACGAAATCCGTTTCCAGCGCCGCGGCGACGACCTCGTCGTTACCCTCCCCGGCGGCTCCGACCTGCTCCTCGAAGAGCACGCGCTCTCGGCCAAGGGGGATTTGTTCGAAGAAATTTTCGGATTGAAGATACGACTTGAAGAAGCATAAGTATATCAACACGGAGACACGGAGGACACGGAGTAAAATGTCGCAGGCCGAAGCTCGAATGACGAAAGAAGGTCGAATGAATAAAAACCGAAAAGCAATTCTTGCTTTGGCCTTCGAAATTCTTTCGTCATTCGAGCTTCGGCCTTCGACATTAATAATTTTCTCCGTGTCCTCCGTGTCTCCGTGTTAATATTCTTTCCTATCATTTACATAAAATGCCCAAAGATCCGTTGAAATCGCCGGAACTGTACATCAACCGGGAGTTGAGTTGGTTGGAGTTCAACCATCGAGTGCTTGCGGAGGGACTCTCGGAGGACTTGCCGCTTTTCGAGCGGCTGAAGTTCCTCGCCATCGTCAGTTCGAATTTGGACGAATTCTTTCTGGTCCGCGTGGCGGGACTCATGCGGCAGCGGGAAGCGAAGGTTCGCAAGCGCGATCCCTCGGGCATGACGCCCGGCGAACAACTTCGCGCCATCGTCCGGCGCGTGCATCGGATGTACGACGAGCAGGCCGCCGGAATCCGCGGCGTTCTCGGCCAATTGGCGAACCACGGGCTGTTCGTCTGGTCGCGCGGGGAGTGGTCGCCCGAACAGCGGCAGTATTTGAAATCCTATTTCGCGCGGGAGATCATGCCGCTTTTGACGCCGATGGCTTTGGAGGACCTCAAGCCGCGGCCGCTCCTGCCGACCTTGCAGATGCACGTGGCGGCGCTGGTGATTCCGCCGGAAGGAGAAAGCGAAACCCAAAGGGGACAGTCCCATTTTCACGGCGATAATGCGAATGTACAAGCGAACGCCGAGATCGCCGCGAAAATCGGGACAGTCCCCGGGGAAAAATTCGTGGTCGTGCCGGTCCCCGCGCAGCTTTCGCGGTTCATCGCGCTGCCGGCGGAGAAGGAAACGCATTTGGCGTGGCTCGAAGACGCGATCGCGGCGAATCTGCCGCTCTTGTTCCCCGGCTGCGAAGTGCTGGCCGCGGCCGCGTTCCGCATTGCCCGCGACGCCGACGTGATCTTGCACGACGAAGAGGTGGAAGACCTGCTGCACGCCGTGGAGAAGGCGGTGCTCTCCCGCCGCCGCCGCGCCGCGGTGTGTTTGCAGATCGCCGCCGACGCCGATCCGCGCATCAAACGCTGGCTCATGGATTGGACCAGACTCGGCGAGGAAAGCGTCTATGAGCAGGAGCGGTTGAACGCCGCTTCGCTGATGGAACTGGCCGCGCGAAAGGGTTTCGACGAATTGCAGGCCGAGGACTGGCCGCCGCAGCCGCCGCGCGACCTGTTGGGCGCGGACGACCTTTGGGAAGCGATCCGGGACCGCGATATCCTGCTGTTTCATCCCTACGAGAGCTTCCAGCCGGTCGTGCGCCTGGTCGAGGAGGCGGCCGACGATCCGCAGGTGCTGGCCATCAAGCAGACGCTCTATCGCACGAGCGGCGATTCGCCGATCGTCCGCGCGCTGGGCCGGGCGGCGCAGAACGGCAAAGAAGTAACCGCGCTCGTCGAACTCAAGGCCCGCTTCGACGAGACGCGGAACATCGGCTGGGCGCGGCGGCTGGAAGACGCCGGAGTGCACGTGATCTACGGCATCGCCGGCTTCAAAACCCACGCCAAGGCGCTGTTGATCGTCCGCCGCGAGGAGCAGCACATCCAGCGCTACGTGCATCTGGCCACCGGCAATTACAACGACCGCACCGCGCGGATGTATTCCGACTTCGGCCTGATGACCTGCGACCGCGACGTGGCCGCCGACGTGGCCGCGTTTTTCAACCTCCTGACCGGCTATTCGGAACAAGTCGGCTGGTCGAAACTGTCCATCGCGCCCACGGGACTGCGGCAGAAATTCCTGGACCTCATCGAGCGCGAGATTCAGGTCTCCACGCCCGACCGGCCGGGGTTGATCATGGCCAAGTGCAATTCGCTGCAAGACGCCGAGGTCATCCGCGCGCTGTACCGCGCGAGCAAGGCGGGCGTGAAGATTCAACTCAATATCCGCGGCATCTGCTGCCTGCGGCCGGGCGTGGCCGGCGTTTCCGAGAACATCCACGTCCGCTCGATCGTCGATCGCTATCTGGAGCACTCGCGAATCTATTACTTCCGCAACGGCGGGCACGAAGAGGTCTATCTCAGCAGCGCCGACTGGATGAACCGCAACCTCTCCGGCCGGTTGGAGATTTTGTTTCCCGTCGGCGACCCGAACCACCGCCGGCGGCTGATCCGCATTCTGGAAACCTTTTTCGGCGACAACCAGAAGGCGTGGCGGTTGCTTTCGGAAAACGGCGAATACGAGCGGGTGGCGAAGAAGGGGCGCAAGGTCCGCGCCCAACAGCAATTCCACGAAGAGGCCGTCGATTCCGCCCGCGCCGCCGCCCGCGCCGCCCCGCAATTCCGCCCGCTCACGAGGCCGAAAGAATGAATCGCAAGGCAACTTCTTAGCGAAATCGTATTGGTCATTCTGCTAGTGTGAATTCCTTGGCGCGAAAAGATTGGCCACAAAAAGCCGTCAAATGGGGGAGATTATGTGTTTTCCATCCCGAATTGCCTCAATAATTTCCTTGATTGCGGATTCCAAACGTCTAAAGGATCGGATTTCGGGATGGCTGCGAATTTGATTCAAATCGGCTAAACGAGTTAGTTCCTCTTGATCGCGAGTGGGTTTATATCCGGTTTGCATTATTTTGCGGAACCAGCCCTTAGCGTCCCTGGGAGAAACTTCCGGGTTGAGAGGGATTTTATCCGCCGGGTTGAGAATTTCCTTTCGACCGTCGGAGAATGGCTTATTCACGAAAGAATTCGTACAGGGGATCAGCCAGGATTCGAATTCCATGCAAGCAAAGACGATGGCCGCCGAAAATAACTTCCCTGCGCCCACTTTTTCCGCTTCGGCTGCAAGAAGGCGAGCTGCACGCATGGCACAAAAAGGCTGTCCCTCTACTTTGAGCTTGCAGTCGCCGTCGAGAAGCAATAGGCACGCACCGCAGTTGCGCCGTTTTATGGCGGATTTCAGGTATCTTTTCCATTTATCAAACTGGTTGCGACTGATGTTGGAATAATCTCCTACACGCAAAGGTTCTTCTTTGTCTTCGTTGAGAATTAAAGCATCAAAGGCGGAATAATGCCGGAGTAACTGCTTCACTAAAACAGGAGCAGCTTTCACATCGCCATCACCTTCTACAAGCAAGACCAGTTTTTTTGGCCCCATTATTCCTGCCTCCGTGCGGGATCGACGGTCAGCAATTCTCCGGCATGCAGTAATTCTTCCTGCAGTGATTCCTTTTGCTCTTCCGCCAAGGGACCGATTTTTGTTTCCAAATCGACGAGTTCCACGACGCGGATCTGATCGGCTGAAAAATGATCGAGTAATGAAGGGCTATGAGTTGTTAGAATGACTTGACCGCGCCCTGCTTCGGGAGTTGCTTTGAATTCGTCGGCCAGAAGCGCAAGCGCGCCCGGATAAATTCCATTCTCCGGCTCTTCAAAGACCAAAAATTGCTTGGAAGATTTTTGATATAACGCCAATAAATGCGCATAGAATCGGCGAAAACCATCCGATTCCTGACTAAGCTCTAAAGTCAATGTTTTATCTTGAAAAATATGACCGACCAATGCTTTGGGCGGATTTTGATTGAGATCCAGATCGATATTTCCAAGAGTCTGGTTAATTTGTCTTAAGGCTGCAGTAATGGCTTTTCTCGAACGAATGTTTTGTAAGTCTCTTGAAATATCTCTGAGTACATCGAGATAGTTACTGCCATCGTCCATCAGGCCCGACATCCTAATATTTTGATTTCTAACGTTGTCGGTTATTTGGGACGATTTCATCACGTCAAAGGGAAAAGTGTAAACGCCGATTGCGTCGGTAAGGGCCGTGTGGGCGAAAACCGCTTCATCGATTCCCGTAAGCCGCCTTAGTGCAATTGGTCCAGGCGGGGGCACCGAAATCAACGCAGGTTCGACCTCCCATCGAGGAGTTTCGCCCTTTTTTGATTGGTTGCTTTGAGACTGTCGAAAAATTGTTTTGTTACCATAATCCAACGATTCTAATTGAGGATGTCGGGTAAGATCGGCGCCCAAAATGATACGGTAAGAAAAAAGTTCTTCGCATCCAGGAACATCTAAAATAACAGTGAATTCGGTTGCATCCTTAGGATTTGTCGCACATTGATAATTGGGATGTAACTGCATGAGAAGATGAGGATTTGTCATCGTCAACAGATCTTGCAAAAAACGAATGGAAGAAGCAAAATTCGTCTTTCCCGTGCCGCTCTTTCCGATGAGGACGGTCACGGGTGAAAGCTCCACGGTTACATCGCGAAGGCTTTTGAAGTTTTTGATTTGAATTTGATGGATCATCGTTACAACTCCCTATAAGGCTAGAGCAATCAATAAGCTTTTGCTTCTGATGCTTCTGAACCTGTTTTCTGGCAAACAATTATAGCATACTATTCTCTTTTTAACATATCCCTATCATCCCCAGCGCCCTCTCGATCCGCGCCAAACAGGCGGCTTTTCCGAGGATCGCCAGCGTGTCGAAGAGGCCCAGCCCGACGGATTTGCCGGTGACGGCGACCCGCAGTGCGTGGATGATCTGGTTGGTCTTGATGTTTTCCGCGGCCGTAAAATCGTGCATCAGCTTTTCGAGCGCGGGCACGTCGAACGGATCGGCCGCGGCGAGGCGGTCGCGGAATTTTTTCAGCAGTTCCCAAGCCTCGTCTTTCTTGAGGTGCTTTTCGAGCGATTTTTCGTCGTAGGGAAATGCGCCGTCGCGGAGGAAGAATTCGTCGAACGCGAGGATATCGCCCGCGACTTTGATGCGATCGCCCGCCGCGAGCAAAACCGCTTGGATGCGCTCTTTCGAGGCGTTGGCGAAGCCGGCTTTTCGTAAAAACGGCGCGGCGAGCTCGAGTTTTTTCCGCAAGGGGAGCAGTTGGAAATGGCGGTCCTCGAACGCCCAGAGTTTTTGGCAATCGAAACTCGCCGGCGACTTGCCGACGCGCTCCAGCGAAAAATTATCGATCAAATTTTGGATCGTGAAATGCTCGGTCTTGTCGTCCAGCGACCAGCCCAAAAGTGCAAGGTAATTGACGATCGCCTCGGGCAGGTAGCCCACGGATTCGTAGAAATCGACGATCACGGGATTGAACGCGTCGGCCTCCGTCGGGTGGCCGATCCGCTCGGCGATCTTCCGCCCTCGCTCGACGAGATCGGCGAAGTCCTTGTTTTTGAGGTACTTGTCGAGTTTCCGCTTGCTGAGTTTCGTTTTGCTCCCCGGCTCGGCCACGAACGGCAGATGGGCGTACTGCGGCAGGCGGTAGCCCAAGGCCTGGATCATGAAAACTTGCCGCGGCGTGTTCGAGAGATGCTCCTCGGCGCGGATCACGTGCGTGATCTCGAAATCCTCGTCATCGACGACGTTCGCCAGGTGATAGAGGCAAGAGCCGTCGGTCCGCTGGATGACGTGGTCCTGCTCGCGGGCCCAATCGAATTGCACTTCGCCGCGAATCAAGTCGTTCAAAACCAACACGCCCTCGCGGGGCATTTTCAAACGAACCACGCCTTGGCGGCCTTCGGCCTCGAAGCGTTTGCAATCGTCGGGCGTTTCGGCCATGAAACGGCGGCTATAGACGAACGAGCTTTTCTCGGCCTGCGCGGCCTCGCGTTCGGCTTGAATTTCCCCGGTCGTGGCGTAATCGCGGTAGGCATGGCCGGAGGCGATCAGCTTCTCGACGGCCGCCCGGTAGCGGTCGGCCCGCTGCGATTGATAATAAGGGGCGTGCGGTCCGCCGATTCCCGGCCCTTCGTCCCAATCGATCCCCAGCCATTTCAGACCTTCGAGGATCGGGGCCAACGCCGCTTCGACGTTCCGCTCTTGATCGGTGTCGTCGATGCGGAGGATGAACTGCCCGCCGTGTTTGCGGGCGAACAGCCAGCAGAACAGCGCCGTGCGAACGCCGCCGATGTGCAGATAACCGGTGGGGCTGGGCGCGAATCGTGTGCGGACCATGGGGGGCGAGGGGTTGGGGGCGAGGGGCGGGGGGAGGAATGACGAAGCTCGAATGACGAAAGAAGGTCGAAATAGAAAATCCGAATAGTTCTTCGACCTTCGATCTTCGGCCTTCTTTCGTCATTCGTCATTCGAGCTTCGTCATTCGTCATTTGGCATTCGCCATTCGTCAATTTCACCATTTACTTAACTTCTTTTCGCGTTCGGCGCGCTCGCGGAGCAAGCGTTCCCTAAGTGCTCTTTTCTCTTGCTTGGTGAGCTTGCGGTTGGTCGGATTGGGCACGTCGTCGTCCTCGTCTTCAACCGGGGTGAAAACCGGCGCTGCGGCCGCGCGGCGCAACACCGGCTGCGGCGTGCCTTGCGGCGCATCGACGCGCCGCCAAAGGTCGCCCTCCAAATCTTCATCCCCCGGCTCCGCTGCTCGCGCGGCCGCTTTTTTCAAGACGTTCTTTTTCGGCTTGGCGGCTTTCGGCTTGCGCGGCGGAAGCAGCCCTTCGAAATCCAGGACGACGAACCGCGCCTGCAACAGCATCGCCAGGAAGAGCAGCAAATGGCCCAACACGATTGCGCCGGCATGAATCGCGACGGCATTGCCGGCCACGTCTTCCGGCAAATATCCCAAACCGGCCAAAAGCGCGACGCCGTAGCCCGCCGAGGCCATAACGAAGGCCGCAATGGCCAGCCGGCAGGGCCACATGTCCAGAACGAGCCGCGAACCGAGCGCGGCGAAGACCACGGTGTAAGGAACGATCCACCACAGCACGCCGTCTTTCCACAACGGCGTTCCGGTAAGCTGGACGAGCAACTGTTGTAGCATCCGGTTCAATCCCACGGCAACGTCGGTGGCGAAGAGAAACCAGCACAGCGCCGCCCAAAGCCAAACGCGGTAATGGCCTTGGTAATCGTCGGTCCGCTGGCGGCGGATGGAATAAACCAGCAGCGAAGTTCCCGCGGCGGCCAGCAAGAGCAAGCTCGAAAACCACTGCGCCAAACTACCGGCCGTCGAGAGCTTCAGCGCCGCGAGCGTCCCCTTGGGGAAACGCACCGCCGCGGAAGCTGCCCAAAAGTGCAGTCCGATCAATCCGGCGATCGCGCCCAATCCCGCCAGCAACACCGCCCCCGCGCCCGTCAGTCGCCGGGGGATAATATCGATCAGACGTTTTTGTTCGTCCATGAACGAAGCACCTCCATAATGCGGGGGCGGTTGAGGGCACACGCGGTCCGTTGCCGGGGAAAAAGGCATTTCTTCGCCTTCGTGAACGTGAGCTTCCTCCAGCAACAACCGACGGCGTCGGTCGTTGTGAAGTCCGCCTCGACGAAACTGGCTGGATGTTCCCAGAGCCACGCAAACCACCTCGCACGTAAGGTGGGCTAACCGGGATCATTCATAAACATCGTAGATGCGGCATCCTGCCGCATTTTAAGCAAAAGCGGCAAGATGCCGCTTCTACAAATCGCTTTTATGAATAATGCGGGCTAAGCCCACCAAGGGAAAGCAAATGGTATTCGGGCAAACGAATCCGGCATGGCTCAAAAGTAGGACCGGTTTCCAATCCGTCATCTGACGCAGCTAAATATCCCGCGTAAATCGAATGACAGGTTGGAAACCGGTCCTACGAATGGGCGGGCTTTTGATCCATGCCGCGAATCCTCCATCCCCATTATTATAGCCAAATCAACTATCACCCAAATCGGTAGGATAGGTAAAATATGCAGTCTAACACCCTTGAATTACCGTTAGAGACATTAACATCTCTTCCTCAGTTTCGGCGGGAATAAATGACATAATAGAATGGAATGGATGCGATCGTCGCAGTTTATTCATTTTGCCAGAGCTGTGCGAAATACTCAATTATCGCAGTCATTCGCTAATTCACTTTCGATGCCTGGTAATTGAGCAAAATAATCAGAATGATCTATAATTCACGGATCAAACCGCTTACGCTCCCGACTTTACTACCTAATTACGCGCGCTCGGTTTTAAACCGCGACCGATGGTCGCGGCTTTGCAATTTGACGAACATCAACCGCGACCGATGGTCGCGGCTTTGCAATTTGACGATATCTTATGCCCGCACATTTCAATCGTTACGGCGTTTCGTTCCAGTATCCCGACAATTGGTCCCTCGACGAAGAGGAGATGGAAGAACTGCCGGAAGAAAATCACTCGGTAACGGTTTACAGCCCCGGCGGGGCTTTTTGGTCGGTGACGGTCCATCCCCGCCATTCCGATCCTCGGAAACTGATTGCCGCCGCCGTCAAAGCCTTGCGGGAGGAATACGAAGGACTCGAAGTGGAAGAAGTCGAGGAAACCTGTTTGAACCGCGACTTGATCGGCTACGATTGCAATTTTTTCTGCCTCGATCTAACGAACACCGCCCAAATTCGGGGACTGAGAAACCAAATCGCCACGTACGTCATTTTCTGTCAGGCCGAGGACCGCGAATTCGAGTCCCTTCGAAAAGTCTTCCAAGCGATGACCTTCAGTCTGCTGAAAGCGATGGAGTGATCGTCCGGCAATCGATCCGTTCTATTCTCCCCGCCCTTACGTCTTGGGCATGGCGGGACGGCCTCGTTCTATGGACGATAGCGGATCGGGAAACGAATGCGGATGAATGGAATCATCCCTCCCGCGCGATCAGTTCCAGGCAAATTTCCTTGAACCTGGCGGGATTCACGTTGGGATTTTTTTTCTTCGCCTGGCCGATGAGTTGGCCGATGCCTTTGGGTTGGCCGGCTTTGGCTTCGGCGGCGATCTTGGGATTGGCGGCTAAAAGTTCGCGGCAGAGGGCGATGAGGGCGGAGTCATCGACTTGCACGATGCCGAGGGATTCGATCGCCTCGGCGGCGGTTTTTCCCGCGTCGAGCATGACCTGGAAGACCTCCCGGGCGCGGCCGGTTTCGAGACGGCCGGCCTTCACTTCGGCCAGGAGTTCGGCCAGGCCCTTCGCGCTGATGGGGAACCGTTCGATGCCGATCTGCCGTTCGTTCATGTATCGGAGTACGTCTTGCTGCAGCCAATTGCTCGCGGTTTTTCCGTCGCCGACGCGCTCGGCCAGCTCGGTGTAGAAATCGACCGCCGCCCGGCCTTGGTTGACGATCACGTCGCTATCGTAGGACGTGATGCCGTAGGTCGTTTCCAGTCGGGTGCGGATTTGGGCGGGCAGTTCGCCCAGGCTCGCGCGGACGGCGGCGATTTCCTCCTCCGTGGCGATGACCGGCACGAGGTCGGGATCGGGGAAGTAGCGGTAGTCGCTCGATTCCTCCTTCGACCGCTGCTCGCGGGTGACCTGCGCGGATTCGTCCCAGCCGCGAGTAGTTTTCGGCACTTCGCCCAGCCGCTTGCCGGTCTTTTGCCACACTTCCCACTGCCGCTCGGCCTCGTAGGTCAAGGCCCGCTCGACGGCGCGGAAACTGTTCATGTTCTTCACTTCAACGATCGGCGTGGCGATCTTCCCTTCCGGCGCGTCGAGGTGCAGGTTGATGTTCGCATCGACGCGCAGGCTGCCTTCCTGCATGTTGCAATCGGAAACGCCGAGATAATTCAAGAGCAGCTTGAGTTCGGTCAGATACGCCTTGGCTTCGGCCGGCGAACGGAGGTCGGGTTCGCTGACGATTTCCAAGAGCGGCGTGCCGGCGCGGTTCAGGTCGATGCGGCTGTCGGCCTTGCCGGCGACTTCGTCGTGCATGCTTTTACCCGCGTCCTCTTCGAGATGGGCGCGGATGATGCCGATTTTTTTCGGCTCGATTATGCCTTTCGGATCGCCGATGGCCAGATACCCGTTCCGGCTTAGCGGCAAATCGTACTGGCTGATCTGATAGCCCTTGGGCAGGTCGGGATAGTAGTATTGCTTGCGGTCCCACTTGGTGAAGCGCGGAATCTCGCAGTTTAAGGCGACGGCCGTTTTGACCGACAGCTCGAACGCCTTGCGATTCATTACCGGCAACGAGCCGGGCAGCCCGATGCAAACCGGGCACGTCTGCGTGTTGGCCGGCGAGCCGAATTTCGTCGCGCATCCGCAGAACATCTTGCTCTCGGCGAGCAGTTGGACATGGACTTCGAGGCCGATGACGATGGTGTAGGGGGAGGACATGGGCGAGGGGCAGGGGGCGAGGGGATAGAGATCAGAGATCGGGGAAAAAGGATTTACCTCGGTTCGAGGCGGAGTCTGGGAACGAAGGTTATTATCAGGGTTCCGCGATCCCCAAATCGCGGCAAATTTATCGCGCGATGATGTTGCCGATTTCGGCATGACGGGGAACGGCCGACCGCCGGTTATTCGACGGATTGCCCCACCACGAGTGTTTTGCCCTCTCGCTCGAGGATGCATCCGTTAACTTTGCGGCGTGCGAGAAATTCGTGGCGTTTCACGCTTGGATGCACTCCTCTACGTAATGTTCGCCCGCCGCCGCCAAGGCCTCGGCGCGGTTCATTTCAAGCGCTTCTTGCAGGGCGGAATGAAGGTTTTCCAGGAGTTCTTCGCGAGTCGCGCCTTGAGAATTCACGCCGGGGATTTCTTCAATCCACCCGACCCACCACGGACCGTCGCGTTGAATTAAGGCGGTACAAAACTGATTGATCGCCATGGTTTTCTCCTTCGATGCAATTATAGCGGAAGCAGAGAATGTTTGTCAAAAGCGCTTCGTTCTCAGGTTCCGGAAAGGGAACGCACTATTGGAAAGGCTCTGTCTGCTTGGGGTCTTGGTTGATTCGTTGTGGATTAGTCAGCCCCTCGGCGAGGCGGAGCATCGGGGACAGTGCGATCCCAGGCAGAGCCGGGAACACGTGGTTCCCGCCATTTTCGATACTGGAGGCGAGTAGTCATTTGAAACCAACGACGATTTTTTTCCCCAGTGCTTCCGCATAGCGGGCGAGAGTTACGACGGTGGGATTCAAGTCGGTTTCATTTTCCAATCGGGAAAGGGCGGAGCGGCCGATGCCGGTTTTTTCCTCGACGTCGGAGAGGCTCAATCCTTGGGCCTGCCGCTCGGCTTTGAGGCGATTAAGGGCGTCGCGGACCGCCGCCTTGGCCCGCTGGTTGGCCGACTTGATCCGGCGACCCATGGCCAGGATTTCCTCTTTTCGAGTCTCGGTTTCATCAAGCGCGCGGCTCCATTGCCGGTTCTCTTCGGGGGTCAATTCGCGGCGAATGCGTTTTGGTTGTCGTTTCGGCATATCAGTCCTCCACTTCATAGGCGGTAATCGGAAGTATGGTCGCGTCATCGAGCAATTCATAAACGCAGGCAAGGTATTTGCCGGTCGATGTTTCGCCAAACGCGATCGGACGGCGGGAGGAACGACTGAAATCCACATCGTCCGGGCCGCACACGACCTCTTCGAATTCGTCCGGCGTTATCCCATGCAGCCCAAGGTGCTTCTCAATCAAGTCGTTCCAAATGAAGAAGTAAAAGGGCACGTATTACAACTCCCGGGTGTTGCATTATATTATAACACCTGCCGCTCATTTGTCAAGATGGGAAGCGTTAATGTCGTCCTACATCCGGCAGAAACAAATATGCCGCCGCCAACGATCTTCGTCGAGCGTGGGGAAATCGGTGCGGATGTGGGCGCCGCGGCTTTCTTGACGGGCGAGCGCGGCTTCGATCATCAGCCGGGCGATGCAGAGCATGTTTTGCAACTCCCAGCCCGGAGGTTCGGCGAACTGCCGCACCTGGACGTAGCGCGACCAATGTTCGATGTTCTCCAGCGCGTCGGTCAGCGTTTCGGCCTCGCGGCGAACGCCCACGTCGCGCCACATCAGGCTTTTCAGCGAATTGCCGATATCGGCCATGTTCAACGGCTCGGAAGCGGTTTCGACGCGGGGATTCTCGATTTCCGGGGCATGAAACGAATCGTGGATGTCTTCGGCCGCGGCGGAGGCGCCTTCGCCGGCGTGCGCGCCATAGACCAAGGCCTCGAGCAGGCTGTTCGAGGCCAGGCGGTTCGCGCCGTGCAGGCCGGTGGAGGTGACTTCGCCCGCGGCCCACAGGCCCGGCAGCGTGGAGCGGCCTTCGAGATCGACGGTAACGCCGCCCATCATGTAGTGCGCGCCGGGGCGAACGGGGATGCGGTCCTTGGTGATATCCAGCCCGAACTCGGCGCAGACGGCCGCAATGCCCGGAAAGCGGCTGCGCACGCGCTGCGGGTCGATGTGCGTCATATCCAGATAGACGTTCGTGTGCCGGGTTTTCTCCATCTGGCTGACGATGGCCAGGGAGACCACGTCGCGCGGGGCGAGTTCGCCGCGGGGATCGTAGTCGGTCATGAAGCGGCGGCCGTGGCGATCGACGAGCCATGCGCCTTCGCCGCGGGTGGCCTCGCTGATCAGATGCCGGCTGCCGCCCGCGATGTAGAGCACCGTGGGATGGAACTGCACGAACTCCAGGTCGCGGAGTTCCGCGCCGGCGCGGTAGGCCAGGGCCATGCCGTCGCCGGTGGCGACTTCGGGATTGGTGGTTTCGCGGTAGAGTTGGCCCGCCCCGCCGGTCGCCAGGATGGTCTGCTTGGCCCAGATCGCGGTCTTGCCGTGCCGGCCGTTCCAGACCAGCGCGCCGCGGCAGACGCCGTCGCGGGTCAGGAGATCGAGCGTGAAGGTGTGTTCCCAAAGTTCCACGTTGGGCAGATGTTCCACGCGCTCGACGACGGCGCGGATGATTTCCTTGCCGGTGGCGTCGCCCATGGCGTGGGCGATGCGGGCGTGCGAGTGCCCCCCTTCGCGGCCCAGGGCGAGGCGGTCGGCGGCGCGGTCGAACCGCACGCCGTAGTCGATGAGTTCGCCGATTCTCCGCGGGGCTTCGCGAACGACGCGCTCGACCACCGCGCGGTCGCAGAGCGTACCGCCGGCGACGAGCGTGTCTTCGACGTGGTTTTCGAAACGATCTCCTTCGCCCAGCGCGGCGGCGACGCCCCCCTGGGCGTAATGGCTGTTCGATTGCAGCACGGAGTCCTTGGTGATGACCACCACCGAAAGCTCCGGCTTGACGGCCAGCGCCGCCCGCAAGCCCGCCAGGCCGCCGCCGATTATCAAAACGTCGGTGAAAAAGTGCGGCACGCGCTTGGGATGGAACGGCACCAGATATCGCGGAACGTCGGGCATAGGGGGGAAGGCGGAAGGCGGAAGGCGGAAAGGGGAAGGCGGAAGGCGGAAAGGGGAAGGCGGAAGGCGGAAGGCGGAAAGGGGAAGGCGGATAATGTTAATGGATGGTTTAGGGGTGGATCATTGCAAACTCGAATAAATAATTGTATCGAGAAGCCTCCCCCTCGCCAATCGGTCTGGAAAGAGACGAAAACGGGCCGGAAATCATCGGATATCCGGCCTGTTTGATTGCTTGGCGATACGAGATGCCGGACTTCAGGGAGCGCGTGCTTCCGCCGGTAGTCCCGGGATGAGGGCCGAGGTCGGCCAGCGGGGCGTGTTGTCGTGGACCAAAATCCCTTGCTTGCCCACGAAATAAGTGTTGAAATCGGCGACGACCAGGTTGTAGGAGTAACCGGCGGAGGACGGATCGGTTTCCACCTTCTCGATGCTTTCGACCGGTGCGCCGCCGGAAACCGCGTGCAGAATTTGCCCGACCTCAAGCTGCTTGGCCAACTGCCACGCCTTGCCGTCCACCCAGAACGGATGGCCGGGCGTGGCAATGAACGAATCCGTGCCCAGCCCGATTTTCAACCGCTCGAGGGGCGGGCGGAACGTTACTTCGAGAACCGGCTTGTAGCACAACTCGCCGGTATCCGGATTCTGCGACAAGACGCGGTCGCCGACTTTGATTTTTTCGATGGGCAGCCGGCCCAGGTGGGTCCAAACTTTCGTCCCGGGCGCGAAGCAGCTTCGCACGGTAATCGTCGTCGGTGGCGCGCTGGCCGTAAACGGCGTAGCCGGCATGGCGGCCGTGGGAATTGGGTGGTATCCATCGTAGCGCCGGACCGTTTCGAAGGGAACGACGTATTTGGAGGCGGCAGGTTCATATCCCTGGCGATAAGGATCGGCTTCGGATAATCGGTCCTCGGCGTCAACGAGCGCGTCGGTCTCGTTATATCGATTCCACCACCATTTCCACCACTCCAGCGGCCGATCGCCTAAATCCTGCCCCGTCGTTTCCTTGAGAATGCCGACGACGCGGGCGTTGCTTTGTTCGATCGCACGATTGCTGTTTTGCATCTCGTCGTAAAGGGCATCCGCTTTGTTTGCGGCGATCGCGCGGGATTTCGCGGCATTCGCTTGACGCTCGGCTTCCATTCTCAAACCGTCCATGAGCGGGTGCGCCTGCTGAGCCTGTATTGCCGCCTTGGCGCCTGCATTGCGGGCTTTTTCGTTTCTCTGCCACTGCGCGATCCTTTGCGGATTGGCCCTTTGGAACGCTGTTTGCGCGGGCGTTTGCGTCTTCTGCCATGCGGCAAGATTTCCGGGGATATCCCGATCGTCGCCGTAGAAATTCGAGTTCGTCGAATTGGGGTCTTGAATGCGGTCGCGATGGTAAACGTACTTTGCGGCTTTGGGGGCTTGCAGATACGAAAAGGTGTAGTCCGCCAAGTCTCCTTCGCGATAGAGCTGCGCGAAGGTAATCAGGTTCCCGTTCCCATCGACGTCGAACCGAACGTGACCTTCGATCGGCAATTGCAACGCGGCCAAAAGCAGCGGCGCAAAATGATCGAGAGGGCGGCCCTTCAGTCCGGCGGCGGAGGCCTTGCGCACGTCGTCCCATGCGGAGAAAACCGCCAGGCGCGCCAAGCTTTCCGCGGCGGCCGGATGCGGATTATCCCGCAATGCTTGGACGAAGGCGACCGTCAATTCGTGCAGTTTTTGCTTGTTGGTATCCGCCTTTTGCACGATCGCCCGCTGCAAAGCGAGCATCTCTCCGGAATCGGAAATTCGCGCGATCCGTTCGCCGATTTCGGCGGGCGTCGCGGTTTCGCCTCGGTCGAGCGCGCGCTGCCAGTGCGTAACCAAGGGCCGCCATTGCGCGATTGCATCGGCTGTGTTTTTCGATTGCTCCTTGAATCGCGCGATCTGCTCGGCGGTGAGCATCCGACCGCGGTAATTGCGCAGATCGAGCCGTTCGACGGCTTCGGGATAGTTCGGCTGCATTTGCAGGACCGAAAGCCAATGCACCCGTTCTTCATCGGCGAGTTTGTTTTTGCGGCACCACTGGGCCAGCGCGACCTGCTCGGGAAGCGCGGGACCGGCCGCGTCGCGGCGGCGGCGATACTCGGCCAGGCGGGCGTCTTTCCCCGCGGCAAGTTCCACTTGCGCGGGCGAAAGCCACTGGTTTTTGCCCTCCCCCCGCACTTCGCCCAACTGCCAGTGGACGGCCGGATCGTCGGGCGAGCGTTCGAGCGCGGCGAGCAGCAAGGACGCGCGGCGATCGTTCTGGCCGGCCAACTCGTGCTGCAGGGCCGTCCGAATCAGGTTCGCGGTCGCCGGATCGGCGGCGGCCGATTTTTTCTTCGTCTCGGCCGACAATCCGGGAGAAACCAAAAACAGCGAAGCAACCGCCGCAAGAAGCCCGTAGCGGGCCGCGGAAGAATAGAGTCGCTTCATACCCCGTCTCCTTCGCAGGAAAAATGCCCTTTCTCATTGCGGCGGCTCACCGCTGGCCATGAATCCCCGTCTCGACAGGTTCATGGCATGGCTACCGCCTCCAATAACATCGTCATTGTAGCAGATCTCGCATAAAAAGCGAAGCGATTTGGCCGGATTTTGCGGGAGAACTGCAAAGATGCAAAAATCAGGAGGCCAGACATTCCTGTCTGGTAGAAAAGACAGGCAAGAATGCCTGTCCTCCTGACTTTGTAAACCTCCTGCCGGATTTGGAGCAATTTTTTGGGGGGTATCCCGCAAACTCAACCCAGATTTCGCAGGAGATTCGGCCATCCATGCCCCAACCGGGTTGCCGTTCATCCAATCTCGCTCAACACTCAGAAAGGACCTTCCCCAGCCCCTCAACTGACTTCGATCCCGTTCACCAACTGCCGGCTGCCGGAGATGGACATCGCGGCGTGCTGGGCGAGCTGCTTGTGATAGAAAGATTCGCAGCGGCCGGCCAGCACGATGCCCTCGCCGTCGATGGTGACCGAAAGCTCGTCGATGCCGCGGCCGGTTTCCTGCTCGATCGCCATTTCGATCAGCGCGATCAATTCCGCGGCCTCTTCCTGCGTGTCGGGCAGATAGCTCCGCGACTTCCGCGCGGCCACATCCCTGAACAAATCATCCATGGCAGGCTCCTCGACTGCCGCGCGGGTTTCCCTCCCGCCATTGGACGGCAGCGGTTTTTCGGGAACGGCCGTGTTCCCGGATTCGCGAAACGCGCTCGTTCAGTCCCCCATCGCCTCGCTCAACTCTTCGGGAACGACGTGGATCGTATTGACGACTTCGATCTCCTTGCAGACCGAGCGGACCACCTCTTGCGCCAACTGTTTGTGGTAGAAACTGGTGACGGTGCCGGAAATCGTCAAGGCGCCGCCGCGGTGCTCGACCTGCAACTCGTGGAGTTCGTAGAAAGGGCTATTCGTCAGCGCCGCTTGCGCGCGCGGCTGAACGTCGTTGGGAGATAAAATAGCCATAACGCGCCACGCTCCTTCCTGGCCCCCGCGGCAATCGCACCCCGTGCCGGCGTTTTGAAAAAAGAGTCGTTCTGGTAAGCGCGTCGGCCGAAGTGTCTAGGGCTATCCGGGGGATGCGCGCTGCGATTCCCATTCCAATCCGGCAATCGAACGGCACGGAAAACCCCCTACCCGGCGGGATACATCGAGGATGGATCGAACTATCCGTTAATCTAAGCTCGATCCACTAGAGAGTCAATCCCTTTTGAGAAAAAGCGAAAGAATTGCGAAGTCCGCGCGATAGCACTGCTAGCAGCGGTAAATTATCGGAAACCGTGCATTGGATTCCGTTTGAGAACGCCAATGGATTACATTCGGAAGCCGCGCGCTGCGAAACGATCCCCGCCCCCCTTCGGTTCTCCCGACCAACCTTTGGCCGGTTCACCGCGAGGGGGGCTTGGAAATTGTCGCTAGGGTCCGGCAAATACTATTTGACAGGTTCATGTTGGGGCGATAGTTGTACTATCGCCCCAGGGATGGCAGTACAACCGCCATCCCAACAACCTGTCATTTTACGGTTGTCGAACCACAAGCGAAACGTTATCGACGTCACCCTATCGGCGTTTGCGGAACAACACCACCGCGCCCACTAAGCCGCAAAATCCGAGCGCGAGGGTGCTCGGTTCGGGAACGGGCACGCAGATCGTTTTCACGACGATCTCGCTGATGTCGGTGCTATCGGGGAAATTGATATGCACGGTTTCAAACGGCGGATTGAAGGGAATGTCGATCGTGGCTTCGTAGGTGTACCATGTGGTGCCCGGGTATCCGCCGGAGGCGCCCGGCGTGAACGTGCCCGACGGCGAGGAGGTCATGGGCCCGGTGTAACCCTTGTCGGAGGTAACCTGAATATGGATGACTTTCCGGCTTCCTTCCAAGGGATTGTTGCAGATCACGATATCGATCCCGCCGCCGATCGGGTCCGACGGAGTATCGTAATCGCCGATATGGATCGTCTCGATCGGAACGTCCGGCGGATTGAAGCCCGGCGCCGTGGCAATCTGCGCGTTGGTGTATTCAATGCGAGGCGTGAAGGCGGGGGGGAAAGTGCAGTTCCAAACAGCGGGATATTGGAAGACGTTGCCGGTGCCCGTCGGCGTTGCGTTATGCACGCCTTCCCACTTGGCGATTAACGTTTGACCGCCGGCCCATTGCGGATCGAGGGGATTGATCTGCCACGGTGCGGGGAAGATGTCTTCGGCGAAAGCCTGACCGGCGCAAACGAGGAGCATCAATGCGAATAGAAACCTTTTCATGTGAGTTCTCCAGTAAACGATAGTTGCAATTGAACGCGGCCACGGACGATGTGCGGAGTTGCTTGCCGTGCGGGCGACGATCCTCAAGGCGTCGAGGGAAAAATCCGTTAGACTCCGCACCGGTCGGTAGGGAAAATCTCCCGCAAGAGATCGTTCCCGGCATCGCGCGAATGATTCGCGGGCATCCGACCGTGGCTGGAATTCGGATTTCCCGCTGAAATTCGGCGATTGACGCGGCACGCCGCTGCCTCTCTGCTTTCGTTAGAAGTGTTTTATTAAAAAGGGGATGAACGGACTAGCACTTTAGTGCAACGCACCTTACGGCAACATTCGCCCGCGGTCGCGCCAGCGAAGTGATGCCTTTTCTAACGAGTCTTTTATGTCGGCTGTTATTGTTTTAATTTAATAAATATAAATCCGATGTCAAGCAAAAAATCAAAAAAATAGCCATATTTCAATAGATAATAATTTATTTTTATAGGGCCCTTCTAAAATTGGGATTCTTCGCCAACTTTGAGGAAAATGGTGGTAGATAAGCAATTCACCTACAAACGGCGTATCAGAATTTTTGCTGTAAATGTCTTATAAACAATGGTTTAGGTGCATTTGCACATACAGGGGCGTAATGTTAATTACCTGACTTTCCCCAAAGTTGGCGGAGAGCCAAAATTGGAAAAGCGGCAAACGAATCATCGACCACCCCCTATGGAAGCGGTCGATGATTTGCGACGCGGATGCCGTCGCAACATTTTTCTTCCGAAAAAACCGATCCCCACGAGCGTAGCGAGATGCAGCAGCAGCCAAGTGCTCGGTTCGGGCACGGCGGCAACTGGCGGAATCCCTCCAATGACGAGCGAATTCTGAACGATGGAAGTCGCATTGAGCACCGTCGAAGTGCCCGTTACCGTGGTGTTGCCGATGCCGGTGATGGTTCCGACGGTTTTCGTCCCTTGGGATACCACGAGGCCGAAGGCGGTGCTGTCGTTGACGATGCTCAGGGAGAAATTCGAGACGGTGTCGGTGAAGGGATCGGCGGTGCCGTCCGCCTTCAAGCTGCCGCCCGATATTCTTATTAGTGCGTTTGCATTGATGAGAACCGGCGCGCCTTGCGAACGGCTGATTTCCACGATTCCCGGCCCGACCTTCTCGGTAACGCCCGACCAGGTAGTCAAACCGGTGCCGTAAATCGTCCAACGGTCGGCGGTTAATCCGAAAACGTACGGCGGTCCGCCAAGCGGCGTGGCGGGGCTGGCTTCCTCGCCGTCGATTTTCACCCATTTCGCCGGATTGGCGGGCGTGAGGTTGTTGAAATTCACTTCGCCGCAAACATTATTCTGACGGCTGCCGTTAAAGATCACGCCGTCGTTGAGTTGCAGGACGAAGCCTGCCTCCTGCGGCAGGACATTTAGCCAATTGCCTTGGCCGCCGCCGGACATGTAAACGGTTACGCCCTGAAAAGTCATGGCGCCGTCGCCGCGGCTGTAATCGCCCGGCGTGATGGGATTGACCAGCGAGGCCATGTTCCGCGACAAATGGACCACGTTGTCGCTCGAATTGGCGTCCGCCGGATTGCTGGCCACGAAGTTCACGGTGCCGAGGATTTCGTTGGGCACGATCCCGTGGGTGCGGAACATGGCGTTGTCTTCCACGGTCACCGTGCCGGCGGTGCCTTGGAACGAGACCATGTTGCGGAATCCGTAAGCGGGATTGGCGTCCAGAGTCATGCCCACCGGGACGCGGCCGACGCGGAGGTTGCCGTTGTTGAAAATCACCGGCCCGCTGTCGGCGTTGCTGTTGACGGGCAACTGGTTCACTCGCACCAGTCCGGCGGTCAGTTTCAGTCCCCAGGCATTGGACAAGCCGGGATTGGCGACCAGCGCGGGAACGCTGTAATTCAGCGTGCCGCCGCCGTCTTTTTCCAAGTAGCCGCAGGGAGACCAACTGAAGTCGAAATACGCATTCACTCCGGCGGTAAAGCCCGCATCCACCTCGATCACGCTGCCGCAGTTTTTCAGCAAGTCGGGCGTGCCGCCGGTGTTGATCTTGATGGGTTTAGCAATGTTCGTGCCGGCGGTAACGTGCAGTCGCCCGCCATTGAGGATGGCGATCGGTCCGCCCGTGCCCGATCCGTGGGCATTGAGCTGATTGGCATTGCTGACGATGACCTCGCCGCCGGCGATGATCGTACCGCCGGTATAGGTGTTGGCGCCGCCTTGCCGCAAATCGAGCTTGCTGTTTTTGCCGGCCTTGTAAAGGAGCACGGGATATGGCCCATTGTTGGTGATGACGAACTGCGTCGTCATCGTGCCGGCGCTGTACTCGCCCCCCAGCCCCAACACGTTGACCTGCAGTTGGACGCCCGTCAAATTGGAGGCGAGGGTTGCGCCGTACTGGCCGGGCACCGCCGGCAGTGTGACGTTGCCGGTCCAACCGATTACGCCGCCCCAAAGTTGCAGCGAGTTGAACAAAGGCAATCCGCCGGCGGCCGTGTACCAGCCCAGGCTCCAATCGTTGATAATTCCGTTTCTCCCGGGATCGAGGAGCAACTGGCCGGGACCGGTCCAGGTATAGTTCCCGGCCCCTTCCCAAGCGTAATGATACGGGCCGGGATTGGCGTACAATCCGTTGGTGAGGCTCGAATCGTAAGTCCACACCCTGACCATCGACGAACCCCAAACCGCATTTTGTTTCATCAGTTGCAGCGTGCCGGCGCAAATCTCAGTCGCGCCGGTAAAGGTATTGGCATCATCAAAAAAATCGCCGCCGGGATTCAAGGCCACGCGCCCCGGAAGCAGGGTGCCCGTGGTTCCCATCTCCAACATCGTGGGCCGCTGTTCGTAATCGTTCAGTAGCGCGTCGATGCGCAGGGTGCCGCCGCCGCCGCCAAAGTAATAGATGTTGCACACGAAGGGACCGACCACGTAAGGCACGATCTGCGTACCCATCCCCACGCTGGCGTGTTTGAGCGGATTGGGCTGCGGATCGAAACTGGCGTCGCCGCCCATGCTCGAAGCCACGCGGAGATAATTCTTACTCGGCATGGGACCGATGTTCGTGTTGATTATCGGCCCAAAGAAATTCCAAAGATCGATATCCACGGCACCGGACTGTCCGGGAACGCCCCCGCCCGGAAAGATGGGAAACGGGAAGTTCGGAACGACCGTTAAATCGATCGGCGTGCTCCAGGCAATGCCCACGCCTGCGTCGGGGGTGATCAAATTGACGGAAGGTGCATTGTGGGGATTGGTGGCGGTCCCCAGCCGCAATACGCCGGCGGCGACTTGCGGCGAGGTGAACCATTGTCCCCCGCCGTTCACGTTATAGGCGGCAAGCACGCCCGTGCCCCCTTTGACGAATATCTGCACGCCGGCGGCGTTTTCGTTCAATTGATCGACGTAAGTGTAATTGTGCGGCTCTTGCAGGCGGTTCGCGCCGCTCACGTATCGGCTGCCGCCGCGCCCTTCGGTCAAGTTGCCGTTGTTGACATTGACCGTGATGACTTGACTGTCGTTTTGCCAATTCAGCATCGCCAGTTCCACGCTGTAGCCGTTGTTGGTGCGTCCGAACCGGCCGGTCGAGCCGAAATTGGTCGTTCCCTGATAGATCGTCAATCCGCCCGCCAGGAACTGTAGCGCGTTGACGGTGGTATTCGAATCGTTTCCCGGGAGTTGGTAACTGCGGTCGGCAAAGACGTTGCCGCCGTAGGACCAAACCCAGTTGAAATACGTATTGGCCGTGGGCGGAACGCCGCCGCCGCCGGTGTTGTCCTGCAATCCCAGATAGCTCGAAGTTGACGACAACTGGATGGGAGTAAAATCCATCCGCCCGGAATCGACCAGGTGCAAGGTGTAGCCGTCGCCGCCGCCGGCGGCGCCGGCGCCCGGAGCGACCGTGATGAAATTCGCCATGTTCCCATTGAAGCTGTTGTTCGCCGAGACCCACAGACTGGAGCCGCCGCCAAAACCCTGGTAAAGAAGACCATTATTCAGCGGATTGGTGATTAGCCCCGAAAGCATCATCGCCGAATTGGAACCGTTGCCGACCGGCGTTCCGAGATTGACGCTCAGCGTTGCGGGGGGATTGAGAAGATTGAGGACCAAGGGAGCGCTGATTTGCGGACCGGCCGTGAAATAATCCACGCCGTAGGTGTCGCGCACGCCCTCGCCCATCCTGAGAATCGAAGCAGCGCCCGAAGGCACGCTCGCGATCGTTAATCCGCCCCCCGTGCCCAGCGCAATGTTGCTGTAGCAAAAATCGTTGAAAATCATCGAACCGGCCGATTGCGCGCCGTTCAGATTGATTTGCCCTTCGCCGAGCAGTCCGAAGAAATTGGTGGCGTTCGGCAACGGCAGGGGGCCGGGAACCCAATTGGACGTCGGCCCGATCCAATTCCAATCGCGGATTTGCGAGGCGGGATTCTGCCCCGCGCCGGTCCAGGTATCGCCGAGGACAGTTCCGCTAAGAAAACCTCCGAAAATCAAAAACAACAGGCTCCACTTTACCGTCGCGCGAAAAGCAGAGCGTCGGACATGGGGTAATGAAAGCATAAAATGCTCCTTGAAAAGCCCCCCGTGGGAAAGAAGATCGTTTCACGATTAAAACGAAAAACATCGCGATGTTTCAGCGTTTCTCGTTGCTATTCGCGCAATTGATCGAGAGATGTCGAATCGGAGAGAAAAATCTTTTTGAATAAGATTTTGATAATACGCACTGATTTATCTATTTATAGCAAATCGGGAGAAAATGTAAATAGTCATTATGGGGGTGTTTTAAGTTTGTAAAATGACGTTGAAATAGCTCGAATGGGTGATATTATCGATGCTTGTGAATACCACTTTTATTCCGGATGGCATCACGGCGGGACTTCCCCTCGAAATTTCTTACAACCGCATGACCGACGTGCCGCTCAACCGGCGCACCAGCCGCCGCATTTCGAGCACGCTGACGGTGGCCAGCACCTGCGGGACGGGCAGGCCGGTAGCGGCGATGACCGCGTCGAGGGGGGTGGATTCCGCGGGGATCGCCGCGAGAATTTGTCGTTCGACCTCGTTGAGCAAGAGTTCCGCCGGATGATGCACCACCACGCCGTCGTCGCGCGGGGCGGCCTCGACCAGCGGGCCGAGTTCCTCTAAAACGTCGTCGGCCGTTTCGACCAGTTTCGCGCCGTCGCGAATCAGCCCGTGGCAGCCCTTCGACGCGCGGTTCTCGACGCTGCCCGGCACGGCGAAGACTTCCTTGCCCTGCTCGTAGGCGTGCCGGGCGGTGATCAGCGCGCCGCTGCGGTCGGCGGCCTCGACGACGATCACGCCCAGCGAAAGCCCGCTGATGAGCCGGTTGCGCTGCGGAAAAGTGCCGGCCAACGGCTCCATGTGCGGCGGCGCTTCGCTGAGGAGCGCGCCCCGGGCGGCTACTTCGGCGGCCAGTTTGTCGTGTTCCGGCGGATAGATGTTCATCACGCCGCCGGCCAGCACGGCGATGGTCCGCCCGCCGGCGGAGAGCGCGCCGCGATGCGCCGCGGCGTCGATTCCCCGGGCCAAGCCGCTGACGATCGTCAGACCCGCCCGCGAAAGGCTCGCCGCCAGGCGTTCGGCCTGCCGCAGGCCGTAGGGCGTGGCGTGCCGCGTACCGACGATGCCGATGGCCAGCGCGTCTTGCGGTTTCAATTCGCCGCGGAGGAAAAGCACGCCGGGCGGATCGTGGATTTCCTTGAGCAGCCGCGGATAGCCGGGATGCTTTTCGGCGAGAATGTCGATGCCCATTTCCCGGCATACGGCGATCTCCGCCGCGGCGTCGTATTGTCGATGTTCTTCGCCGACGATCTTTTGCAGGAGTTTCGGCCCCACGCCCTCGATCTCCCGCAGCTCGCTGGGCGCCGCCGCCAACACGGCCGCCGGCGTGCCGAACCGCTCGAGCAGCTTCTTTCGCGTCT
This sequence comes from Pirellulales bacterium, assembly GCA_020846145.1. Taxonomy (GTDB): domain Bacteria; phylum Planctomycetota; class Planctomycetia; order Pirellulales; family Thermoguttaceae; genus JADLEL01. The sequence continues at coordinate 13,437 of JADLEL010000135.1, read as the reverse complement.
TCGGCCCCACGCCGGGAATCAGCGAAAGACGCAAAAGATCGATGAGTTCGCGGTCGTTGTCGTGCGAGTTGCATCTAGATGGATCGGTCATGACGAATACCTGCCGATTACGAGCGAATATCTTTCATAATTTTCTCGGGCATCGCAGGCTGAATTCGTCCCGCTTCGACGAGCCGATGATAAATGATTTCGACAAGTGATTCTTGTTCATCGATGCTCAGCTTATCGAAAGCATCGATAATTTCTGCGAAAGTCATGGTTATATCCATTTCTCGTACTCAACTATCGAAGCATTAGCGGCGGCTGGGTTTGTCCGGTCACTTCCAGCGCCGCTTCGATTTCCTTCTCATCGATATCGCCCACCGATTCCACGTGGCCCAGCCGGTTGGGGAGTACGAATTTCAGTTTTCCGTGCTGGACCTTTTTATCGCGGCGCATGGCTTCGAGGATTTTTTCGCGGTCGAGGCTCGGCACGGCGGTGGGCAGGCCGAACGATTCCAGAAGTCCGTTCTGGCTTTCGACGAAGCCGTCATCGACGCGGCCCAACCGCCGGGCCAGCCGGGCAGCGCAACACATGCCGATGGCGACCCCCTCGCCGTGCAACAGCTTGCCGTAGCCGGAAAGCGACTCGAAGGCGTGGCCGAATGTGTGGCCGTAGTTGAGCACCGCGCGCAGGCCGGTTTCCTCGCGCTCGTCGTGCCGCACCACTTCGGCCTTGAGGCGGCAGCAGCGGGCGATGACGTGCGTCAAGGCGTCCTCCCGCCGGGCGTTGATCTCCGCGGCGTGCGCTTCGAGGTAGGCGAAAAAATCGGCATCGAGGATCACGCCGTATTTGACCACTTCGGCCAGGCCGGAGCGATATTCGTTCGCCGGCAGCGTGGCCAGCGTGGAAGTGTCGATCAGCACGCCGGCGGGCTGATGGAACGCGCCGACCATGTTCTTCGCCTCGGGGAGATTGATGCCGACTTTCCCGCCCACCGAACTATCGACCTGCGCCAGAAGCGAGGTGGGCGCTTGGAAGAACCGCAGTCCGCGGGCGAAGGTCGCGGCGACGAAGCCGGCCAGATCGCCCACCACGCCGCCGCCGACGGCCACGACGATCGACTTCCGGTCGGTCCCCAAATCCAGCATTCCCCGCCACAAGTCGGTAGCCGCCTCGATCGACTTGCTCGTTTCGCCGGGCGGGACGGCGATCAAATCGACGTCGATTCCCTCGCGGACCAGACTCTCGGTCGCCCGCATGGCGTAAGGTTCCTGCACGTTCTCGTCGGTGATGAGCACCGCGTGCGTCGTCCGCCCGCGCTCGGCGACGAACTTCCCCAAGCGCGAAAGAATGCCGCCGCCGATCTCGATGTCGTAGCTCCGCTCGGCCAAATTTACGTGGATCGTTTGCGGTGCGGCGGACATGGATGCTCCTTGGTATCGGTTCCATTACGATTTCGACGCGGAGGCGCGGAAAACCTATTTCCCCGCCGGCTTGCAGTACGAAAGCGCCAACAACGAGTAGGCCGTCACGAGGTTGGGGTCGCCCTCCATCCAGCGGTCGGCGTCGTTGCTCCAGGAGCCGTCGGTTTTCTGGCGGCTTACCAGTTCGGCGGTCAGATCCCGCCGCCAATCGTGCTTCGCGCCCTTGGCGTCGGTCAGCAGCGGTTCGCCCACCGCGTCGAGAGCTTTAGCGAAAGTGTGATAGTAGTAATACAACCCCTCTTCGGGCTTCGCCATGCCGGGATTGCTTTTCAGGTCGTAGTGTTCTTGAATCCATTTAACGGCGGCCTTCACGCGGGCATCTTTCGGACCGACGCCGGCGTAGATCATGCTCTTCAGCCCGGCGTAGGTCATCGAGCCGTAGCTCCGCAGTCCGCCGCCCGGCAGCGGATCGCCGGCTTGGCTCGTGCCGCCCGCGGCGGGCGTGTAATAGAAGCCGCCGTCGGGATTCTTCGCGGCGAACGGCGTGGTGTTGTGTTCGGTTTCCAGATTCTGGCAGCGGGAGACGAAGACGAGCGCCTTCTTCACGGCGGGATCATCGGGACCGGCCCCGGCGGCCTTCAGGGCGTCCATCAGAAATTGCGTGTTCGAGAGATCGGGCCGCTTGTGCTTGCCGTAGCCCGCCCCGCCGTAAAACGCGCTTGCCTGATCGTGCGATTGCCGCTCGTCCCACTGGATTTCCTTGAGAAATTTTTCGGCGTCTTTCACGATCTTCGCATACTGCCCGTTCTTTCCGCTCCGATCGGCCGCCGCGAACGCCATCAGCCCCAAACTCGTTTCATAGTTCTTATAAAAATTCTTCGGCTCGTAAATTCCGCCGTCGGGCTGGATGAACTTTTCCAGGTATTTCAGCCCCTTCGCCGCGACCGGATCTTGCGGGCTGCGGCCGTGGCTCAAAATGGCCGTTACCGCGATGGCCGTTACGCCCGGCCCGGCGGGAGCGGTGAACGATCCATCCGCGGCTTGCCCTTTGGTTGCGAGGAACTGAATCCCCCTATCGACCGCTTGGCTGAACGCCTTGGCGTCCGGGGAAGTGGACTGGGGATCCTCGGCCGCGAAAACCGTTGCCGTGAAAACGCATAACGGGAGAAACAACGCCATGCCGAGCATTTTTTTCATGGTACACCTCGGTGACTAAATGGACTTTTGCAAATCCCGAATTCGTGGTCCCCTCTCCCAAAGGGCGAGGGGGAGAAAACTACATAAGTACCTATCCCAAAACCATGTCGGTTGGGGTGGCAGTTGTACTGCCACCCCTGCTATCCGGCGATTCAAGGGGTGGCAGTACAACTGCCACCCCAACGAATTGAGATTTTAGGATATGTTCTACGTTCATTTTAGAGCCGCGTACCGAACTTGGCAACGTGGTTATGCCCCGCCCGCGGCGGCGAATCCCGAATAATACGCCTGGTTCCATCGCAGTTGGTTCTTGAAATCCTCGATCCGCGTTTGGGAGCCGATCGGCAGGCATTCGATGCCGGCCATTTCGGCGAAATCGAGAAGGTGTTCGGAAGTCAACGCTTGGCTGAACGCCGTATGGTGCGGACCGCCCGCGTAAATCCACGCCGCGGCGGCGGTCTTGAAATCGGGCCGCGGGGTCCAGAGCGCGCGGGCCACCGGCAGTTTCGGCATTGCATGTTTCGATTCCAGCACATCGACCTCGTTGACCAGCAGGCGAAAGCGATCGCCCAAATCGAGCATGGCCACGTTGACGGCCGGCCCCGCCGCCGCGGCGAACACCAGCCGCACGGGATCGTCCTTGCCGCCGATGCCCAGGGGATGAATCTCGCAGGACGGGCGTTCGGCGGTCAGCGTGGGACAGACCTCGAGCATGTGCGCGCCGAGAACTTTTTCACATCCCGGTTCGAGGTGATACGTATAGTCTTCCATGAAGGAGTTGCCGCCGGGCAGACCCGCCGCCATGACTTTCAGCGCGCGGACCAACGCCGCGGTCTTCCAATCGCCTTCGGGACCGAAGCCGTAGCCGTCGGCCATCAGCCGTTGCACGGCGATGCCCGGCAATTGCCGCAGCCCCTCGAGGCTCTCGAAACAATCGGTAAAGGCGCGGAAAGAACCGTTTCGCAGAAACGCCCGCAGGCCCAATTCCGTGCGGGCCGCGTCGCGGAGCGATTCTCGCCGCGGTCCGCCGGAGCGCAGCGCGGGGGCCATCGCATAGAGCGCGTCGTATTCCGCCGTCAGCCGCTCGACGTCGGCGTCGGAGACCGCTTCCATCTCCCGGACGAGTTCGTGGACGCCGTAGCCGTTGACTTCCACGCCCAAGCGGATTTGCGCCTCGACCTTGTCCCCTTCGGTGACGGCGACCTGCCGCATGTTGTCGCCCAGCCGGGCGACGCGCAGGCTGCGCAGCTCGTGCAAGCCGGCGGCGGCCCGCTGCCACACGGCGAGTTCGCGCTGGACTTCTTCCTCTTGCCAGTGGCCGACGATCACCTTCCGCGCCTTCCGCATCCGCGTGCAGATGTAGCCGAACTCGCGGTCCCCGTGCGCGGCCTGATGCAGGTTCATGAAGTCCATATCGATCGCGTCCCAGGGCAGGTCGCGGTTGAACTGGGTGTGCAAATGCGCCAGGGGCTTATCGAGCGCGGCCAAGCCGGCGATCCACATTTTGCCCGGCGAGAAGGTGTGCATCCAGGCCGCCAGCCCCAGGCAGCGGCGGTCGGCGTTCGCCTCGCGGCAGACTTGGAGGATGGCATCGGCGGTGGTAAGCACCGGTTTCAAGACGACGCGGACCGGCAACCGCCCGCCGGCGTTCAGCCCCGCGACGATCTCCCGGCAATTGCGTTCGACCTGTCCGAGCGCCGCTTCGCCGTAGAGCTGCTGGCTGCCGGCGGCAAACCATACTTCGGAAGACGATAGTTCCATGAGAAATTCCTTTCCCGCCTCGCTGTTCGGATGATTGTAGCGCACGCGTTGCGGGGAGTCAATCGGACGCACGTTTTAGGCGACGGCGAACGACGGAATATCCCTTGTCCCAAAGCAGTCGCAACGGGTGGTGAGCAACGAATTTGCGCACGACCGAGTGAATGCGGCCCATCGAACGCTTGTCGCGGCGTCTTGTGGATATTATCATCATAGTGGGCTTTACCGATGAAATCGCGGGACTTCCTACCTCGAAAGGCCGATCCCATGAAAACTACATCCGGCTCGTATTGCATTGGACTGGTTTTATGTGTTCTCCTCGGAGCATCGCATGGGGCGGAAGCACCGGTTGGGCGGTGGTCGAATAATACGCTCGTTTTGGACAACGGCGCGGTGCTGCGGAAAATCGTTTACGACGCGAAGAAACGCGCCTTCCGCACCGCCGAGTTGAAACTGGCCGGCGACGATTTCAATTTCCTGGGCCGCTCCCCCGGCCCGGAGTTCTCCTTCGAGATCGACGGAAAAGTCTGCCGGGGCGACTCCGGCTGGGAGGTCGCAAGCGTAACGCCGGTTGCCGCCCAACGCGACGGCCAAGGAGCCGCGGTCGTCCTGCGGAGCGCGGGCGCGAATCCGGCGAAGATCGAGGTAGCCATCGAATATCTCCTCTATCCCAAGCTGCCGGTGATCCGCAAAAAACTGACGCTGAAAAATCTCGCGGACAAGGAAGTCAAGCTGGAATCGCTGGACGTGGAGAACTTGCGGTACTACGCCCGCACCGGCGACGCCATTCACGTTTACGGCAATTACGCGCGGCGCGCGCGGGTCGGGGAGTTCGTCGGCGACCGCTACGACACGCTCGTCGCGGCGCACGATCTCACCCGCCGCCGCGGCATCGCGCTGGGCAACGAGGCGCCGGGCTACCTGAAGCGGACGACGATGTTCATCGACGGCTCCGACCTCACCGTCGGCCTCACGCACCAGGACCAGGTGCTGCCGTTCCGCAAGTGGCTGAAACCGGGCGAAACGTGGGAAAGCACCTGGGCATTTATCTGCCCTTACGCCGATGCTCCCGGCCCCGAAAAAGCGCTCTTCGGCCCGGTGGCCGATTTCGTCCGGCGGCATCTCGGCATCCGCGCGGCCGAGTTGCAGGGCAAACCCCAATTCGCCTATAACACCTGGTCTCCCTTCAAAGATCGGATTTCCGAAAGCTTGATTCTGGAGTTGGCCGAAGGGGCGGCCGCTTGCGGCGCGAAGGATTTTCAAATCGACGCCGGTTGGCACCGCAACGACGCCAGCCCCGCCAACGCTCCCTGGTGGTCCTGCATGGGCGATTATCTGGTGGACGAGAAGAAATTTCCCCGCGGGCTGAATCCCGTCTTCGCCCGCGTACGCGAATTGGGCATGCGCCCCGGCTTGTGGATGAGCCTCGCCACGATGTCGCAAACGAGCCGCGCATTCCGCGAACATCCGGAGTGGGCGATCCGCGACCGGCAAGGCCGGCCTTCCTACGTGCACGACGACAGGTCCCTGTTCCAGGATAACTGCAACGCCTGCCTGACCACCGGCTGGTACGACCACGTCAAGGCGGCGATGGCCAAGCAAATCGGCGAAAACGGCCTGAAATACCTCAAGATCGACATTGCGATGATCACCGGCGCATACCGCTTCGACGAGGAGAACTTCGGCTGCTTCGCCAAGGACCACCCGCACAAAGACCGCGAAGAATCGCTCTTGATGATCTACCGCCGCGCGTGGCAATTGTTCGACGAACTGCACGCGGCCTTCCCGGAACTTTACATCGATTTGACCTTTGAAGCGGCCGGCGATTGGCAGTTGATCGACCTCGACCAGTGCAAGCACGCGCACGGTAATTGGCTGCACAACTGCTACGATCCGCCGCCGATCGGATGCCTGCGGCAACGCAACGTCGGCTGGTGGGTCTCCCCGGCCATCCCCGCCCCCGCCGTGCTGCTGGGCTGCATGAAGATGGACAATCCGCAGCTCGATTTCATGGTCGGTTCCCTGGCGGGCACGGTCCCGCTGATGCTCGGCGATCCGCGCAAACTTTCGGCCGAGCAGAAGGCCCGCTATCGCCAATGGTCCGCGTGGCTCGATCGGGCGCGGGAAAAGCACGATTACGCCCTGTTCCGCCAGGACTTGCCCGAATTCGGCGAACCCCTCGAAGGCGCATGGGACGGCTGGCAGCGGATCAACACCGACACCCGATCCGGCGGTTTGGTGGGCGTTTTCCGCCAGGGATCGCTCGATGCGCAGCGGATCGTCCACGTCGTGAGGTTGGATCCCGACCGGATTTACCGCGTCCGCCGCGGCCCAGACGGCGGGGAAGTCGCCAAACTCTCCGGCAAGGAGTTGGAGAGTCGCGGCTTTTCCGTGCAGTTCGAGCAGCCGTACGACGGCGCGGTCTTCGAAATCGACCGGGAATAATGCCGGCTTACGGTTAAATCTGAAATCTGAAATCTGAAATCTGGATACCATGACAAAATCTGGAAATCTGGAAATCCGGTCCGGATAAAGCCCGGATAAAGTGTGTCCCCGTAATAAGAGCCTGTACCGATGAAATCCAACCGCCGTAGTTTTTTGCTTGCCGCTAGCGCCGGTTTGCTTGCCGGGACCGCGGAGGGCGCCTTTGGGCAAATTCCCGCGAACGACGAGGCGAATCCCGCGCCGGGAGTTGGAAATCCTGCCGCCGGCGCATCCGAAGTGCGTTCCGTCGCGATCGTGTGGAAGGATGACGTCGAAGGCGGCGAAGTCGAGTTGGCGCACGCCGCGCTCGAATCGCTCGACGGAAAGACAGCAAAGCCGTCCGGCGATTTTCGCCTCGAATCCGGCTCGCGTCGGTTGCTGATCCATCTCGGCGACGCGCAGACCGGTCTCGGCGCGTATGCCGCGTGCGTTACGGTTCACTTTCGACTTCGAAATGCTCCCCCCGAAACTGCCCCCCGCGGTTTTTCGTTCTTTCTCCGCGACGTAGCGCCGGAAACGCCCCTTCTCGTTCGCGGATTGAACGTCGCGGCCGTGCCCGCGGACGATGCCCGGTCCTACGACGCGATCGATGCCGCGATCCGCGCGAAGCGATTGCGTTCCGAGCGGGACGCGATCGACGCCGAGCCGGAAGAAACCTACGAGAACGCCTGCCTCCATACGCGAAGCATGCGCTGCCCGACCTGGCTGGGCGTGGGCCGCGACATGCGCATCTTTCGCGTGATGCCCTCGGATGTCGATGGCTATTGGGGGCAGATCGAGCCTTTCGATTTCGATCGCGCCCGAGGCGTGGACCTGGCGGAGCCGAACGTCCCGGTGCAATTTCGCTTCGTGCTGGGCCGCGGCGCGGCGTGCAGCGTGAACATCCGCAGAAATCTGGAAGAGGGCGCATTGCCCATCGTTCGATCGGTGCAGCGCGACGGCGACGTCGAGTATCGCCTGACGATCTTTGCCACGCTGGAAAAAGAGCCTTTGACCACCGAAAACGTGCGCGGCACGCACTGGACCGCGGCGCTGGCGCACACGCGGGGCGCCATGCTGACCGACCGCGAGAAAGAACTCTTTGAAAACCAATTGCGGTTGCCTGAAGTCGAAAATCGCGAACAGGAATTGATCTGCTGGGTGCACGTCGAGGCGGTCAATACGGGGGCCGTTCCGCAATACGCCTATCTGCAGGCCGGTTCTGAAACCCGGCGGCGGAAATTCGGCAAGGGCAATCGCCTCGCGCCCGATGGAAAGGTCGTTTGCGTCAACCGCCTCGACGGCCGCCCCATGCCGCAAGAAGAGATGGCCGTGCTGCTTCCGCCGGGCGGAAAGCTGACTTTCGAAATGCTCTATCCGCATCGGCCGCTCCCGCGCGAACGCGCGGCGGCGCTGGCCGGGCAGTCGTTCGACGCCCACCTCCAAGCGTGCCGCGCTTTCTGGCGGCGGAAGTTGGAGCAGGGCGCGAAAATAACGCTCCCCGAACCGGCGGTGGATGAGCGCGTCCGCGCCGGCCTCTTGCACTTGGACATCGCCACCTTGGGCATGACTCGATCGGGACCGTTGCTGCCCACCGTGGGCCGGTACTCACCCATCGGCTCCGAATCCGCGCCCATCGTGCAGTTCTACGATGCGCTGGGCTACCACGAATTGGCCGAGCGCTCGATCCAGTTCTTCCTCGATCGGCAGCGGGCGGACGGTTTCATCGAAACCTTCACCCGTTATCAACTGGAAACCGGACCCGTCCTGTGGACCATCGGCGAGCATTTCCGCTACACGCGCGATGTCCCCTGGGCGCGCCGCATCCTGCCCAACGTGCTCAAAGCGTGCAATTACCTGCTCGCCTGGCGACGCCGCAACCTGCGCGAGGATTTGCGCGGCAAGGGCTACGGACTGCTCGAGGGGAAAGTCGCCGATCCGAACGATTTTTTCCATTCCTTCATGCTCAATGCGGTAACGTACCTCGGCTTGAAACGGGTCGTCGAGATGTACGCGGAGATCGATCCCCCCGCCATCGCCGAAGTGCGCGACGAACTCGCGCAGTATCTGGCCGACATTCGCCGGGCGTATGCGGAGAACGTCGTCAAAAGCCCCGTGGTTCCCCTGCGCGACGGCTCTTGGATTCCCTCCTTTTCGCCTTGGGCGGAATACCGGGGGCCGGTCTCGCTCTATGCGGAAGGCGGCAACTGGTTCAGCCACGGCATGTTCGCCTCGCGCGATTCGCTCATCGGCGCGCTCTATTTGGGCATCGGCGAAGTGCTCGATCCCAACGAGCAATTGGCCGAATGGCTGCTCTACGCGCATCAAGAGTTGATGACGCTCCGCAATGCGGGCTTCAGCCAGCCCTATTACTGTCGCCACGACTGGCTGCACCTGCGGCGCGGCGAAGTAAAGCAGTACTTAAAGACGTACTACAATCAATTCGCTTCGCTGCAGGATCGGGAGACTTACTCTTTCTGGGAGCATTACTCCGGGATCAGCCAACATAAGACGCACGAAGAGGGCTGGTTCCTGATGCAGACCCGCTGGATGCTTTGGGACGAGGATTTCGACGCCGGCGCGCTGCGGTTGCTCTCGATGATTCCCCGCGCATGGATGGAGGCCGGCAAGGAAATCAAATTGGAGAAGTGCAAGAGCTACTTCGGGGAATTCAGCCTCCGCGTTCGTTCGCGCGCGCCGGACGGCCGCGTCGAAGCCGAGGTGCAATTGCACGGCCCGGCGGAACGCTGGCCGAAAACCATCGTGCTCCGGCTGCCGCATCCGACCGGAAAGCGGCCCCGCGAGGTGCGCGGCGGGCAATTCGACGCCCGGAGCGAATGCGTCGCGATTATTCCGGCGGCGGCATCGATGCGGATCCTGCTGCGCTACGCTTAGCCGCATCGGCAATCGACTCCAACAACAAGGGCAAGGCAAAAAGCCGCCATCACGCGACGATCGAACTTTCGCGATTTATTTCACGCATGACCGCCTTTTTCAACGGGCCGCCGGCGCAGCAGGCGGGGGCGATCGGCGAATTCGTTTTTTATCGGCCCGAGAACGCAGCGGCGAACGCTTCGAGGGTCATGCCTCGAAAATGCTTCGCGGCTAGGGCAAAGAGCGATTCCAACCGCCGGTAGAGCCGTTCGATCGATTTATCGTCGGGAAAAAACGGGCTGCCGCCGGGCATCAGTTCCGAAGAATGGGTGGCCAACTCGACGCAGGGCCAACCGTTTTTCAGCGCATGGCGCAAGATGGCCCTCATGCCGCGATGGTTCGCCCGGCGGTCGCGGGGCACCAGCCAGTAGCGCGGCGGAAAGAAGCGGCCGAAGGCGCGGCGCGCGAGCGACGGCCCGCCTTCGAGCCACGCATTCAGCCGGGAGTAGGGCGAAGGGATCACGCTCAGCGGCACTTCCAAGAGCGGCGAGTCGCCGGGCCGGTCGAGACGTTCGAGATCGAGAGAATAAGGCCGGTCGGGAAAGGCGGTGAAATCGGGCCCGCCCGAACCGCGCGGATCGCCCGGATACGCCCGCCACGAAAGATGCGGCGTCACCGAGCAATCGATCCGATAGCCCGCCTCGACCAACAGCCGGGCGTAGGTCGAATTCAATCCCCAGCGGCCCGCCCGATGGCTGACCATCTTCCGCTGGAACCGCGCTTCGAGCAGCTCGGTCATCGCGCGAATTTTCGCCCGCATGACTGGCTCGGGATACTCGAACAGATACGGCTGATGGCGATGATCGTCCTCGGTGAGCGGTTCGATCGGCGGCGAGTTCCAGCCGTGCAAGTGCATGCCGATCTCGCCGGTCCCGCGGGCCAAAACATCGCGGCCCAGCGCGACGAACTCGGGGCATTCGGCCATTTCGTAATTCACCAGCCACGTCGGGCGGAAGCCGTGCTTTTCGCAAAGCGCCTGAAATCTCGGCAAAAAGCGGGCGTTCTTCGTCGCGATTTCCGCCGGCTGCGACCACAGATCGTCCCCCTCGGTATCGACGGTGATCAGAAACGCCGGAGGAGGCAAGGGGGATTTTCCCGTTTTCATTCGATTCGTTCCCAGGCTGAGCGTGAAACTATGAAAGCGGAGGCATTGCCGATTCAGAAATCCCTTGAACGCGCGGCAAACTAGAGAATCTAGCCGGTTTTCTCGATTTCCACAACGGGAGTTATCCCCTAATCCGCATTATTCATAAAAGCGATTTGTAGAAGCGGCATCTTGCCGCTTTTACCTAAAATGCGGCAGGATGCCGCATCTACGATGTTGATGAATAATCCCGGCTAAAAAAACGGGTAGCCCATTCTACAAATCGCAAATCGCTATTGCCTGGGAATCGGGCAATTTCTATACTACGACACCGCAAACATAGACGCGTCGGGGGCGGGCGCGCGCAAGTTCTATCTAAATAACGGTTTAAGGAGGAACCGCGATGGCCAGAAAAACGTCTGGGACGACGATTTCCCGTGCTTCGGCCTGGAAAAAACGACTGGGATTTCTTTTCGGTGCGATCGTGGTGGTCGCCATTTGCGTGGCGATTCGCCATCTCGGAGGCGGACCGGAAAAGGCCGATGCCGTTCCGCCCGAGCAGCCGCGCACGCAAAATTACCCCGTGCGGCAAGCGACGGCATCCTTGCCCGCGCAATCTTCGGCCTCCGCGCCGACGTCGATGCGCTCCGCCGCGCAGCCGGGCGGTCCTTCGACCGGTTCCGCGCGGAAATCCGGCAGCCTGGGCAATCCGCCGAAGCGGCTCGTTACGCAGGTGGCGGCGGAGGTCAACGGCCGCAAGATCACCCGCGACGAGCTTGCCCGGAACTGCCTGCTGCACTACGGCGACGAAGTCATGGAGACGATCCGCAACAAGTATTTGATCGAACTGGCTTGCCGGAAACACAACATCGCGATCGGCCGGGGGGAAGTCGATGCGGAAATCGAGCGGCTGGCGTCGCGCTTCAAGCTGCCGGTCGATCAATGGCTCAAGCTGCTGCGGCAAGAGCGCGGCGTCAGCGGCGATCAATACGCCGAGGAGATCATCTGGCCGACCTTGGCGCTGCGGAAGCTGGCCGGTTCGCGGACGCAGGTTACGCGGGAGGAGATCGTGCGCGAGTACGAGATCATGTACGGGAAGCAAATCCGCGCCCGGTTGATCGCGATGGAGAATCCGCAGGAGGCCGAAGCGGTCCGCGCGGACGCCGCGGCGCACGCCGCCGATGCGGAATACTTCGGCGCGTTGGCGATGAAGCATTCGGTCGATGCGCCGAGCGCGGCGGCGAAGGGCGTAATCCAGCCGATCCTGCGGCACGGCACGTATCCGGAAATCGAGCAAGCGGCATTCGGCATGGAAGTGGGCGCGGTTTCGCCGGTGATCAAAGTTTCCAAGAGCGAACAATACGTGATTTTGCGGAAGGAGGGGGAAATCCCCAACCGAAACGTCAAGCTCGACGAACTGCTGGCGCGAAAACTCGAGGAGATCGTCCGCGACCGCAAACTGCGCACGGCGGCCAACGATATCTTCAAGGAGCTGCGCGAGAATGCCAAAATCGAGGACGTATGGAACGATCCCGTCAAGCACAAGCAGATGCCCGACGTGGCGGCGCTCATCGACGGCCGTCCGATTCCGATGCCGGAGTTCGTCAAGGCGTGCCTCGACCGGCACGGGGAGGAGGTTTTGGAGGGCATGATCGGCCGCGCGCTGATCGAGATCGAAGCCCAGAAGATGAAGATCGACGTGAGCAGCGCCGAGTTGGACGCGGAAGTCGCGCGTTCGGCGGCGCTCGAATTGAAGCCGCTGCCCGACGGTTCGCCCGACGTGGAGAACTTCAAGAAGATGATCGCCCAGGAACAGCACGTCAAGTTCGACGTGTATCTGCACGACGCGGTGTGGCCGGCGGTCGCGCTCCGCAAGCTGGCCGAACCGAACGTCAAAGTCACCGAGCAGGAGTTGAAAAAAGGCTTCGCGGCGAACTACGGCCCGCGCGTCCGCTGCCTGGCCATCGTGCTGAACAACCAGCGGCGTGCGAACGACGTGTGGGAATTGGCCCGCAAGAAAAATACGTCCGATTATTTCGGCGACTTGGCGGCGGAATACTCGATCGAGCCGGGCAGCCAGGCACTCCGCGGGGAAGTGCCGCCGATCAAGAAAAACGGCGGCCAACCGCAGTTGGAAGAGGAAGCCTTCAAGCTCAAGCCGGGGGAACTATCGGGCGTTATTCAAGTGCTCGACAAGTTCGTCATCCTCCGTTGCGAAGGTTATACCGAACCCGTCCAGGTCGATTTCGCCCAGGTGAAAAGCGAAATCAAAAGCGACCTTTACGAGAAGCTGCTCCGGGTGGAGATGGCCCGCTATTTCGGTTTTATCCAGGATAAGGCGACGATCGACAACTATCTTACGGGCACCAGCCGCGCGCCGAACCGTAGGCAACTCGGCGGGCCGGAGGAAGCCAACGCCGCCACCGCGCGTCAAGTGCCGAGCGTGTATCAACAGCCGCGAACGAAGTAAGGACCGGAAAATCAATAATTGTCGTGAATGTGGTGCTCCGCAAAGGGGAACACTAATTTCCACTGATTACCACTAATATCAGTGGAGATTAGCGGATATTAGTGTTCCCTCAGATGTTTTCACT
>JADLEL010000134.1 GCA_020846145.1 Pirellulales bacterium | reverse complement strand
TGGTTACCATTGGGGTGGCCTCCGTGCATTAAGGGTGCAGACGTTATCAAACCTTACTAGTCTGCGCAAAATCCCCATTTGCGGGGAGGCCAATTTTTTATTGCCGCTATTTCGCTCCTTTCAAAAGACGGACGATCTCTTAAGGGGCTGATGGAAAAACAAAAAACAGTCAGGCGATCCCGGTCCCAGGCGTAAACGCCTGGGCTAGTGAAAAGTCCAGGATTCGACGATTATTCCTTCTTGAAAAATGGACAACTCGGCCTATCGAAGTATATATACTGTGCGCGGTCGTCGACGCGACAATTCATCGAGAAAATGACCGCGAATCTCGCGAATTTCGCCAATCATCCGCGTAATTCGCGCTATTCGCGGTTAACAATACAACGTCACACGATTGGCCGCATGAAGTAGATGTCGAGTTGAACCCTGTGCGGGCCGGTTTGGCGTCCGCTGCCGCCGATTGGCCTTGGAGCAGCGCAAATCTATCGATAAAAAAATAAAGGATATTACCAAAATTCGCCTGGTATTCAGACGAATTGCCGTCGAACTTCTTGAATTATGAGGTGTGACATGAGCGATGGAAAAGGGATCAAGATTACTCGCCGCAAAGTACTTGCGGGTATTGGCGTCGGGGCATTCGTGGCGTCAAATGTTGCCTTGTTGGGCTATTGCGGCTTCTTTGGCTTCCTTAAGAAGGAAGAACCAAAAACGGTCGAATTCACCTTCACCGGCCCAATAAAAAGCTATGAAAAGTTGATGGAGCAACCATTCGAGAATTCCTGGATTCGTGTGGATGGAATAGGCTGCTGGGAAAGAAGAATTAAGAAAAACAAATATCCTGATTCTTTTAGCATGTCTTTTGCCTTCAATGATCCAAAAATTGAAAAAATTGGAGTTAGCCCTTACAAAATTCACTCGAAGGTCATTATAACGGATAAAAATGGAACCTCGAAGGACATGATCGATGAAATGATAGAGTATCAGAACGAATATTTTGAAATTGCAGGGCGAGGGACATATTCTCCGTTACGGCGTGGCGGTGTCCACGAACTTCCTTATAAACTGCCAGACATTGAAAAAATTCAGGTGCAGTTCACACGGATCGATATTGAGAATTCAACTATCCCAACTCGCATACAAGTTAAAAATGAGGTGCCTCGTGGACCATTCTAATAACCGCGAGTGGCCCAGGTTGGGCGGCCTTGCCGCAAGAGGCGAGAGTATGTCGTTTGATTGTTCAAACGCACGGCGATACTCTCGGTTGGCCTTGGCCACTCGTCGCCACTTCACTTATCGGTTGGCGCAACTTCTCCGTGTCTAATCCGCTCCAATTCCGCTTTGGTCATGGTCTTGATCCTGCCTGCGAAGCGATTCTGGAATTCTTTCGCGCGTTCCGAAATCTTGTGAAAATCGTGATCGCATTCCGCGGCAATCTGGGCCCGAATGGCGCGGACTTCTTCTACAATGGGGTCTTCGAACATCGCTATTCTCCTTCTGTGCCGGGTGCCACTGCTGGCTTGTCCAGCAGTGCGATATTCGAACGGGCGTTAACAAGTCGGCCCTTCCCCGCTCCCTTCTCAAAACCTCCCTAAAACCGCTCCAATTATTTTTTTCCCCAACCTCTTGTTCCGCAACGCCTTGCGAGGCAATCCGAAAAATTTATCTTGAAAAAAGCCGCCCTCTCATATATAAACATATATACAGTATAGCGCTCTACGCCCTATCCCCTATCCCCTATCCCCTATCCCCTATCCCCTATCCCCTATCCCCTATCCCCTGTATCCTGTCCCCTGAACCCTGTTCCCAAAACCGAATCGGCAAAAATTCCCCCCCAAAAAATCAGTTTTCACCGGGAAATTCGCTATCCCGCTCCCGCAAAATCCTCGAAAAACCTCAAAATCAACTTGTTAAGCCGGAAGGAACAATTCCCCAATACTCAAAACACGCCGAAAAACAGGCATTTTCCGCCTCGCCCGCAAACCGCATTTTTAATCCAATCGGGAATAATTCCAACTTGGAATTCATAAAGTAATTCCGGGGACATGCACCGACATTCGCCCCGCGCTTGCCGAGATATCACCCCACGTCTCCCAAATCCAATGCTTTCCCATAACGCACGAACATCATGCGTTTGAGCAGGGTATGTTGTGATTGGACCAGGCCGGGATCGGATTTCACGAATTCCTGGGCATCGCGGCGGGCTTCCTGGAGAATGTCGCCGTCGAGCAGCAAATTGGCGATCCGCAGCGGCGGCAAGCCATGCTGCTTGGTGCCGAAGAGATCGCCGGGCCCGCGGATTTTGAAATCGGTCTCGGCCAGCTCGAAGCCATCGGTCGAGGCGACGAATGCTTTCAATCGGGCGATCGATTCCTCGGTCTGTGGATTGCCGAACACGCAGCAGAAGCCGGGGAACTTTCCGCGGCTGATCCGCCCCCGAAGTTGGTGCAGTTGAGCCAAACCAAACCGCTCGCCGCTCTCAATGGTCATAAGCGTGGCGTTCGCCACATCGACGCCCACCTCGACCACCGACGTACTCGCCAGCACTTGAATTTCGCCCCGGCGGAAATCGTCCATGATCGCGTCCTTCTCGTCCGGGCGCAGGCGGCCGTGAATCAGCCCCAGGCGGAAATCGGCCAGTTCGCCGTTGGCCAGGGCCTCGAAGGTTTCTTCGAGACTCGCGACCTGGGACGAGGATGTTCCCGCCCGCTCGGACTCTTCAACCAAGGGCGCGATCACGTATCCTTGCCGGCCTTCGCGCAGCTTTTTGCGGAAAAAGTCCCACCATTTTTCCCGCCGCTCGTCGCCGGCAAGATAGGTATGCACTTTCTGCCGGCCCGGCGGAAAATCTTTCAAGGTGGAAGCGTCGAGGTCGCCGAAGAGCGTCATGGCGACGGTTCGCGGGATGGGCGTGGCGGTCATCACCAGATAATGCGGATCGAGGCCCGAGTGTTTCAGCACCGCCCGCTGCCGCACGCCGAACTTATGCTGTTCGTCGATCACGACCAGTCCCAGTTTGGCGAAGGAAACGTCCTCTTGGATGATCGCCTGCGTGCCGACGACGATATCGACCTCGCCCGCCGCGGCAAGCTGCAAAATGGCCTCGCGCTGCGCCGCGGTCATGCCGCCGGTAAGCTGCGCGCGGCGGACTTGGCTGGCGGAGAGCAGTTTATCGAGCGTTTGCGCGTGCTGCCGGGCGAGCACTTCGGTCGGCGCCATCAGTGCCGCTTGATGGCCGTGCGCTACCGCCAAGAGCATGGCGTACACGGCCACGAGCGTCTTGCCGCTGCCCACGTCGCCCTGCAGGAGCCTGTTCATCGGCGCGGGGCCGGCCATATCGGCGGAAATTTCGGCTATCGCCTTTTTCTGCCCTTCGGTCAGTTCGAAGGGGAACAGCCGGCGGATGCGGGCGTCGATCTTGGCCGTCGCTTCCAGGGCCGGAGCTTTTCGCTCGTCTTGCTGTTGCCGGCGCTTGATCGCCAACGCCAATTGCAACACGAAAAGCTCCTGATACACGAACCGCCGTTTGGCCCGGAGAATGCTTTCGCGGTTGTCGGGAAAGTGGATTTGCGGCAGCGCCTCCTCGATCGGCAACAGATCGTGCGCGCGGCGGAATTCTTCGGGAAAAACTTCGTCGAGCAAGGAAAGATACGCCTCGAGCGCGCCGCGGACAATCTTCCGCACGTGCCATTGCTGCAATCCTTCGGTCAGCGGATAGACCGGGAGAATCAGCCCCAGCGGCTCCTCTTCCTCGGCATCGAGCGTTTCCACGCGGGGATGGTGCATCTGCCAGACCAGCCCTTCGTATTTCGGCTTGCCGGAGAGCAGCACCTTTTGACCCTGGGCGTATTTGTCGCGGAGGTGCGGCTGGTTGAACCACAAACCGCGGAGATAGCCGGTGGGCGAGCGGACCAACATCCCCATCACGCACCCGCCGGAGGCCGTGGTGCGGAAATCGACCTCCTCGATCACGCCGCGGACGCTCTGCAGCTTGCCTTCTTCGAGCTGGCCGACTTCGCGCTGGTCGGTGAAATCCTGGTAATCGCGGGGAAAATAGAACAATACGTCGCGGGCGGCGTGCAGCCCCAAACGGTTTAGCAGTTCCGCGCGCTGCGGCCCGACGCCTTTTAAGAACTGCACCGGCGTGGCGAGCAATTGGGCGGGCGTGGATTGAATTTCGGCCATCAACGCATTTTAGAGCGATGAACTGCCGTCGGCGAGGGGAGGGGTAATATTGCGAAAAAAGGGACTTGTGGGCCGGGTGCGTGGACGCCTCGGCTCGTGATGAGGGGACCAAGCCGTTCGTTCAATCCCGCTTCGGTCTGCCCAAATGTCCCGACTTGTTGATGGCGCGATGCAAACGATAGCCCATGGCAAGGCCGATCGTGCCGCCGATGAGACCGACTGAAGAAATATCGGGAAAATAGGGAATCGGTAAAACTTTGAAACATAACAGCAATGCCGAACTGAGGAGCATCGAACTGGTTACCAGTCCGTACACCAATCGATTGACCGAAGGCTCCAGCCCGCGATGATCCAGGTGCACGTCGAATTTTCCGCTTTGCACCTGCTCGAAAATCTCGATGACCCCCCGCGGAATATATTCAATGAGATGCTCCATTTCGGCGATGAAGCGGCGGAATTTCTTCAGCCGCCGCTTGGGCGACATCCGCCGCCAGAGCATTTTTTTCCGGTAGGGCCGCATCATCTCGACCAAACTGAACCGCGGGCTGGCCAACTGCGCCGTACCTTCCAGCGTGATCAGCGCCTTCAGCAACATCGCGATCCGCGCCGGCAGCATGATGTGGTAGCGGCGGATGATCTCGGTCATCTCCTTCAGCGCCCCGCTCAGATCGAAGTGTTCGATCGGCTGGCTCGCGTAATGCGCCAAAAAGTCGGTGACGTCGAGCGAGAGCGACGCGCGGTCCAAATTCCCCGGCGATTTGCCGATCCGCAGAATCAGCGTCGTCAGATACTCCGCGTCGGTTTCGCCGAGCGCCAAGAGCAACTCGCAAAAATCGTCCTGCAACTGCTCGTCCAACCGCCCGACCATCCCGCAATCGAGCATGCCGATGACGCCGTCGGGCATCACCAGGATGTTGCTCGGATGCGGATCGGCATGGTAGAAGCCGTTGGAAAAGATCATTTCCAGGCAGACCGTCGCGCCGCGGCGGGCGATCTCGTCCAGATCGTAGTCCGCGCCCGGCGAATGGCTTAAATCCAACAGCGAGCGGCCTTCGAGCAATTCCATCGTCAACACCCGCCGCGTCGAAAGCTCGGGATACGGCTGCGGAAAGCGGACGATCGGGCTGCCGCGGAAATCGTGGATGAATTGCTGCAGATTCCGCAGTTCGCGGGCGAAATCCAACTCCCGCCGCAAGGCACGCTGGAACTCGCCCACCAGTGTGCGCGGACGATACGGCTGAAACTCGGGGATCATCTCGGCCAGTTGCGCCAGGCCCGCGAGAATGTCCAAATCGACCGAGAACTTGCGTTCGATATCGGCGTGCAGCACTTTCACGACGACTTTCTCGCCGGTTTTCAAGACCGCGCGATGCACCTGCCCGATCGAGGCCGATGCCATCGCCGCATCCTCGAAGGCGTCGAATACCTCTTCGATCTTCCGGCCCAGTTCCGCTTCGACCAGCTTGCGCACCGCAGTCGAGGGATCGGCGGGGGCGTCGGCCTGGAGCGATTGAAGTTCCTCGGCCAAGGTAACGCCCACCAAATCGGGGCGGGTGCTTAATATCTGACCCAGCTTGATGAATGTCGGCCCCAGTTCCGAAAGCGCCATCCGCAGCCGGGTCTCCCAACGATGCCGCGCGATGGCCGTCTTGGAGGGCGTTTTCAATATATCTTTCGCAAAATCCGGTCCCAAACGGCCGATCCACGCCGCCAATTCGTATTTGATCAGCACCGCTACGATTTCGTACCAGCGGTTCAAATGACGGTAGATTTGCGGGATCGAACTGATGCGCATAAATTAGCCCTTGAGCGCCGAAACGGCCGATTTTTTCCCTTGCCAGGCAACCGGCCATTTCAACTCTACCTCCATTCTAATAAAAAAATTTTTCGGGTGGGTTGCCGGCAGTAAAATGGCCGATAGAATTGAGAAGCCTTGGAACGGAATACATTCCAATGAGGGGAATATTAACCCCTCTAAAGATTTTTGAAATTTTTTCCGATTTAGGGTCGAAAGGTTGTTGACACCGGACAGAGACTTTGCTAAATTCAATGTTTCCCTTGTGGGGGCAAGAGAAAGTTAAGGGGGCGAAAGTTAAGAAATCCCCGGCAGATCAACAGGGGTCGCGTTTCCCCGGCGGCTGCGATGGCAGTCGGGAAAGCGCGGCCCCTGTCGATCTGACAGCGAGGTTTATGGCCCTGTGTGGCCCCTTGTGCGTTCTTTGACAATTTGGTTGTGGTGTAATGGAAGTGGCATCTCAATGACCACGTGCTTGCACTATTTTATGGTGCATTGCACTGGATTTTGAATTATAGAGCACTTAGACGATCCGCAATTTAGCCCCCGATGAATACATCGGGGGTGAAATATTGAGGGTCCATGAGCGAATCGTTACTGGAACCGTGATGCAGCGGTTCCGGTAGCAGGATCAACATGAAAGCGAGTGCTTCCGCGAGGAACCCGTTTGCCTTCTGGCGAATGGGGCTTTGAGGAGCATTGGATTCATGTGGTCAAGCTACTAAGGGCGCATGGGGGATGTCTTGGCGTCAGAAGGCTATGAAGGGCGTGGAAGACTGCGATAAGCCCGGGGAAGCTGTCAAACGAGCGTTGATCCCGGGATACCTTAATTAACGTGCACTGAATACATAGGTGCACGTCGCCAACACGGTGAACTGAAACATCTAAGTAACCGTTGGAAAAGAAAGAAAACTCGATTTCCTCAGTAGCGGCGAGCGAACGGGAATCAGCCTAAACCGCGGGGATTTTCCCTGCGGGGTTGTAGGGCTTCTCACATGAGAGTTACCAAACTATCGACTAGCGGAACTGTCTGGAAAGGCAGGCCATAGGGGGTGACAGCCCCGTACGCGACAGTCGCATAGTCTCTCGAGGAGTACCTGAGTAGGTCGAGCCACGTGGAATCTCGACTGAATCCGCGGGGACCATCCCGCAAGGCTAAATACTCTCTGACGACCGATAGTGAACTCAGTAGGGCGACTGAAAGATGGGAAGAACCCCTGTTAGGGGAGGATACTGAACCTGAAACCATGTGCCTACAAGCGGTCGGAGCGCTATGCTTTGCAAGCGTGACGGCGTGCCTTTTGCATAATGATCCGGCGAGTTGCTGTCTGCGGCTCGGTTAAGGTCTTAAGGACTGGAGCCATAGGGAAACCGAGTCTGAATAGGGCGCGGGCACCATTCGCAAGAATGGTCGGTCGCAGGCAGCAGACGCGAATCTGCGTGAACTACCCATGAGCAGGTTGAATCGCGGGTTATACCGCGTGGAGGACCGAACCCACTTGGGTTGAAAACCGAGGGGATGACTTGTGGGGAGGAGTGAAAGTCTCATCAAACGCAGGGATAGCTCGTTCTCTCCGAAATATCTTTAGGGATAGCCTCGAGCCACTACGCACCGGGGGTAGAGATACTGAATCGGTTTAGGGATCTTCCCAGATTACCTTGCTGAACCAAACTCCGAATACCGGTGCGACTATCTCGGGAGACAGTCTGCGGGGGATAAGCTCCGTAGTCGAGAGGGAAACAACCCAGATCACCCGCTAAGGTCCCGAAGTCGGGCTTAGTCACTAAGGAAGTTGAATTGCCGTGACAGCCAGGATGTTGGCTTAGAAGCAGCCACCATTTAAAAAGTGCGTAACAGCTTACTGGCCGAGCAGTTCTGCGCCGATAATGAACGGGAGTAAGCCCGACACCGAAGCGGTGGATTGTCCGCAAGGACAATGGTAGGAGAGCGCCGAAGATCAGACACGAGCCGTACCGGAAGGAGCGGTGGAGGGGTCTTCGGGTGCTTATGCCGGAATGAGTAACGATAAAGCAGGTGAGAATCCTGCTCGCCGAAAGCCTAAGGTTTCCTGGGGAAGGTAATTCCGCCCAGGGTTAGCCGGTACCTTAGACGAGGCCGAAAGGCGTAGTCGATGGATAGCAGGTCAACATTCCTGCGCCACCCATGTGGAGCGATGCAGGGACGGCGCTTGAAAGGTGAGGGGACGACTAGAAATGTCCCTCGCCCGAACCTTGCGGCCGCCGTAGGCAAATCCGCGGCAACAGGTCGCAATTTCGGGACAAAGGCGTATATGTTCCGATAGTCATCAGACAAGCGTCCAAGAAAAGCTGCTAAGCTACGAAGCATGGGTGACCGTACTAAAACTGACACAGGTAGGCGAGACGAGTAGTCTAAGGCGCTCGGGAGACCACTGGTTAAGGAACTCTGCAAAATGACCCCGTAACTTCGGAATAAGGGGTGCCTCCGAGGGTGAAAGCCTTTGGAGGCCACAGTAAATCGACATCAGCGACTGTTTATCAAAAACACAGGACTCTGCGAACACGCAAGTGGATGTATAGAGTCTGACGCCTGCCCGGTGCCGGTAGGTTAAGGAAGAGGGTTAGCCGCAAGGTGAAGCCCGCGACCGAAGCCCCGGTAAACGGCGGCCGTAACTATGAAATGGACAATCGTAGTTGTAAAATTCGGCTATATGCTGGAATCCCTGAGTATCCCACGCTACTCATCATCGAACGTCGATGATAGTGACAATGCGCTGGGTGCAGGCAATCAGCAGGAAAGGCCGTTGCATTGTTTCAAGCTTTTCAAGTTCCAGATGCCATCGGGTATTATATTGCCGGTTTCGTCGATGGCGAAGGTAGTTTTCATCTAACCTTCCGCCGACGTCGAGACTATAAGTTGCCCTGGAAAATTTCTTTATGCCTGAATGTGTCTCAAAAAGACAAATTCATTCTGGTTCTGCTAAAGAAACATCTCCAGTGCGGCTCCATCCGCTATAAAGGCGGTGGAGTTTGGATGTATGAGACTAATAGCCTCATTGTCATCCGCTCGAATGTCATTCCCTTCTTTCAACGGTTTGGGTTTCTCTCCGCGAAGAAAAAAAGAGATTTCAACATCTTTCAAAAGATGGCGGAATTGATGAATCGAGGAGAACATCTAAACCAAGAAGGTATTGCCAAACTGCTAAAGTTACGGCGAAATATGAATGACGGAGGCAAACGCAAATACGACGATGATACGATCTTGAAAGCATTTACGGCAACGGAATCCCCAGAGACTATATGCCGAACCTCGTTGGCCGATAACCAACGCGGATGATATAGTCCGATCTGCATGGCGACATGCAGAGATTGGCAGAAATGCTCAATCCCTCGATAGTTCAATTTGAAAATGCAATTTGCATTTTTCAATTTGCATTTTCGAGAGTAACAAATTGGACGGTCCTAAGGTAGCGAAGTTCCTTGTCGGGTAGAATAATAACTGCCCAGAACGGAAGCGATTCCGTTCATTATACCGGCTCAAATCGGTGAAACCCTAACGGCGCAATGCAGAGGCGCCGAGGGCAATACCGAGGGTAAGATCGCGCAAGCGATCCCCGTAACGACTCAGGGAGTGAGATCCCTGGATGGATTTCTTTTGAAATTCCATAACACGCCGGCCCTGATCTATGCAGTATTGAGCACTTAACGCTTGATGCTGAGTACTCGATGGCAACGAAGTCTCGATCCGTTGCGGTCAGGTGAAGGTATAGTCTGTGCCACAGGAAACTGTGGGTTAGGTGTTCGTGGTGCGTGGCATGGTCTTTACTGACCACTGACCACTGACCACTAACCACTGAAACGAAGTTCCGACCTGCATGAATGGCGTAACGACTGATGTACTGTCTCAACCAGTGACCCGGTGAAATTGTAGCCGTGGTGAAGATGCCACGTTCCCGCAACTTGACGGAAAGACCCCATGAACCTTTACTGTAGGCTGGTATTGGGCTGTGATATGTTCTGTGTAGGATAGGTGGGAGGCGTCGAAGCCGGTGCGCTAGCATCGGTGGAGCCAACCTTGAAATACCACCCTGGGCATATTTTAGTTCTAACCTCGTTCCCGTATATCCGGGCGGGGGACATTGCCAGTTGGGCAGTTTGACTGGGGCGGTCTCCTCCTAAATGTTAACGGAGGAGTTCAAAGGTACCCTCAGACCGGTTGGCAATCGGTCGTCGAGCGCAAAAGTAGAAAGGGTGCTTGACTGCGAGATAGATGTATCGAGCAGAGACGAAAGTCGGATTTAGTGATCCGGTGGTCCCGTATGGAAGGGCCATCGCTCATCAGATAAAAGGTACTCTGGGGATAACAGGCTTATCGCTCCCGAGCGTCCATAGCGGCGGAGCGGTTTGGCACCTCGATGTCGGCTCATCACATCCTGGGGGTGGAGAAGCTCCCAAG
>JADLEL010000133.1 GCA_020846145.1 Pirellulales bacterium | reverse complement strand
CCGCGATTTTCTCGTTCCCAGGCTCCCGCCTGGGAACGCAATGTCCGCGAGGCTCCCGCCTCGCAGAATCGCCAACCAAACCGTGTCCGCAACGAACAAAACGCGGTCTTGATACTGGACAGGTTCTTATCGACTGCGTTTCCGCAAACGCAACAGTCCCAAGCCCATCGCGGCGCCCAGCGAGAGCAACGTCCAGGCGCCCGGCTCGGGAACGATGGCCAGGTTCTTATCCTTGCTGATTTGATAGGTGCCGCCCGGCGCCAGTTGAATATCCCACTGGAAGGCCCAGGCCAAATCTCCTTGCGAAGCGGAAGCCGCATCGGCGAGATCGGTGGCAAGGTTGTCTTGAAGCTTGGCCAACAGCAGCGAAGCGATTCCCGCTTCGTAATGGCTCGGACGGGGCGTGTTCACCGTTTCGCCCACCGCGTAATTCCCTTCGGTTTGGGTCGCGGTGTTCGGGCTGGGAACGCCCGATAAAATCAGGGAGGAATCCAAAGCCGTTCCCGCCAGATCCATGTCCACGTACTGGAAGAAGTGCAAGTCCTTGACGATTCCCGAAGTGTTCGTGATGGTGATCGTTTCGGCGAGATCGGACTTGCCGGAGCCTGCCGTGCCGCCCGTCAGCGTATGGCTGACGACGATCTTCAAACCCTGGCCCTGATAGAGCACGTTGAGCGTATCGTCGCCGGGATTGAAATTACTGTCGGTCACTTTGACCGTCGGAGCGGACAGAGCGTTGATCGGCTGTTCGGGATTCGTTCCCTCGCGGAACCAGAACCATTGCTGCTTGAGCTGGTTCGCGCCGTCCACGATCCAGCTATTCATCCCTTCGCCGGATGTTACGTTGAAACTCGCCGTGGAATTCAAGTCGTTCAGCGTAATGATGCTGGCTTTCGCCTCGCCGGCCAACGCTAAAACCAAAACAAAAATGAACGCGATAGAAAGAAATTTCATGGTTGCAAACCTTGGAAAAATGCCCTTGGAATTAGTAGTGCATACTCTTGGATTTTTCATCTTCACCGGCCGGCCTACAAAGCCCCAGCGATCGGCGCGCAATCCGAAACGAGCCGCAAAGAACATCGAAGGAAAACGGAAAACAGAGGGCGAATCGCGCCGCGTACCGGCGCATGCGAACGCCGTTGCGCTTAGCGTCGCCGATCTTTTTCCAGGTCAAGCCTTAAGAATGTCGATTTCCAATAATGGAAAGACGAATGCCCGAGTTTGCCTTAACTCGCAGGCATAACCGACTTGACCGACGCTGCCTCAGGTTGGGGTTAATGGTATATTCAAGGAAGCCAGCTTTCTTCCCCGCAACACGCTTCTACAATTCATAATAATCGGAACAAGCGGACTGTCAAATGCTTTTTGAGCAACTCCCCCGAAAAAAAATAAAAACCCATCTGCAGGGGGTGATTATTTTAGGTGGTTCGCTTGTAAAACCAAAAATATAACTCTTGTGGCTATAATTCATTTCATAATAAGCATTATGCCTTTTTGGAAAAAATGCCATGCCTCGCCGTAGTCTCCAATTTCAAGGCCTAAATGACGCAATCGACGACATTCGATTGTTGCAGCGAGTGGGATACGAGCGGAGGGGAAATTGGTCGCTGGGACAAATCTGCGACCATCTGGCGATCTTTTTCCGCGGCTCGCTCGATGGATTCGACACGAAGTTCCCCTGGATTGTCCGCGCGACCGTCGGCAAATTCGTGCTGCGGCGAATATTCGAAGCCGGAAAGATGCGAACCGGCGTCAAAGTACCCAAGCGTTTCCTCCCCGCTGGAGTCCGCGCGGATGCCGTCGCGGCCGACGAACTCGTCGAGTTGATCGATCGTTTCGGACGAAAATCCGAGCCGCTCGAACCGAGTCCGATTTTCGGCCCGCTTACCAAGGAGGAATGGACCAAGCTGCATTTGATCCACTGCGCCCATCACTTGCGCTTCTTAATGCCGAAATAGCCGGGAATACCGCCGTTAAATTATCCACTGCACCACTTGCACGAGTCCTTCCTCGTCGTGCGTGGGGGCGATGCGGTCGGCGGCGGCTTTGACTTCGGGGATCGCGTTGCCCATGGCGACGCCCAGGCCCGCCGCGCGGATCATCGTCAGATCGTTCACGTCGTCGCCGACGGCGCAGATTTCGCGCTCGGCGATATTCCAGCTCCGGGCCAAGCGGCGGACCGCCGACCATTTCGAGACCTCCGCCGGCACGATCTCGACCAGAAATCCCCGATAGCGCGGGCTGCGCAGCACGTGCGTGGCAAGCCGGCCGGGAAAATTTTCCCGCAATGCCGACTCCAAGGCGAGCATTTGCTCCCGCGTGCCGAACGTGAAGGCGAGGAACGCATCCGGCGGGGGCCGGTCGAGCAGGTCGGGCAGCAAGCGGCCGTCGTCGGGATTGATTTCCAGATACTCGGCCAATTCCCCGTGGCGAATCCGCTCGATCTCCACCGCATGGAAAAAATCGAAGCGTTGGTGGAAGGTATCCGCGCAAAGGAGCGGATCGAAACCCGCGCGGTCGAGGAACCGGCAAACGCCGCGCAACAGCGCGGAATCGAATTCCGCGCGATAAATGGTGCGGTGGTCGAGCGGGTCCTTGACCAGCGCGCCGCTGGCCGTGATCAGCGGCACGTCGATGCCCAACGGTTCGACCAGCGGCAGCGCGCGGCGGTAGCGGCGGCCGGTCGCCAGCACCACCTGCACCCCCGCCGCGCTCGCGCGGACGAGCGCCGCCTGGGTGCCGGGCGTAAGTTCGTCCCGGCTGTTCATCAGCGTGCCGTCGATGTCGATTGCCAAAAGGCGGTATTTCACGTTCTTTCTCGATTCCGGCAACTCACGGCGCCGCCGAAAATCCGGCGCTCCGGGTGGAACTTCCGCCCCCGATGCAAACGAAATTGGGATGGCGGCGGAACCGCCATCCCAACCCGTCGATTGACTCGCGCGGAAAAAAACTACCAGCGGCCGCGGCCGCCACCGCCGCCGCCGCCGCGTCGGGCCGGACGGTCGGCCTTCGGACGCGCTTCGTTCACCGTTACCGCGCGGCCGTTGATCTCCTTGAGATTCAACTCTTGGATGGCCGTCGCGGCTTCGCCGTTGTCGGACATTTCGACGAACGCGAATCCGCGGGGGCGACCCGTCTCGCGGTCCTTGATGATCGTTACGTTCGCGACCGCGCCGAATTGGCCGAAGGCGTCGCGCAGATCGTTTTCCGTCGCGTTGTGCGACAGATTGCCCACGTAAATACTGGTCATAGCACGCTCCTTGAGGAATTGAATTTGGGTTTTGGGGAGGGTTTAGGGATCGCGGGGTTGGAGATGGGAAAACTTCAGGGGCTTCCAATCTCCAATCCCTAATCCGCTACCTCTCGGTTGATTAAGCCAATTGGACGTTCTCCGCGCGGGGACCTTTCGGGCCGCGTCCTTCCTCGTAGGTTACCGCCTGTCCGACGCGAAGCGCCTCGATGGTCGTTCCCACGACGGAACTGGAATGGAAGAACAAGTCGCCTCGTTCTCCCTCGATAAAACCAAAACCTTTGTCTGCGATCACTTTTTTGATCGTCCCTTGCGGCATAACGCCACTCCTTAAAAAAATTGGAAAAAAAGCACTTAACCGTAAACTTCTTTCAGAGTCCCCTTCCTCGTTGAAGGAAGATTGCGGCCGAACGTTAGAGGGAGAAAATCAACCGCATTTTGATGGGCGACGTTTTTTTCAAGTGCGGCGCGAAGAGTCGTCAAGCGTTCTTTTTCAAGGAAGATTTGCGATCGTCGCGATCATGCACGCTACTAATTCCGTCGCCGGGCAATCTGCCGGTGACCAGTACGAGAACACTTGGAGTAAGTTGGGGGGCTCACCTCGCTTCTCACCACTGCTTGCATCGTAGCACGACGACCGCCCGAAGGGAATGGGGGAAGTAGCTCAAAATGCGATTTTCATCCAACTTCTCTCCCGCGATTGTATCGGAATGGTAAAACCCCGGCCTTTCGTAGTTCCTGCGAGGGGTATGCAAAATAACTTAATGCTTTTCTACGGCATATTCCTCTCGTTTATCCCCATTTGGTCCTGACAGGCCGGACAACTCCCAGTAGAATCTTAACGTTTTAACCTTTCACGATCCCCCGAAACGCGAAATGGATTTCCCAGACTGCTCTCCGCTCTGGCAGAGTGCGGTTTCCGACCTTGTTTTCGCCGCATTTTGCCTCAGATCGGATGATTCATGACCATTGTCCCCGGTCAACGCCCCCACACTTTTCACGTCTGCGTGATGGGCACGGGTTTTACGATCGATGCCCCGCTGCGGGTGGCCAAATACGGCATCGATTCGGCGATGTCCTTGGTGGACGACGTACTCGTGGAGCAAATGCGAAAGCTCCACGGTACGCAAGCCGGCGAACCTTACCGGGAAATCGCCAACGACGAAGAAGATTGCCGCGCGCGGCGGATCACCGCTTATCTAAATCTCCTAGATTTTCTAATTCACCGGCAAGTCGAAGCGTTGCAAGCTTCTGCTTTCGTGCCCGGCAGTGAAATCACGCGCTATTTCGAGTTGTTGCCCGATGCGCCGCTCGCCCGCGACTACCGCGAGATGCTGGCGACCGCCGATCCGGCCGAACGGTTCCAACGGCAAGAACGGTTGCGCGCCCTCGCCGCGCCGGGCAGCATCGACGTGAACATCATGGCGAAAAGCGACCGCGACGTCTATCGCCACGGCGAAAAGCTGCCGCCGATGTTCAGTCCGGCGCTCTCGGCGCTCAGGGGCTATGCCGAAAGCACCCTGCGATCGTCGATCGTCTTTTCGGCGGGCTTCAATCCGCGGCTCTATTCTTACGCCGCCGAATTCGGCGACTTCTTCCCGGACGAAAACAGCAGCTTCAAGAAAAAAATTACCCTCAAGGTCAGCGACTACCACTCGGCCGCGGTGCAAGGGCGGTTCTTGGCCAAACGCGGACTGTGGATTTCCGAATATCGCATCGAGTCGGGCTTGAATTGCGGCGGACACGCCTTCGCCACGCAAGGATTGCTCTTGGGGCCGATTCTCGAAGAGTTCAAGCGGAAGAAAACCGAACTGATCGCGCAGCTTTATGCGACCTATGCCAAGGCGCTGACGCAGCGGAATTCGCCCGTGCCCAAGGAGCCGCCCAGTGTCCGCCTCACCGTGCAAGGCGGCATCGGGACGGCGGCGGAAGACGCCTTGCTCCGCGAGCTTTACGCCGCCGACGGCACCGGCTGGGCGACGCCCTTCCTGCTCGTGCCCGAAGTAACCAACGTCGATCGAGAACACCTCGAAAAGCTTTGCGCCGCGACGGAAGACGACGTTTATCTTAGCGATAGTTCGCCGTTCGGGATGCCGTTTTGGAACCTCCGCACTTCGTCGAGCGAGGAAACCCGCCGCAAGAACATCGCCGCAGGCCGGCCCGGCAGCCGCTGCGTGAAGGGCCACGTGAAGCTCTGGAACACCGAATTCACCGAACTCCCGATCTGCACGGCCTCGCGCGGCTACCAGAAACTGAAGCTCGAACGGATCGAGCGGGAAGACTTGCCCGAGGCCAAGCGCGCGGCGGTGCGCGAAGCGGTGCTGCATAAATCGTGCATCTGCCACGATCTGGCGGGCGGGGCTACGATCAAGAACGGCATCGACGCGGCCGCCACGCCCGCGGTCTGCTGCGGACCGAACATCGTGAATTTTTCCAAGGTCGCCACGCTCGAAGAGATGGTCGGCCACATTTACGGCCGCACTTCGCTCTTAAACGGCAAATCCCGGCCGCATTTCTTGCTTCGCGAAATCGAATTGTATCTCGATTTCCTCGGCGCGGAGCTGCGTCTGTTTTATTTGGGACTTTCGCTAAATCCGCCAACGTACTTCGTCGAGTTCAAGCAAAATCTGCTCGACGGCGTCGCCTATTACCGCGATGCGGCCCAGCAGCTTGCCCTCGAATCCCCGGACGCTTTTCTCGATGAATTGTCGAAATTGCGGGAAACGATTGAGAAAATCACGGTGCCCGATGAGACGTCAGAATCTGGCATCTATCTATCGGAAGCCAAACCGCTCTTCTGAACAAACTTTTCGATATCATCACGAGTAAACTCGTATGGGTGTTTCGATTCATCATTGAGAATCACCGTTTCCGCCGCCGAAAATGCTGGTGCTAAATGATTACCACAGATCGTAAGAACCTGAAAATGAATGATCTTGTTAACTCTTGGTACATACACTTTAGCGAATTGTTCGGCAAATTGTTGTGAACTAAAGATAGGCATTACCGTAATGTCGCCATTCTTATACATGAATGGTTCGAACCCAGATTTCCTTTCTTTTAGGTCTTTGGCAGCGATTTCGATTTCGGCGAGGAACTCTTCTTTGGTCATCGAGTGCGAATCGATATCTGAATTAAACGGCACCGAAAGGACAATTAAATTTGTGTTGATGAGGGCTGTTATGAATGCATCCCGGTCTGTTCCGCGACTCAATCGAATAAGCGGATCACGTGAGCCGAATAATGCAGAAATTAATCCCACGATTTGATTAGCTCCTGAACATAATTTGCGAACAAGACGTTTTCTCTCTATCGGAGCGCTAATTTACCAGATTTTGTTCCATTCAACAATATCCCACGGTAATTGGGGCATGGCGTCGGCTTTCCGTCCCCCTTTTCTCTGTATCCGATTCCCGATATCTTTAGTAATCTGAGTTTCGTTTAAGAGTCCCGAAGGGACGGTAGTCATTAGCCAGGGGCGTAAGCCCCTGGGAAACGGTCGCCATCACCAACAAAGCCCCAAAGGGGCGGCAGTAAAGTCCCGACGGGACGACAGTAATTCGACATCTCTCGCTACTGTCGCCCCCGTTGGGGCTAATAGGTACATTGGTTCTCCTTTCCCAGGGGTTCACACCCCTGGCTAATGACTATCGTCCCTTCGGGACTGAGCAATACTCTCTTATCCGTAACTCACTTTAGCAGGGTGGGCTCTGCCACCAATCGAAATTCATAACATACCCCTTGGTGGGCGAAGCCCACCCTACGAAGACCAGCCCGTGATTTACCGTGCCGATTCACAAAGAAGAACCTTGCGTGTTCCCCGAAAACCTGCTCGACGAGCCGGGAGAAAATCCCGCGTTCGAGCCGGGGGAGCGGCATTGGTGGGTGGTTTACACGAAATCGCGGCAGGAAAAGTCGCTCGCGCGGGAATTGTTGAAATATCAAATTCCCTTCTATCTTCCCCAGATCAAAAACACGGCAATCGTCAAAGGACGCAGACGTACATCGTTCATGCCGCTCTTCACCGGCTACGTGTTCATGCTGGCCGACGAGGCGGAGCGCGTGCGCGGGCTGACC
Organism: Pirellulales bacterium; assembly: GCA_020846145.1. Classification (GTDB taxonomy): domain Bacteria; phylum Planctomycetota; class Planctomycetia; order Pirellulales; family Thermoguttaceae; genus JADLEL01. Next base: position 36,137 of record JADLEL010000133.1, on the reverse strand, counting down.
ACCAACCGCATCTCGCGGATCTTGAGCGTGGATGACGCCGAGCAGTTGACGAGCGATTTGCGGCAGATCAAGCGGCTGATCGAGTCGAACGCCCCGCTCACCATCGAACGCCGCATCGCGCCCGGCCAAAGGGTGCGAATCAAGCAAGGCGCGCTGATGGGCATGGAAGGCACAGTGTTGGTCCGCCGCGGAGAGACGCGGCTTCTGGTGTGCGTCAATTTCCTCCAGCAAGGCGCGTCGATCGAAGTGCAGGATTACCTGCTCGAACGCCTCGATTGATATCCGTTTAGCCCGGAGCCAACGGCGACGGCGTTGGGTTGAAATTGCCCATGATGCGCCGTCGCCGTTGGCTACGGGCTAATCGATTAAATTCGTTTCGCGATCAGCGAGACGTTCTGGCCGCCGAATCCGAAGCTGTTCGAGAGGGCCACGTCGCAGCGGGTTTGCCGGGCCGTATTGGGAACGTAATCGAGATCGCAATCGGGATCGGGAAATTCGTAGTTGATCGTCGGCGGCAGGACGTTGTCGCGGATCGCCAAGAGGCAAACGATCAATTCGGTGGCTCCCGCGGCGGCAATCAAGTGCCCCATCATGCTTTTCGTGCTGGAGACCGGAATCTTGTAGGCATGCTCGCCGAAAATCCCCTTGATCGACATGGTCTCGACCTTGTCGTTCACGGCCGTGCTGGTGCCGTGGGCGTTGATGTAGTGGATGTCGCCCGGCCCCATGCCGGCGTCGGCCAAAGCCGCGGCCATGCAGCCCTTCGCGCCGCGGCCTTCGGGGTGCTGGTCGGTGATGCGGTAGGCGTCGGCGGTCGAGCCGTAGCCCACCAGCTCGCCGTAGATTTTCGCGCCGCGGGCCTTCGCGGCGTCGAGGTGTTCGAGAATCAACATGCTCGATCCTTCGCCGAGCACGAAGCCGTCGCGTTCGCGATCGAAGGGGCGGGAAGCGCGGGTCGGCTCGTCGTTGCGGGTCGAAAGCGCGGTGAGCAGGTTGAAGCCCGTCACGCCGAAGGGATGGATCATCGAATGCGTGCCGCCGGAAAGCATCACGTCGGCCTCGCCGCGGCGGATGATCTCCACCGCTTCGCCGACCGCCTGGCTGCTGGCCGCGCAGGCCGTGAGGCAATTCACGTTCGGCCCCTGGGCGTTGAACAGGCCGGCCAGGTGTCCGGCGGGCATGTTCGGCTCCTGCTCCAATTCGGCGATGGGGTGCAGCGTTTCCAGCCCCTTGCGGACGAAGCGGCCGAGATCGAACTCGCCGCCGGAGAGCGCGGCGACCATCATTTCGGAAAAACGGTTGAAATCCTGCTGCCCTTCGCCGCTGCCCAAATAAACGCCGAAGCGGGTCGGATCGAGGCGGTCGAGGTCCAAGCCGGAATCGGCCACGGCCTTCTTCGCCGCGCCGACCGCGAACTTCGTGTGGCGGCCCTGGTATTTCCAATCGTCGGGATTTTCGCCGACCTCGGAAAGGTCCCAATCGCGGACTTCGGCCGAAATGCGCGTGGGAAAATTCGAGGCGTCGAAAAGAGAGGTATAGCCCACCCCCGATTCGCCGGCGAGCAGCCGTCCCCAGACCGTTTCGATTGCGGCGCCCAGGGGGGTGACGCATCCGATACCCGTAACTACTACGCGGCGTCGCATATACCTTAATCCAGGTTGAAAATCGAAGGAATTGCGTGGAATTGCAAATCGCAAATCGCAAATCGCAAATTGGGGATGGACGGCATAAAATCGGCGGCTCCACGAAAAAACATTTTCACCGAAAGCAAAAAAGCCAACGGACGCTCGTCGCGTCGTTCATTTTGCAATTTGAAATTTACAATTACCAATTTGCAATCGATCATGACATCCTTATTAATTGCCCTCGCAATTGCCGGCGTACAGGGCGCGGAGCAAATGCGGCGGCGGTTGGAGCTTGCTGCCGTCGGCGGCCCGTCCCACGTCGTACGCGCCCAGCAGGCACATCATGCGAAGGAACGTCGCCGGGTCGAACAAGCTGCCCAAACGCGGCTCGTTCAGGTGGGCAAATACGAGTTCGCCCTCCGCGTGCGGCACGTCGCCTTTATGGCTCGAAACCGCGGCCATCGCGCCGACGTCCTTGATGTACTCGATCTTGGCGCAGTAGGTCAGCACGTCGCCGGGCGTGGCTTCGCAATAAAAGGCGATCTTGGGAACCTTGGCCAGCACGACCTTCTCGCGGAAGTGGTTGAATTCGCCCACCAGCAGACCGGCGGTTTGCGCCAAGCCCTCGATCACCAGGGAATGGGGAATCATCGGGTAGTACGAAAAATGATCGTGCAGGTGGTCTTCGGCCAGGGAGATGCACTTGATCGCCTTGGCCTGCCGACCGCTCTCGAATTCCACGAACCGATCGATCCAGTACCAACGCATGATGCACCTGAAACTTTATTCCGTCGCCCCGACTTTGCCTTCCACGAAGCGGCAGAGATCGGCCACGGTGAATAATTTGGTGAAGTCCTGAACCACGGGATTCTGCGCGAATTCGTCGAGGTTGGCGTACGGCATCCGCTGGCGAAGTTCGGCCAAGCCCGCCTCGGTAACCTTGCCATCGACGACGTAGCGCGTATCCTTGAGTACGTCCTCGGGCATCAGTTCGCCTTGGGGGATTTTGATGTTGAATCCCTTCTCCAGGCGGAAGACGATGTCCAGGAAGTCGATCGACTCGGCGCCAAGATCGCCCACCAGGGTGGCTTCGGGCTTGACGTCCTCCTCATCGACTCCCAAGGCATCCACCAAGGCGGCCTGGATTTTTTCGAAAACTTCGTCCTTTGTCGGCATGTCACTCAACCTCCAAACGGAAAGGCTTGATTGCAATTTGGCCATTGCAAATTGGTGATTGCAAATTGCAAATTACAGATTGGTTATGATCCTTCGTTATATAAAGAAACCGGGTTGTTGATTTCCATGGTGAAACCATTCGACTTCGTTCAATTTGCAATTTGCAATTACCAATTTGCAATTTGCAATTAATACCCCCCCAAGCTCAGGCCGCCATCGACGCGGAGCACTTGTCCGGTGAGATAGGCGGCGTCGTCGCCGGCCAAAAAGGCCACGACCGATGCGATTTCCGCGGGCTTGCCGATGCGTTTCATGGGAATCGCCTTGATGATCTGATCGCCCGCCGCCCCGCGCACGAACGAACTCATGTCGGTTTCGATCATCCCCGGCGCCACCGCGTTGACCCGCACCCCGCGCGGCGCCAACTCCTTGGCCAGCGCCCGGGTAAGGCCGTTGATGCCCCCCTTGCTGGCGGCGTAGTTGACCTGTCCGCGGGAGGCGAATTCGGCCGCCGTGCTCGAGAGATTGACCATGGCGCCGGCACGCTGCATCATCATGTATTGCGTGACGGCATGACAATAGTTGTAGGTCCCGCCCAAGTTGATCTCGACGACCGTGCGCCATTGTTCCTGGGTCATGGCCCCCATCAGGCCGTCCATGACGATGCCGGCCGAATTGACGAGAATGTCGATCCGCTGCGATTCCTCGAAGATCCGATCGACGATTTCCTTCGCCCGAGCAAGATCGCGGACGTCGGCCTGGACGGCGCGGACGGGCCGCGGCGCGGATTGCAGCGTCTGCACCAAGGAATCGGCCGATTCTCGGTTGCTCTGGTAAATGAAGGTAACTTGCGCGCCTTCGGCCGCCAAGCGCTCCACGCACGCCCGGCCGATGCCGCGGCTACCGCCTGTAACCAAAGCTATTTTGCCGTCTAATCGCATGGAATGTTTTTCGTATTAGCGAGCCGGGGCGTCCTCGTCCCCGGTCTAAATGTTTCGTTAAATGGTCAATTCCGCCAAATTCCGCGACGACTGACTGAGCAATGCGAATTGCGCTTTCATTTCGCGGATGATCTGCCGGTCGGTTTCCCGATGGAGCGGGGCGGCGTCGCCCAAATTGTATTGCTTCAAGGTCAACCGCCCGCTCACGATCACGCGGTCATCCACCGTTCCGCTCGCCTTGAGTTTCGTCTCGGAATCGCTTCGCTTGATGATTTCCGCGCGAATCGTCATCGTTTGGCCGGGTTCGAAAAACTGGCCGTATTTCACGTTCGCGGCCTCTTTCAAGATCACGATCGAATGACGGAAATTTTCGCTGGCGCGGACCAGCCAAGCCCCGGTTTGGGTCATCGCCTCCACCATCAACACCCCAGGCATGACCGGAAAGTTGGGAAAATGATCGGCCAAATACTCTTCGGCCAGCGTCAAGGTCTTCACGGCCGTAATCTTCACGTCCGGCTCGATTTCAACGATTCGATCAATCAGCACAAATCGCATGGGGCGTGAAGATTGGAGTAAGGGGAAGTATATCCCCGTTGAAATCCGGCTGTTTGGGTAAACCTTAATGCCGCGACGACTTGAAGGATGGGAAAATTCCTCCCCGTTACCCATTTATATCGACCGAAATTGAGTCGAATCGTCCAATATAGCCAGAAAACAACACTTCCACAACCGGAATACCAGCGGGCAGCCCCGAATAACTATAAGGTCTAAGAGCTTAGCAAACCGTACCGTATTTGCCTAGTGGTATTCATTCAAGAACCGATCAAGCGGTCAACTCAACTGCCAATATGGCAGTTTTTCTCAATTCGTAAAAAAATCATTATCGGCGTATGTCCTTCTTATATAACGACTTGAGTCATTCGGTTTATCGTTTGGCATAGCCTTTGCATAGCCATTAGGGTGGATAAGAATTAACCGTCCCGATCAAAAAAGGAGAATCCAAAATGACTGTCTATTTCAATCCTTTCCATCAATTGCGTTCCGAAATGGACCGGCTGCTCAACGGATTCCTCGGTTCCACCACGAATGGTGGAGCGTACCCGGCAGCCGGCCGCGGCCAGCCCGCGGTCAATTTATGGGATCAAAACGATGCGTTGATGTTGGAAATGGAAATTCCAGGCGTAAAGAGCGAGCAGATCGACATCTCGGTGGCCGGCCTCGATCTGACGGTCAAGGTCCAGCGGCCCGATATCGCCGAAGAAGGCCTAACGTACCATCGCCGGGAACGGCCAGTGGGCGATTTCACTCGGGTGTTGCGGCTCCCTTGCGAGGTCGATTCCAATAAAGTCGCGGCCGAACTCCTAAACGGCGTTTTGACGCTCACGCTGCCAAAAGCCGAAGTCGCCAAGCCCCGAAAAATCCCCGTGTCTTCGTAGCACAGGTTTCCAACCTGTCATGGCAACAACGTAGCACAGGTTTCCAACCTGTCATGGCAACAACGTAGCACAGGTTTCCAACCTGTCGTGGAAACAACGTAGGACAGGTTTCCAACCTGTCGTGGGCGAAACAAGGAATCTCATTTCGAAATACCAACGAGGAGAAAGAAACATGAATACCGAGAACGTGTTAAGCAAAGCGGAAGGCGGCGCGGCGGCCGCCGAACATACGCGGAGCGGGCGTTTTTTCCGCCCCCACGTGGATATCGTGGAAAAGGCCGAGGAGCTGCTGCTCCTGGCCGACGTGCCCGGCGCCGACGGCGACGCCATCGACATCCGCTTCGAGGACGGCGAACTGACCTTGCACGGCAAGGTCGAACCGCGCCAAGGGAACGATCGGCGCTATTTGCACCAGGAATACGACGTCGGCGATTTTTATCGCACTTTCCAGATCAGCGAAGCGATCGACGCCGGAAAAATCTCGGCCGACTACGGCGACGGCGTCCTCACGCTACACTTGCCCAAGGCCGAATCCGTCAAGCTGCGAAAAATCGCCGTGGCGGCAAAGTAAGGACAAGAATCAAGCAGCTTTGTCAATTTTTGAAGGAAGGAAAATAACGAAATGAGTCCCAAATCAAAGTAAAAGAGTAACGAAACGAACGCGAAAGTCGGGGCCGCGGCCGCCATCGGTTTTCCCCGTCTCAATATGCCGATGGCGGGCCGTAGGCGGCAAAACCATTCCGCGCTTTGCTCACGAACCATGCTTCTTGAATGCGGCGGGAATACATCGGAGGCGTGGATAAACGTGGACGGCTCACGGAAACCACTTCATCAACTCATTCGCCACCAACTCGTGTCCTCGACGGTTGGGATGATTGACGTGCGACATCAAATCTTCGATCTTCGCGCCTTTTTCGACGCGCTCTTGAAAGGCCCTCGTGCTATCGACTAGACCGGTGTGGTATTTCGCCGCCAGTGCGCGGACTTGGGCGGCGTGCTCGCCGAGCGGATCTTGCGGATCGTCCCATCGGTTTCGCGTGTCGGGCGTGGGCGTGAGTAAAATCACTTTGACGCCGGCGGCTTGGGCTTTCTCGATCATCGAAATCCACGCCCTTTTCGCCCGCTCAAGACCGATCCGCCGGTCGTTCAGGCTGTAGTCGATGGTTACGAGAACTGGTTTCATCGCCAGTACGTCGCTTTCGAAGCGGGCGGCGCCCTGTTCGGCATTTTCCCCGCCGATGGCCGCGACGATGACGTTGATCACCGCGTGGGGATATTTCCCCGCGAGTTGCTTGTGCCACAAGTGCGGATAGGAATCAAAAGTGTGTACCTCCGGCGTGTTGAAATAGCCCGCCGGCACGCTATGCCCGTGGCAAACGATGTGCAGCGCGCGGTTTTTCGGCCAGTCGAGCTTCAGTTGCTTGCCTAACTCCTGCAAATACGTTTGCCGATCGGCGATGCGGCTTTCCGCATCTGCTTTTTCGGGCAAGGATTGGGCATTGCCGAATGAACAGGCGAGGAATAGGAAAAGAACCGAGAGAATCGCCTCTGATTTTTTCACGTCTTTTTTCCTCCAAACTTTTCGGTTAAGCGTTCACGCCCCGGTCGGGAACTGGTCCATTTTTCGGCGGAATAACGTATTTTGCGGACAAACGGTAGGCCGAAAACATGGACCTGTCCCCTTCCCGCAGCACTTTTACGGCGCCGTCATCTTTTGCGCCGCGAAAATCGGGACAGTCCCCTGTGAACGGTTACGCCCAGTGAAAGGGGGTCTCATAGCGCCCGGCGATAGCGCTTCGGTTCGCGGCCGAAGACCGGCGGCTTCGGCGCCGCTTCCTCGGTTTCTTCTTCGCTGAGATCGCCGGTCGGCTGCGGCTTGACGTAGGAGGTGAAGCCGGGAATCTCGTCCCGCTTCAGCAGCCGGTTGATGCGCATTTCGATCCGCGTCAACTCGTTGCCCTCCTCGGGCGAGACGAAAGTGAAGGCCACCCCCTCGCGACCCATCCGCCCGGTGCGGCCCACGCGATGCACGTAGTCGTCGCAGAACTCGGGAATGTCGTAATTGATGATGTGCGAAATGCCCGAAACGTCGATCCCGCGGCCGACGACGTCGGTGGCGGTGAGTAAGCGGATTTTGCCTTCGCGGAAGCGCGCCATCACGCGGTCGCGCACGTTTTGCGCCAAGTCGCCGTGGATCGTGGCGGCCTTTCGCGTGAGCTTCGAGAGCTTTTGATAGAGCCTTTCGGTCCCCTTCCGCGTGCGGCAGAACACGATCGCCTGCTTGGGCTGTTCGCGCTGCAGCAGTTTGATGAGCAAATCGTATTTCCGCTCCGGCTCGATGGTGAAATAGAACTGCTCGATCGTCTCCACCGCCAGATTCTTCGAGGAAAAATCGAGCATCTCCGGCTCGCGCATGTAGCGCTCGGCGAGTTTTTTCACCGGCGGCGGGATGGTCGCGCTTAAAAGCAGCGTCTGCCGCGACGCCGGGCATTTGCGGAGAATCTTTTCGATGTCCGGCCGGAAGCCGATGTCGAGCATGCGGTCGGCCTCGTCGAGGACCACGAAACGTATGTCGCAAAGCGGCAGCACGCCGCGGTCCATAAGGTCCATCACCCGGCCGGGCGTGCCGACCACGAACTCCGACCCGCGGCGCAGCTCCTCGACCTGCTGGCGGATCGGCTTGCCGCCATAGACCGCCATCACCCGCGCCTCGCTGCCGAACGCGAGTTTGATGCACTCGTCGCGGACCTGCACGGCCAACTCCCGCGTAGGCACCAGCACGATGGCCTGAATGCCGCGGCCTTTGCGATAAGGCTCGAGCCGTTCGAGAATCGGGATGGCGAAGGCGGCCGTTTTGCCGGTGCCGGTTTGCGCCTGGCCCATCAGGTCTTTTCCGGTAATCGCGGGCGGAATCAAGCCGGCCTGGATCGGCGTCGGATCGAGATAACCGGCCTCCGCCAAGGCCGACATCATCCCCGCCGATAGCCCCATCGCGGCAAATCCCGACGGCTTGCGGTCAGACGCGGCTTCCTTCGTGTTTCGCGGACGTTTTTTTTGCGGTGGTTTACGTTCGGGCAAGGTCATTCTTCAGTGTTAAAGGATGTGGAAGTGTAAGTGCCTATCCTAAAACCATCTCGGTTGGGGTGGCAGTTGTACTGCCACCCCAACGAATTTAGGTTTTAGGATAAGTTCTAAGTATCATTCGTTATAGGGAAGCTATATGAGAAGCCAACTTCTCGGCTTGCTCATGTAATTGTCGTAAATAATCCAGGGAATCGACCACGCGTTCGAATTCGGTCCCGTTGGAATACGTAATTTGATAGACGTAGGTTTCCGTGGGATTGCGAAAGTCGAAATCGGGTTTTTTCAGGAATGCCGAAGCCGCGGAAATTGTTGCAAAAATTCGCGGGGCCGAATAGTGCCGAGCCAGAAAACGGATTTCTTGCGGAGTGGCTCCCAAGACGGCACGAACGCGATCGAGGTAGGTATTAATTGCCGCCTTCCCTAATAGGTTCCGTAGTTTTCCCGCCGCTTTCGACCTCATTTTCTCGGTTAAGCTTTGCAAAAACCGTTGGGCCAGATCCTGCTTTTCTGCTTCCGATGCTCGATCGGGATAGTCCATTTGCATTTTCAGCGCGGAAAAAGCGGCAATGACTTTCTCCTTGGGTACATAAAATAAGTCGATATCCCGCGAGAGAATCAATTGTCGGGCAGGCTGGGTAAAATCGCCCGCGGCGATGATGCCTAAAAAACGCGCGGTGGGATGGACGAGCTTCATGGGAGCCAACTTGCCGCTGTCGTCGCGGGCTTTATCCTTGGAATGGCGCGATCCTCTCCGCCAAAAACATTCGAAAAAAGCCACCGGAATTCCAATCTCATCCTCGGAACCTTCCAATTCCATGACGAAATCGTAATCGACAATGTTTCCTTCTTCATCCTTCCAAAGTATTTTCTCCCCCCGGGCTTTACGAGTGCGAAAACGATGATCGAGGTAAAGACGCAACTTTTCCGCAACCTGTTGAAGCAAGGGAAGGACGAAGCATTCCTCGAACCAATCGCCGATCGATTGGCCCAACTTATGCCCGGCCGATGCGTTTTCATTGGGTGTATCGTTTGCCATGCTAACCCTCGATCCAGAGACGCCCTTCGCACAAGGGTACTCGGTGTTTTCGGTTTTTCCATTTGACGTTGCGCTCGCGCGTCTGTTCGAAGGAGAACGACTTGAAGCCCACGGCCAAGGCTAATTCGCCCAACCATTTCATCACCGGCACATAAACGCCGTAAGGAGCGGAATCGCCGATCACGAAACAGACGCGGGAAGGTGAACGGCAAACTCTTCGCAAGGAATTCCAAACCTGCGCCAGATCGAGGAAATAGCATGCTACCATGAGGTGGTAGGTTTTTTTGCCCCCGCGCGTGAGGCGAACTTCGGCTAACTCTCGGCACACCTCCGATAACTCGTCGCTAATCGGTTCGACTTCGCTACGAGACAGAATTTCCTCCAGATCAATTGCCTTTTCCGGCACATGCTGGGAACACGATCGCACCAGTTTTTCCCTTATGGTTCGCTGTAAATCGCCCCAGCCGCGTATCTCCTGCATGAAGGACATTTCCAACCGAGTGGCGTCGGCGTAATCGTAATTGTTGGGATAAGGTGGAGAACATAGCACCAATTGAGCGAAATCATCCGGTACGCCTTCACAAGTGCGTGCATCGCCCGCGAAAAGTTTCGCCTTACAGGGTTCGCCGGTTTGTGAAAAAGCCATATCCGCCGCAATTTGACGCGATAATTCCCGAAAAGCGACAAAGGGGTCCAGTGGATTCTTTTTCGTTTTTCGAGGCAGGATATATTGCCATTGAGCCGTATTGGCGCAGGACGTTTTCCGCAATATGCCGATGAGACTCAACCAACAGAGTTCGGCGGCGGGTGATGAATCCGCCATCGATACCAACGCTTTCCGTAAAACGTCCAATTTTTTCAAGGCGTCAACGTCGTAGCATTTATGAATCAAATCGGGATAGCTCTTCAAATCGCTCGCTTCGAGTCGTTCCGCCTTCCGTAATATCTGCATGGATTGCCTGGCATATTCTTCAGGATCGGTTCGATAAAAAAGCTTTGCTCGTGCTATCCGATAGAGAAACGGATGAGCTTCGATTCCGTAAACTGCAGCGCCGATTTGATCCGCAGCCAAAAGCGTGGTTCCCGATCCTGCGAAGGGATCCAGTACATTAGGGATTCCACCGGCGTACTCACGGATCGCAGTTTCCGCCCATTCGGCGCTAAAACCGGCGCTGAAACGAAACCATCGATGCACCGGCAATTTCATATTATCGGTAAAAGTCGAGGACGTGCGATCGCGAATCCTCGACGGGCATGCGGCGGCATCGAATAGAAGTTGCTGTCTGGGCATGAATCCTTCACTTGCCTTCGCTTCCATTGACCATCGAAATCGCGAACTAATGATTATTATACACTCAAGCAACGATTTTATCCGCCCACGCTTCCAGCCATTGAAACTGCCGTTCGAAGTTATGCTCCGTCACGCCGTAGGGGCTTTTGAAAAAACTAGCGAGGAATTTCATCTGGCCGGTTTCGCCGCGGCGCCGGGCAAGGTCGGTGAAGCGGATCATGTCGAGCACCAGCGGAGCGGCCAGCGCCGAGTCGCAGCCTTGCCAGGTGAATTGCAGCGTCATCGGCACGCCGAGGAAGCCGTGGAAATGGACGTGGTCCCACGCGGTCTTCCAATCGCCCAGGTCGGGCACGTACTCGATCGACACCAGCGTGTGCGGCTTATAGCCCAAGATTTCGCGGATCAAATGATCCTTGCTCGCCACCTTGCCGTGCTTGTTCGCCGGGTCGCTGAGCACTTGGCCGTCCAGGTTGCCGAAAATGTTGTGCCCCACCCAAGAGAGCACTTGCAAATTCCGCCGGGCGAACATGGGGGCGAGCACGCTCTTCATTAGCGTTTCGCCGGTCTTGCCGTCGCAGCCGTAATGCCGCGTTTTTTGACGAATGGCTAAGTCGTCGATCGCCGCGGGCGACGCCCCCAGCGACGGCGTGAAATTCAGGTACGAATAACCCGCGCCCAAGGCGGCGATCGCATACAACGAACTCGCCGGCAAGGGACATGCCTGAGGGTCATCGAGCAATTTTTCCAGTTCCGGCCATGTCGTTGGGAGCGAATCGGCCGCGAGGGTATGCGGTTCGGTCGAGGTTACATTGACGGAGATCAAATGTTCGATTTTTTCCTTCTCCACGAAATCGGCCATATCCCGCCGCAAGCGTTCGACGGCCTGCCGCGGCGTCTCGCTTGCCGGGTCGGGAAGTCCCCAATCGGCCAATGCGGAAATCGTGGAACCGACGTTGCGGATGGTGCCCGGCCGAATCCGGCGGTCGATCTGCGCCAACTCCCCGCGAATCTGCTCGAAAAGTTCGGAGGTAATCGTCCGGCTTTCGGCAACCAATCGCTTTGCCTCATCGGCCAAGTGAGTCCGGCGAATTTCATGCCCTGCAATGACAAAATCTTCCCACGGGGGCAGCGGGAGTTTTTGAAACTGCGGCAATTCACTGACCAAGCCCGCCTTGCCGATAATCTTCTTCTTGATGGCAATTGCCCCAACGATTGCGGTAGTCGCCACCCCTCCTTTGGCGCCAATCAACCAAATTCCGATTCGTGATGTCGTCATAATTGAGGGAAAACCATGTTTATCGCGCCGACTCTGCGAAGCCTCTCCGTAGATTACCATGATTGTCGGATTTTGCCGGTTGTACGTCAACCTATGGAGAGGGGCTAGGGATCAGGGGCTAGGGGTGAAAACATAGGGGCTGGAAAAAAATCAAAAAAGGCTCTATCCTTAAATTCTATCCCCCATCCCCTATCCCCCATCCCCTATCCCCCATCCCCTATCCCCCATCCCCTATCCTCCATCCCCTATCCTCCATGCCCGCCAAAATCTCAAAAATACTCCAAACTCTGGAACCCTCGGCCACGCTGGCGATGGCCGCGAAGGCCAAGGAACTCAAGGCCGCCGGCCGGACGGTGTACGACCTCAGCGTCGGCGAGCCGGATTTCAACACCCCGGAGCATATTTGCCAGGCGGCGGTGGCGGCCATGAAGGCCGGACATACCAAATATACTGTGGCCAGCGGCATTCCCGAACTCAAAAAGGCCGTGGTCGAGCAGTACCAGGCGGTTCACGGCCTCGAGTACGCGCCGACTCAGGTGGTCATCGCCAACGGGGCGAAGCATGCGCTCCACAACGTCTTCACGGCCATTTTGGATCCCGGCGACGAGGTCGTCATTCCCGCCCCGTATTGGGTCAGCTATGCCGAATTGGTGAAACTGACCGGGGCGACGCCGGTGATCGTCGAAACCCAGCAGGAAAACGACTTCAAACTCACGCCGGCAATGCTCCGGGCCGCTTGCACGCCGAGGACGAAGGTCTTGCTCTTGTGCAGCCCCTCGAATCCGACCGGCGGCATGTACTCCCGCGAGGAGTTGGGCGCGTTGGCCGACGTGGCGATCGAAAAAGACCTGCTCGTCGTGGCCGACGAAATCTACGAGCGGCTGGTCTATGGCAACCACATTTTCGCCAGTTTCGCCACCGTGCGGCCGGGCTTGCCCGAGCGGACGATCCTCATCAATGGCGTGAGCAAGACCTACGCCATGACCGGCTGGCGGATCGGCTGGAGCATCTCGCCGGCGAATATCGCCAAGGCCATCGCCGACCTGCAAAGCCAAGAGACCTCGAATCCGTGCAGCATCAGCCAGTACGCTTCGCTGGCCGCCCTGCAAGGACCGCAGGATTGCGTCGAGAAGATGCTCGTCGAATTCGCCAAACGCCGCGAGTTCGTAAGCCGGCGGATCGCGGAAATCCCCGGCCTAAGCTGCGCCGAAATCGCCGGCGCGTTTTACGCGTTCGTCAACATCAAGCAGCACCTCGGCCGCAAGTTGGGCGGCGTGCGGATCGACGACTCCACGCAGTGGTGCCTCGAACTGCTCGATAAAAAGGGCGTCGCCGCGGTGATGGGCGCCGCCTTCGGCGCCGAAGGCTACGCCCGCCTCTCCTTCGCCACCGGCATGGCCAACCTGGAAGCGGCGCTCGGGGCGATCGAAGATTTCGTGAAGTAGATTGCGCGAGGCCCGGAACGGTGGACGGTTGCCGCACGCGCTTTGAAGATGGTCCCGATCGTCGAGCAATCGGGGCCATCCGCGGAAGAATAACCTCTCCTAAGGCGTTGCCCGACAATAAGTTGCCGGAATCGTAGTAGGCACACTCCGTGTGCCGTCCGCGAATTACGGCACACGGAGTGTGCCTACTACATAGGAATTCGGTCGTTTATTGTCCGACAGCGCCTAACGACGGCTTATTTTCGCGAACTTGCCGGATGGGAATAGTGTTTGGTTTGCGAAGGCGCGGAATGGCTCTTGGCGGCGGTTATTTCCGTGGATGACTTTTCGGCGGCCGGTTTTTCCTCTTCGGCGTTTTGGTAGTATCGTTCGTCGCAGATCGACAGCGCATGGAGGGCATGCGCGATCGCGTTGATCTCCCGCGCCGGCAGGTTCGCCGCGCTCCCGCGGTTCCGCTGCGCGTTCAAGCCTTGAACGAGATTCCCAATCGCCGCGGCGACCCGCGCATCGCCGAGTTGCTCCGCGGGCAGCGAAAACGCCAGCCATTCGAACACGTAAGCGGACGAGCGGAGCTGCGCCGCGGCATTTTTGTTCGCGCCGCGGGCCGCAAGAAAATAGCCCCAACTGCCGTCGGCATTTTGCAAATTGAAGGCGAACTGGTGGAAATCGCTTAGATATTTTTCCGCCCGAGCGTATTGCCCGTCGAGCGGCTGGTTCCGCTTCTCGCGGCGATAGTTCGCGTACGCCAAGCCCATCAGGCGGTTCAGGCCCCGATCGGCCTCGCTCAGCACGGGCCGGTTCAGTTCCTCGCGGATGATTCTTTCCACCGACCACTCTTCGCCCAAATCGTTTTTCCAGGCGGCGTCTTCCGCGTAGAACGACAGCCCGACGAGCTTCAGCGACAGGTCGGCGCCGGCGCGGCAGGCGAGCTTTTCCGATTCGACCAGGTCGGCCACGGTGCGGACCGCGTTCTCGACGCGCAGCGGATAATTCGCCTGCACCCGGGCAAAGGCCAACGTAGCCAATAATTGCGATGGCTGCGACTGCGCGCCGTATCCCAGGCGGGCGGCAATGCGGCCGTCGTTCAGCGCGAGCGGCTCGAAACCGCCGCCGGGGTAGTTCCAGCACAGGCAGGTGATGCCGTTCGCGCGGCGCTCGCCGGAATTATCGTAAAGCGATATTTCCGTGGCGCAGCCGTACGGCAGGCAATAGTCCATGATCTCGCCGGCCGTATTCTGCCGCGTGCCGAACGGTTGCTTCCGATAGATCTCCAGGGCTTGCCGCGCCTGATCGCGCAACGCGGCTTGGCCCGGCGTCAACCTCCATTTGACTTTCGGCAAGGGCACGGGCTTGTCCGGCCGTTGCTCGTTCGCCGGTTGCGCGGCCGATTCGTCAACGGCGGCAACGTCCGCGGAAACGCGCGAATCTTGAGGCGCCGCATGCGCCGACGGACGCATCGACGCCGCCGCGAGAATTATTGAAATGCCGGTGATTACGAGCCATTTAGTGTGCGTCACGGTACGTTCCTTCGTCGGGCGTCCCTTGTTTTTTTGGCGCCGGGGCGTCTTATTTCTTGGTTTTCCGGGCGGTGATTTGGTTGCCGCTTTTGTTGACGGCGGGCGGATTCTTGGGCGCCTCGGCGGTGGGTTGAATTTCATCCTCCCGCGGCCGGTCGATGAGATAACCGCTCTGCATTCCCCGCTGCAGGTAGCTATTGTTTTGCGCCCCGCTGCCGTACTTGTCCTTCCCGCCGTAATCGACGAGAAAGGCGAAGTTGCCGCCGCAGTCGGGCATCGGATGGTAGCTTATACCCGTGGCCGCGTAGCCTTGGCTGTATCCGTCGTACTGGTCGTCGCCGTCGTATTCGAAAAGGATGCCGAAGCCCATCTGCTGGCTGGTGCCTTGCGTCAGCCCGCCGGAGGATTGGTATCTATCGTTCCCGGCGAAATCGCAGAGTACGCCCATCGCGCAGTCCCAGGCCATGCCGCTGCCCATGATGGTGCCCTGGTAAAGGTCGTCGCCGCCGTCGTCGAAGCAAAAGCCCAGCGAATAATGGCAGCCCCAACCGATGCCGAACCGCTGGAAGACCGGTTGCTGCCGCGAGCCGCCGTCGTAGGACTTGCGGGTAATGAGCCGCTGGTCGTTGCCGCCGAAATCGCGGGCGAAACCCAAGCCGCACCAATAGCCGCCGCCGTGGGCCAGATAGTCGAACTCGTAAACGTCGTCGCCCGCCCCGTCGAGAATCACGCCGATGCCGCCGCTGGCCACCTGCCGGATGCCGCCGCCCACGCCTTGCCCCCAGCCTTCGCAGCCCGGCGTTTCGGGATACGAATCGGGCCACATGCCGCCGCAGAAATAATGATCGTCGCCTTGCAGGTCGTCCAACAGGCCGAATCCCAGGGGATTGCCCAGCCCTTGCGCCCAGAGCGCGGCGCGGTAATCGTCGTTGCCTTCCTTGTCGATCAGGACTCCCAATCCGCCCAGGGCCTGACCTTGCGCGCGGCGGAAAGCTTTGTAGCGATCGTTGCCCCGGAAATCGATCAAAATGCCCACGCCGGCGACGGCCGAGGCTTGCGCGGCGTCCTGGGCTTCATATACGTCGTCTCCCTCATAATCCAAGAGCATCGAGACGCCCAGGATCGCGCCCCCCTGTACGCCGGGCTTTGCGCTGCGGTAGATGTCGTTGCCCGCCAGATCGAGCAAAACCAGCACCGGCCGACCCGTGCCCACGGTGCCGTCGATATACGTGTCGTTGCCGCCGAGATCGACCACCGCGCGGAGATCGGGAATTTTATCCAATTGATAAGTATTCGCTCCCTTGCCGCCGATGAAAATCGTGCCGCTGGGAGTCTCGATCTTCTCCACGATTTGCCCCGACACGCCGGGCGCCTGGATTTTCCCCGGCGGATCGAGTTTTTTCAGTTGGTCCAGCAATTCCAGGTCAGTCAGCGGCGCCAAGGCGTCGGCGGCCGCATGGAGCGAGTCGCGGTCGATCAACTCGATGGTATCGCACAGCCGCCGGCCGACGTAGCGGTCGTTCAGCGTATGGCCGACGTTGTTTTGCCCGATGAATACGGGATAGATATTGGTTTCCAAGTCGCGGATTTGCGTTTTCGTCAGCGGCGCGAGCGCGGCGGCGTAGGCCACTTGGGCCTCGGCGATCGCCTGCTTGAGAATCTCCAACGCCTGCTCGGGAGACGCAACGGCGGGAGAAGTTTTCGGCTTGCGGGGCGAAAGGTCCATCTTTTGGGCGGCGATCGCCAACAGATAGGCGAAACCGTCGCGGCCGCCAAGCGCGCCTTTATGCAACTCGCGGGTGAATTTCTCGGCCTCGGCCGGCGCGGCGAGCACGTGCCGCATCAGATGATCGTACCAGCTTATGCGGCAATTGCCCGTCAACTCCGAACCGGTGTATTTTCCCGCCGACGCATTCACCCGCCCGGCCGCGTAGCTCTGCCAACGCGCCCAGGTATCGCCGAGTTGCCGCTTGGCGATTCCCGTCTTGATCTCGTCGAGCAGCAGATTCATCTTTCCCCGCGCGTAAGAATCGCCGAGCAAGGCGTCGAGTTTTTTTTCGTCGTCATGCTTCGCGTCGTCTTTTTCGTCGTTTTTCGAGGTGTTTTCCCCCGCTTTCGCGTCCTTCTTGGCGGAGCCCTCCGGCTTTTCGGAGTTTTTAGCCGCCGCCTCTTCGCCGGGCTTCGCGGCCGATTTCCCCGCGTCGGCCTGCTCTGTTCCGAAAGTCCTCGAGGCGTCCTTATCGGAAGATTCGCCCGACGTAGCGGCTTTCGACGGAGTTTCCAACGCATCGGGAGCGGAATCGACGGGCGGCAAACGCTGGCCGTCCGCGCCGGAAAGAAGCGCCGGGCCATCCAACGGCGGAAACGCCGAGGGATCGTCGCCGGCAATCGCGAAATGCGGCGACGCCAATATTGCAACGAGTAAAACAAGCCACGATGCGCTTCGGCCCCAATTCGATTTGATGTAGAACTTCGATGTCAAAGACGGCATCGCGAGGTTTCTCCTCTCACTAAAATGAAGTATCATCTTTATGCTTATCGCTGCTCCGGCTCATCAATTGCTTTTATCGTACAATTCTCCTTGCCGGGCGAGAAGAATAGATAATTGCAGCTATGATCTTAGAATTGCGCTCGACGAACCAATTTCGACTTGGAAAGACGGTATTCTAGGGGGACTTTGACGGACAGTCAACCGCCAATCACAAAATCCATCCAATCGGCTTTACCGCGCAATCGACCATACTTCCCGATGACCTTTAACGCCATGAATTTGAACGGAAAAGTCTCTCCGAATGGTATCGGCTCGACCTTTAATCGCTGAAAATGTGTTTTTTTATTGCGCCGAACATTTCTCGGAAAATTACGCGCGGCTTTCCCGATTTCACTAATTTCACAACATCGAAGATACCGAAATAAACGCGCATCATCCGATAAAGTATTTATCGAAACGTAACTGTTCACAGGGGACTGTCCCGATTTTCGCGGCGAAAAAGATAATGGCGCGGAAAAAATGCTTATTCGCCGCGAAAATGGGACTGTCCCCCTCGCGCCGCGGGAAGGGGACAGGTCCATGTTTTCGGCCTACCGTTTGTCCGCAATATACGTTATCCCGCCGAAAAATGGACCAGTCCCCAACCGGGGCGTGAACGCTTACATCGAAACGAACATCTACGTTCACGGAGGAACGGGATCATGCTGGATTCGCGCCCGATCGATAGCTTAAAAACGGTTCTCGGTTGCGGCCTCCTGCTTTTTTGCATGGCGCTGCCCGCCGCCGTCTCCGCCCAGGAAAGCTACGAGGATGTCGAAATCAAAGACAACTCGTTCCTGATCGAGGAGGCCTATAATCAGGAGAAGGGCATCATCCAGCATATTTTCAATTGGGTCCCGAGTTGGGATGTGAATCGCGGCGTGCGCCATCGCGAATCCAATTTTCTCTTTACCCAGGAGTGGCCGGTCTTTTCGCAAAAGCATCAGTTTTCCTATTCCATCCCCATCGGCCGCATGACGGACCAGGCTCCCGGCGGACCGATTTATGAGACGGAAGGGATCGGCGACATCCTGCTGAATTATCGCTACCAACTCTTGGGCGGAGCGGGACAAGAGTTATCCATCGCGCCGCGCTTCAGCCTCGCGCTTCCCAGCGGCGACGAAAACCTGGGCCTCGGCACCGGCAAATTGGGCTATCAGTTCCTCGTGCCCGTAAGCAAGGAATACGAACGCTGGTGTTTTCATTTCAATGCCGGCATCCTGGTAACTCCCGACGTTACGGCGGGCGCCGATCCGCTCCTCGCCTTGCCCGGCCAAACGCTCAACGGCTACAATCTGGGCGGCAGCGCGATCTATAAATTCATGCCCAACTGCCACTTGATGCTCGAAACCCTCGCCGTCTGGGACGAGAACCTGCTGCTCGAAGGCACGCGCGATCGGAATCTGGAATGGGTCATCTCGCCCGGTTTCCGCTGGGCTCCCTACACCCGCAACGACGTGCAATGGGTGCTCGGTGTGGCGGCGCCCATCGGCCTGAACCGCAATGCCCCCGACGCCTCCCTGTTCTTCTACATGTCCTTCGAACATCCCTTCACGATCGCGCCCCAGCCCCCGGAACGCTAAAGATCCGGTGCCTTGACATTCGTTGGCCGAATGTTAAATTAGCGCGATTGGATTATCGTCGCGATCTGCAAGGCATCCGTTCTTTCCGGGAGACAACATGCGTTTGCCAAAATTTTCGCTGGGCATCGGCGACCGTTTCGCGCACCAGGGAGTCGCTCAACTCGAAGGACTGCTCGAAGCCCGACGCCGCGGCGTGGCGATCGCGCCCGTTTGGAACAAATCGAACCGCGAACACGCCATCATCGGCAGCCGCCCCGCCGACGTCCGCCAAGAGGCCGATTCCGCCGTGCGGGCCTGCGGATGGAACGCGCCGTACTTCGTCGATGCCGATCACATTAACGCGAAAACGGTGGACGCTTTCCTGGAATCGTGCGACTTCTTCACCCTCGACGTGGCCGAGCAGATCGGCGTCGATCCCGGCGCGGAAGCGATCGCAAACTTCGCGGCGAAGCACCGATCGCTCGTCGGTCGGCTCGAAATTCCGGGCATCGAACATCCGCTCGAGATCACCGAGGCGTCGATCGCCGCCGCCGCGCGTAAGTTCCTCGCCGCCGTGCAAGACGCGGGCCGCATCCATCGCCGCATCGCGGCCGTCAAGGGGGCCGACGCCGCCGTGATCGAGGTCTCGATGGACGAAACCGACCAGCCGCAAACGCCGGCCGAATTCCTGGTCATTCTGGCCGCCGTCGCCGACGAAGCGATTCCCGCCCAAACGCTGGCCCCGCGGTTCACCGGCCGCTTCAACAAGGGCGTGGATTATGTGGGAAATGTCGATCAATTCGACAAGGAATTTCGCGAGGATTTGGCCGTCATCGCCTACGCCGTGAAAAAATTCGGCCTGCCCGATAACCTCAAGCTCAGCGTCCATTCCGGCAGCGACAAGTTCTCCCTCTATCCGCGAATTCACCGCGCGTTAAAAGATTTCGACGCCGGGGTGCATCTGAAGACCGCCGGCACCACGTGGCTCGAAGAACTCATCGGGCTGGCCGCCGCCGGCGGCGACGGGCTGGACATCGCCAAAGGGGTGTACTTCGCCGCGCTCGAACACATCGACGAGCTTTGCGCCCCCTACGCCTCGGTAATCGACATCGACCGCGCCGCGCTGCCCTCCGCCGCGACGGTCGGCAAATGGGATAGCGCCGCGTTCGCGGCCGCTTTGAGACACGACCAATCGTGCGGAGCGTACAACCCCAGCTTGCGGCAGTTGATTCACGTCGGCTATAAAGTCGCGGCAGTAATGGGCAAGCGTTTTACCGACGCGCTCGAAAAACATTCCGCGGTGATCGCCGCCGGCGTTACCGAGAACATTTACAAGCGGCACGTCCGCCCGCTGTTCTTCGGCGATGAAAAGTAAAGCGAGCAGAAGCGTCCCCGTCCCCAGCCAATCCGACATATCAAGCGGGGCCGTTCAATGACATCAAGAATTCGTTTAGATATTAACTGCATCCCCGTTTTAAGTCCGAACTCCGACTCCTCGCTTGATTCACCCATTCTCACTGGCTACAATTAGTCCTAGTGGCCTAAATCAAATTTTCTAGCAATTGGTGAAACGCGACCACCTAGCTATCAGACCGATCACGATGCAGGAGGCGCGGACACGACAGTGGCCTACTCGGCAGGAGTAAGTGATGCAATCATCATGGACACCTGACAACTATCCGTACAGAGGAGTAGCTGTCAAGCCAAACATACTGGCGGAACTTGCGGAGAAGTATGTCCGCCCAGGCGCTGTATTGAAGCGCCAATGGTTAATCAAAGAGGCTCCACGAATTCATGTTGAGCTTGGCGGTATCCCCGCAAATACAAATGCGACCCAGCAAGCTAAAAGGGCTCGCACCACACTCCTAGAGCAAGGATGGGAACAAGCTGGTTTAGGTGCCATTAGAAGACCGGGAGAGTTCACTGCTGAGCGAGAAGGAGATATCAAGACGGAAGACAGCATTGAAGAGCAAGACTCTTGCC
Source organism: Pirellulales bacterium (assembly GCA_020846145.1). Classification (GTDB taxonomy): domain Bacteria; phylum Planctomycetota; class Planctomycetia; order Pirellulales; family Thermoguttaceae; genus JADLEL01. Next base: position 15,235 of record JADLEL010000133.1, on the reverse strand, counting down.
AACAGTTCGATGCTTTGGAGTGGCGTGGCGTAGGTGACGAGACGGTGTACTGCTATACGTTCCCTTGCCACATCGAACTCGCAGCTCTGAAAGGGGAAAGCCTTATGCCCATCAAGATTGGAAGTACATCTTCTCCAGGAGTTGACCGCGTTGCTTTCCAGTGCGGAGTTTCAAATCCAGAAAATCCCGTAGTACTTCTTGGCATCAGGGTTGAAGAATCCGTTCGGATCGAGAAAACCATACAAAGAATTCTTATGATTTGGAACAGATGGATTGAAGATGCACCAGGAACAGAGTGGTTTTTGACCTCAAAAGAGGAAATACTAGAAATTTGGGATTTCCTCCAGCGATCAAGGCTGAGACAAGCGGGCACCAATTGAGGGATTGAAACGGGGACGCAACTAGTTATTTCATCTCCGCCCGCAACTCGTCGGCCGTTCGGAAGATCGCGGCGATCTGTTCGTCGGCAACGTTCTTGTCGATGTTGATGCAGCAGACGCCGGCCTGCGCCGGTCCGCCCGCGAATAAATAATAGCCGCGTCCCCGTTTCACCCTCAAATCGTAAAGATATCGCCCACCGGAACGGCAAAGCCGGGAAGCAGATCGTCGCACTGGAGGAGTTCGTTTTCGGAAAATACGATCGCATCCGCCTCGCGGCGATGGAGGGCGACGGTGTGCGTGGCGGGATCGACGAGCCAAACGACCATACAGCCGGCGCGGAGCCAGTCCTGTACTTTTGCCGAAACGTCGGCCGGCCGGTCGCTGGGAGAGACGACTTCAACGGCCAGATCGGGCGGGCCGGGGAAGAACTTCGCCACCCCCTCCGGCGGCATCCGCTCCGCGCGAATGAACGCCACGTCGGGCACGCGGACGGTGTCGGGATTGCGTTCGATAAGGAAGCCGGCCTCAGCCGTGACGACGACTCCTAACCGGTGTTTCTTCACGAATAAAGTCAACGCCAAATCGATATTGTTCGCGATCCACCCGTGGTTGAAGAAAGCCGGCGACATCCTAACCAATCCTCCGCGCAGCAACTCCGACGGCCCGATGTCGCCGAGCTCAAAATACCGCTCCGCCGTCAATAACTGTTCGATCGTCGCCATACCGATATTCTAATCGGCGCGCATAGGAACTTCAACCCCTCGCCGCTCGGCTGGCTGCGCCGGTAGGATACCGTATGGGCGAATTAGGAACTCGCGCCTTTCCATATCCGCCGTCCCAGAGTCGTACCTGCCAACCTTCCGCATCTATCTTCCGATTCTCCGCGTTATCCTTTGACGGTCACCGATTTCCGCGCAATATCCCCCCGGCGTGCGGGGCCTGCTAATTCGCCTCTTTTTTCAACTCCTCGACCGTTCGGAAGATGGCCGCGATCTGCTCGTCGGTAACGTTCCTGTCGATGTTAATGCAGCAGACGCCGGCCTGCGCCGGTCCGCCCGCGTCGGCCACCAGGCGGCGGACCGTTCCAGCGATCTCTTCGGGAGTTAGACGGACGATTTCCACGGGGCTGAGGCGGATATTCAAAAAAGTGTTGGGCAAAGCCGCCCGCAGCACCTTCAGATTGCCGCCCCAGCCTACGTCGAGGAAATCGAGGTGCGGTATTTTGGCGAACGAGGCCGCGAAGCGGTGCGGATCCAGCCCGCAATAATGAATGCCGAACGGTCGGCGGCATTCGCTCCAAGCCAGATCGAGGGGCAGCAGAAATCGCTCGTAGTGCGAAACGGAAATCATCGTGAGCGAACATTCGGAATGCAGGAAAATCGGCTCCGAGAAATGAAGCACGTTTCGATTGACCGAAATGCTGCTGCTGCCGGTTTCCCGCTCGACCATGCCGACGAATCGGTCGATCACGCGGCCCAGTTGCCCGAAAAAACTTGCCACCTGCTCCGGCTGTTCGATCATATCGGACAGCAGCATCTGCCCGTGCAAGTCCATCCCCAGGTTCAACACGCCGCCCCAGTTCGTATCGCCGACCAGATAGCCGTGCCGCGTCTTCAGATCGTCGATCAACTTCTCGAACCGGCGAAAGGCGTCGGAGCGGAAGGCCGTCTCTTCGTCGATGCTCAGTTCCTCCCGCCCCGCCGGATGGACCGTGGGCGGGCGGTTATCGCAATATTCCACATGGCAACCCAGCATTTCCGACAAGAGATAGCCCGCTGCCAAATGCGTCGCCCCCACCAGAGGCAAATCGCGGTCCCGATCTCGGCCCAGGCCGAAGTTGCCCCAGCGCTCGTAAAGCACCTGCTCCATTTTCCGTTCGGCCTCCACCCGCCGAACGGGGTGGAAAAAAAAGTCCCGGTCGAAGCACATTCCGGTATGCGCATGCCACCAATCGGGGGCGAGGACGATTTCAACGGGCAGTAACATTTCCGCCGCTTTCATAGTGATGATGCCGATAGGTTCTTCGAATTCCCAAACAGGAACGAGGGAACGCAAATTGAGGACACTCCTGCGTCCTAGGCGTAAGTGTAAAATCCAGCATTAGTTAGTGCTGCAACGACGCTGAAGCGTGGGAACAAGTAGGAATATTTTGATATTAGGAACGGTTCTTATTACGCAATTGTAGCACGATCTCCTTCGAAGCCAAGGCGGTTGCCGTGATTTTCGGCCAATCCCCCGCCGCAATCTGCTCGGTTTTGGCCAGCCAGGTGCCCCCCACCGCGGCGACCAAGGGCGATTCGAGATACGCCGGCAGATTGTCGAGATTGATCCCGCCCGTCGGCATGAACCGCAGCGCCAAATGCGCGTACGGCGCGGCGATATGCTTCAAATGCGCGATCCCCCCTGCCGTCTCGGCGGGGAAATACTTCAGCACCCGGCAACCGAATCCAAGCGCCGTCTCGATGTCCGAGGGCGTCATCACGCCGGGCGCGAACGACAGGCCGCAATCTTGCGCGGCTTGCATCGTGCGCGGCGACGTGCCCGGCGCCACCGCGAACGAAGCGCCGGCCGCTTTGCACTCGCGCGCCTGCTCGGGCGTAAGCACCGTGCCCGCGCCGACTTCCATCTCCGGCGCTTCCGCCCGAATCGCGCGGAGCGCATCGAGCGCGGCCGCCGTGCGCATCGTGATCTCCATCGCGTCGATGCCGCCGGCGAGCAAGGCGCGGGCGAGCGGAACGGCATCGGCGGCATGCTCCACCACCGTTACCGCGACGACGCCGGCTGCTTCAAGGCGATTTTTAACCTCTTCGCAAAACATCGTTGATCTCTTGGCATTAAAAACCGAAATATCGCTTGGCGTTGTTGTAACTGATATCTTGCACCATTTTGCCCACGAGGGGAAGATCGTTGGGAATCAGGCCGCGGGCCATGTCCCCGCCCAGGATGTTGCACAACAGCCGCCGGAAATACTCGTGCCGCGTATAGGAAAGGAACGAGCGGCTGTCGGTCAACATGCCGACGAATTGGCTCAACAATCCGAGTTGCGAGAGCGCTTCGATCTGCCGCGCCATCCCGTCCAACTGGTCGAGGAACCACCACCCGCTGCCGAACTGCAGCTTGCCGGGCGTAACGCCGTCTTGGAAATTGCCCAACATCGTCGCCACCAGCTCGTTGTCGCGGGGATTCAGATTGTAAATGATCGTCTTCGGCAGACGCCCTTTTTGGTCGAGCCGGTCGAAATATCGGGCCATCGACTCGGCCGCCGGCCAATCGCCGATCGAATCGAAGCCCTTGTCCGGACCGAGCTTCTTCAGCATCCTCGCGTTCGCGCTGCGGAGCGCGCCGTAATGGATTTGCTGCGTCCAGCCCTTCTCCGCGTCCATCACGGCCAGTTCGTGGAGCAGAAAAGACTTGTAGCGCAGCGCCTCTTCGGGCGAGGGAATCTTGCCGTCCCGCGCTTGCGCGAAGACCGCCGCCGCCTGCGCGGCGGTGCAGTCCTCGGCAAAGAAGGTGTCGATGCCGCGATCGGAGAGCCGGCAGCCGGTTTCCGCGAAAAAGTCGTGGCGTTTCTTGAGCGCGGCGAGCAGATCGTCGAGCGTGGAAACGCGCATCGCCGCCGCACTTTCGAGCCGCGCGAGCCACGGGCCGAAAACGGCGGGCTTTTCCGCCGCCAGCGCCTTGTCGGGCCGCCACGTCGGCAGCACGCGGATGGAAAATGATTTGTCGGCCGCAATCGCCCGATGATCTTCCAGCGAATCGGCGGGATCGTCCGTCGTGCAGACCAGTTCGACCCGCGATTGCTTCATGATCGCCCGGCAGGAAAAATCGGCCGCGCGGATTCGCCCATTGCACTCCTCGTAGATGCTTTTCGCCGTGTCCGGCCCCAGCAGGCGGCCCGAAACGCCGAAATAGCGCTTCAACTCCAAGTGCGTCCAGTGGTAAAGCGGATTGCGGAGCAGCTTGGGCATCGTTTCCGCGTATTTCTCGAACTTTTCCCAATCGCTCGCGTCGCCCGTGCAAAACCGCTCCGCCACGCCCGCCGTACGCATCGCGCGCCACTTGTAATGATCGTCGCAAAGCCAAATCTGTGCGATGTTGTCCCAACGCTTGTCCCCGGCGATCTCCGCGGGCGGCAAATGACAATGGTAGTCGATGATCGGCATCTCCGCCGCGTAACCGTGATACAACTCGCGGGCGGGCGCGGTTTCGAGCAAAAAGTCCTCGGACATGAATTCCGGCGCATTGGCGGTTTGCATGGATACTTCTCGATCTGCGTGTTTTGAAAACATTTCTAATCGTTTAGCCCGGAACCGACGGCGACGGCGTTAGGGGGCAGGGGCATTGTTCGCCTCATCGAACTGCATCGGTTCGAGTCGGGGCAGCAGCATGTGGATCACCGCCGTGGCGGTTAAATAGGTGGTCCCCGCAATGACGAAGGGGATCAAGTAGTCCGTTTTACCGGCAGCGTCCTTGTAGGAATCGAGCACGTTGCCGACCAACGTGGAAAGCAAAATCATGCCCAATCCCGAAGCCATTCCCCCGATGCCGACCACCGAACTGATGGCTTTCCGGGGAACGGTGTCGGAGACGATGGTGTAGAGATTGGCGGAAAATCCCGCATGAGCGGCGGCGGCGATCCCCACGAGCAAAACCGATATCCACATGCTGACCGCGGATGAGAAATGCGTTAACGTACTGGAAACGCGGGGGACGAACATCACCGGAACGACGCACAGCGAACAGACGAGAAAGGCCGTTTTCCGCGCGGCGTTGATCGATGCGCCGCGCTTGATCAACCAGGAGGAAAGTCCGCCGCCGCCGATGCTGCCCACGTCGGCCAACAAATAAACCACTAGCAGGGGCCAAAACACCTGCCCCAAGTCGATGCCGTAGTCGTTCTTGAGAAATTTCGGCATCCAATACATATAAAACCACCAGACGGGGCTTACCAGGAACATCGCCGTGGTATAGGCCCAGGTTTGACGATGCCCCAAGAGGCTAAGCCACGGAATTTTTTCGGGCGGATCGGGCGGATCGCTGCGAATCAGCGCCAACTCCGCCGGCGATACCCGCGGATGCCGCTCGGGGCTGTCGTACATCAACCACCAAAATACCATCCAAACGAATCCCAGCGCGCCGGTTAAATAAAACGCCCCCGTCCAACCCCAGTGCAAAACTTCCACGATGAACGGCACGCTGTAAGCGGCGATTATGATCCCCACATTCGAGCCGCTGTTGAAGATGCCCGTCGAAAAGGCCCGTTCCTTTTTCGGATGCCATTCGCCCACCGTCTTGATCGCGCCGGGAAAGTTGCCCCCTTCGGCCAGTCCCAAGGCGACGCGGGCCACGCTGAATCCGGCCACCGACAAGATCGCGGGCGTGACGCTGCCCAGCAGCGTTCCGGCGAACACGGTCTGAAACCAGGGGACGAAGGGACCAACCAAGCCGTGCGCCATCGCCGCCAGACTCCAGACGCCGACCGCCAACAGAAATCCCTTTCGCACCCCGATCCGGTCCATCATTCGACCGGCGGCTGCATAGCCTATGGCGTAGGCAAAGGTGAACGCAATCACGATGAAGGCGTAGTTTTTCTCCGTCCACTTGAACTCGTCCGTCAGGGTCGGCGCTAAAATCCCGAAAACCTGGCGATCCACGTAATTGATCGTCGTGGCGAAAAACATCAGCGCGCATACCACCCAGCGGTAGTGCGTGGTTTTTGTGGGAAGAGATGTTGGGGAAAGAGGATTCATCGAGTATCCCTCATCGGATTTCAGTTCGGACATCAGTGTCGGCTTGCTTGAACAGTTGCAAGGATTCCCGCCACAAGGGGGGAGGTGGTTGGTTAGGGAAAGCACATTTTACGGGAAACGAATCGATCTTTCCAGAGGCTTGTTTTCGTCAATGAATTGCCAAAAATCCTCTCGGCGGAATACGGGGGTGAATTCCGGTTCGGAGATGCCTCCTCATGGCGATATCGTGCGATTTCGAGGGCTTCTTGCGCGCGAAATCCGTAGGCCGTTCTCCTTTCCATGCGATTATTCGTAACCGTTCACAGGGGACTGTCCCGATTTTTGCGGCGCGAAAGATGATGGTATCGTAAAAGTTCTTAATCGCCGCGAAAATGGGACTGTCCCCCTCGCGCCGCGGGAAGGGGACAGGTCCATGTTTTCGGCCTACCGTTTGTACACAAAATACGTTTTCAGGCCGAAAAATGGACCAGTCCCCGACCGGGGCGTGAACGCTTACGATTATTCTTGCTATACTGATGGGTGCCCGCTGACGTTATCCGTTCGATAATTTCTTTCATCGCCTTGCATTTTCCACGCGCCATGAAAATCCCCGCTTTCGACTTCGCGGTCTGCTTTGGACTCCTGTTCTCCGGCTTCCTCCAGGCGGCGCCGCCAACTCCGGATTTGCTCAACCAACCGCCGGTGAATTCCGCGCTGCTGAAAGTCCGCGCCGTGACGCGCGGGCCGAAGTTTCATTGGTTCGGTTACTACAACAAACATCAGTTCGATCCCACGGGCAGGTATCTACTGGCCGCCGAGGTCGATTTCGAGCATCGGCTGCCCAAGCCGGAAGAAGCCGTCAAGATCGGCATGGTCGATTTGGCCGACCGCGACCGCTGGATCGAACTTGGCCGAAGCCGCGCCTGGTCCTGGCAGCAAGGCTGCATGTTGCAATGGCGTCCCGGTTCGGAAAGCGAAATCCTCTTCAACGATTTCGAAAGCGGCCGTTACGTCTGCCGAGTGCTCGACGTGAAAACGCGCAAGCTCCGCACCTTGCCGATGGCCATCGAGGACGTCGCGGACGATGGGAAGCGCGCGGTTTGTGCGGACTTCCGCCGGATTTTCGACATCCGCGCGGGCTACGGCTACGCGGCAATCCCCGATCCCAATCGCGAAGTTTTAACGCCCGAGAATACCGGCATTTGGTCGATGGATATGGAGACGGGCGAGACGAAACTCATCGTCACCGTCGCGCAACTCGCAAAAATCCCCTATCCCGAAGCGCAACCCAAGGACAAGCATTACGTCAACCACTTGGAATGGAGTCCCGACGGTAAACGCTTCTTGATGTTCGATCGCTGGGTGGGCGGAGCTCGAGGCCAGCCGACTCGCGTCTTCACCGCCGCCGGCGACGGCAGCGACCTGCGTTTGCTCTCGGCACGCGGCGCATCGCATTGGGTGTGGCGCGATTCCGAACACGTGCTCTTTTGGGGACTCGGGGATTATAAACTCTATAAAGACGACGGTTCCGGAACGCCGAAAGAAACGCTTTGGATCGCACCCAACGGGCACGAGTCGTACATCCCCGGCACGAACAACCGGTGGCTCGTAACCGACACCTATCCGCAAGGCCCCAAACGGGAGCAAATTCTTTATCTGTTTCATTTACCCACCGGCCGCGCGTTCATCCTCGGAAAATTCCCCGCGCCCAAGCAGTACGCGGGCGAATGGCGCTGCGATCTGCATCCGCGGCTGAGCAATGACGGCAAGATGGTGGTCGTCGATTCGCCGCACGGCGGCAACGGGCGGCAACAATACCTGTTCGACATCGGCCGCATCGTCGCCGGCGAAAACATCGGCAAGGAGGCCCTCGATTCCCCACCCTCCAACCACGCGGCGGAATAGTGGCTTTCGTTTGCTTGCGGAGACGGCGCCGAAAGGTTAAACTGCCCGATAGTCCTCCCCGTCATGCCCCCCCCAGGAGTACTGCAAACTCATCTTTTCACGCGAGGACACGTTGGAAAGCCCGACCAGTGGTCGCGGTTCGCGGAAGAAAGGAATATCTGGCCTCCCGATTCATGCAACTTTGCAGTTCTCCTGATGCCCCCCCAAGTCGCACTTCCTCCACTGCCGGATATCCACGTTCTTTCCAGGGGAGGATGCGGCGGCATGTTACCGACGCCCTGCGCAAGGAGCCGCCCGAAAATGAATCGATTGAACCTTCGCATTCTCGTTTATTCCCTGATGCTCATTTCCCCGCTCGCCGCGCAAACGCCGGAATTGGACGAGCAGCCCGCGGAAGCCGGGACGTGGGGCTACCGTCCCGATAAAGGAGACGTGTCGCGGACCGATCCGCCCAGCTTTAGCTGGCGGCCGCAGGAAGGGCTGAAATGGGAAATCGAGTGCGCGCGGGATGCCGGTTTCGCGGAGGTCGTTTACCGGGCCGCAAACATCGATTTCAACGTGCATTGTCCCCCGAAAACATTCGGCCCGGGCGGCTATGTCTGGCGTTATCGCGGCGCCGATAAGGAAAACCGCCGCACCGGCTGGAGCAAGACGCGGAGCTTCGCGATTTCGGCCGACGCCGTGCCGATGCCCCTGCCAACCCGCGAAGAGCTGATCGCCCGAATCCCCGATACGCATCCGCGGCTCTTCCTCCGCCCTGAGAATCTGGACCGGCTGCGGGAACTCGCGCGGGGAGAGTTGCAGGACAAGTACCTCGAACTCGTGAAGCAGTGCGAACGCCTTCTCGCCGACCCGCCCTCGACGAAGGAGCCGCCGTTATACCCGCCCGGCACGGTGAGAAAGAGCGAGGAGTGGCGGCATATCTGGTGGGGAAACCGCACATATACTGTCGAGGTTCTCAACGGCGCGGCGACCCTCGCTTTCACCCGGCTCTTGGGCGGCCAGGAAAAATACGGCCGGGAGGCCAAGCGAATCCTCCTCGAATGCGCCAAATGGGACCCCAAGGGGAGCACCGGCTACCGCTACAACGACGAAGCCGGCATGCCCTACAACTACCTTTTCGCCCGGACTTACTCGTTCGTCAACGACCTGCTCGGCGAGGAGGAAAAGAACGTCTGCCGCCGGGTGATGAAGATTCGCGGCGACGAAATGTACGATCATCTTTACCCGCGGCACCTCTGGCAGCCTTACGCCAGCCACTCCAATCGCGCTTGGCACAAGCTGGGCGAAGTCGGCATCGCCTTTCTCGGCGAAGTCGAGGGGGCCGAGGACTGGGTCTGGTTCGCCACCAACGTCTTCTTCAACGTCTATCCCGTTTGGAGCGACGAGGACGGCGGCTGGCACGAAGGCGCGGCCTATTGGAACGCCTATCAATCCCGCTTCAGTTGGTGGACCGACGTCATGCGCGAGGCGATGGGCATCAATGCCTTCAAAAAGCCCTTTTTCTCGAAAACCGGCTATTACCCCATGTATCTGATGCCGCCGGGCAAGAATGACGGCGGATTCGGCGACCTTGCGGCAGGCGCCACGCCCAAAGACGTTTTGCCGCTGATGAGCGTTTTGGCGGCGCAGGCCCAAAATCCCTATTGGCAATGGTACGTCGAACGGCTCGGCGGACCGGTCGCGGCCGAGGGATACATCGGCTTCGTTCGCGGGCAACTCCCGAAGGTCGAAGCCAAAGCGCCCGACGATCTGCCGGCCTCGCGGCTCTTCGCCGGCACGGGCCAGGCCTATCTCAACGACAACATCACTGACGCCGCGAACGGCGTGCAGGTCGTCTTCAAATCCAGCCCCTTCGGCACGCAGTCGCACGGGCACGAGGCCAACAATTCGTTCCTCCTCGGGGCCTTCGGCAAGCCGCTTTTGATCTACTCGGGACAGCGGGACGTGCACGGCAGCGAGCACCACACGCAATGGATGTGGTCCACGCGCTCGACCAACTGCATCACCGTCAATGGCGCGGACCAGAGAAAGAACTCCGTGCGAGCGCAAGGGCGCATCACGGCCTTCCTCGCGACGCCGCGGTTCGACGCCGCGATCGGCGACGCGAGCGCGTCTTACGAGCCGCCGGTCGAGCGGTTCAAACGGGCGATCCTCTTCGTCAAGCCCGATCTCGTGGTCATCTACGACCGCCTAAAAGCCGCCGAGCCTTCGACCTACGAGTTCCGGCTGCACGCGAACGACAAGTTCGATATCGTCGACCCGGAAAATATCCGCATCCGAAACGGCGACGTCGCCTGCGACATCGCCTTCCTGGCGCCGCGGCGACTCGACATCGATCAAACCAACGTCTGCGATCCCGATCCCCGACCGCGAATCAAGCTCAAGGAATGGCACCTCACCGCCAAAACCGCCGGAAGGGAAAAGCAAATGGAGTTCGTAACGATCTACCGACCGCACAAAGTGGATACGGAAGCCAAGCACCAAGCCGAGTTGCTGCCCATCGAGGGCGGCTATCTGCTCAAGGTCGCCGCCCCCACGGGCAAACTTACCACCCTATTGCCGGTCGATGACGATGCGTCGTTGGCCGGCGAAGGAATGACGGTGCAGGGAGCCATCAAGGTCCGACTCGAACGAATGGGTCAGCCCGCCCAAATCGTCGAGGTGCGAGAGAAGGATTAGCGATCTCTGCGACGCGTCCGCAGCAATCCCAAACCGCCAAGCGCCGTTGCCAAGAGGAATAGCGCCGACGGTTCGGGCACGACATTGGCCGTCAAGGGATAGGAAAAACTCGCGCCCGGCGTACCCGTCGCCGCATTCTGATCGGTAACCAACTCCAGCGCGGCCGAACGCAGACCGGGCGCGCCCGAAGGCGCGAAGAGGATTTGCAGATCGAACGTGCCGTTCTTCGCGAGCAACATGCCCGGAGTGAAGTTCGGCAGCGAGAACAGGCCCGCGTCGGGGCCGCTAAGGTTGCACGAGAGCAAGGTCAGATTCGTCAGCGCGCCGAAATCGGCGTCGGTCGTGGCGTTGGATACGGTCAATACCCGTTGCCCGTTCTGGCCGGCCACGTCGCCGAAGTCGAAGATCGTCCCCGCGGCGACCGAAGGTTGAAACGTCGGGCCGACGCCCGTGCCGGAAAGCGCTACGGGAAGGATTTGCGATTTGTTCGTGCCGTCGGCGCTCCCGTTCGTGGTCGTAACGTTGAAATTCGCCGTGGCCGGTCCGGCACTTGTGGGTGTGAAAGCGTACGAATAGATTTGCGCCCCCAAATCGGCGAGGCTGAAACTCGCGGCGGAACCGGCGAAGAGGCCCGCAACCGCCGGAACGCTGCCGTTCAGGTTGCTGATGGATCCCAATCCCGACCGATTCCCGTCGCCGAGGTTCTTCACCGTGAGTTTGGCGGTGCCGCTGGTCCCGAGTCGCACGTTGCCGGCATTGGTTTGCCCGGCGTCGAGGTTCACAAGCGGCGCCACGCCTTGGCCCCGCAGGGTGATCGTTACCGTGGGCGGCGTTCCGTCGTATCCGTCGAGGGGCGTGAAAGATACGGTCGTGGTGTTCACGCCCCGTTGCGTGGGCGTGTAGGTATAGGTCCGCGATTCCGACAAGCCGGGCGTGAGATGGCCGGTGTAGGTTCCGGCGTTATTATAGCCGTTGATGGCTAACGCGGTATTCGGCGTGAATTTGCTGCCCGCGGGTGCGGCGGGAAAGTTCCCCTTAAAGCCGGACTTTTTCGTGGTGTCGTTTTGGATGGTGAATGCGGCCGTCGAACTTTGGCCCACCAACGTGTAGCCGTTCGTGCCGAAGGTCAAGGTTCCGCCGTTGCTCGGCGTCGTCTTCAGCGTCGGATCGCCGTGGCAGTCCGCGCAATTCGACGTATAAGTCCGATGGGCCAAACAACGGCTCGGCAGAGTGAAAAAACAAAACGCGGCGAAAAGCAAGAAAACGACGCCTGCGCAAGAAAAGCGGCGCGACATGGTGGATACTCCCGGTGGCATTGCGCCGCGGATTTCCCCGTACCCGAAACGGAGCGATCCCGGCAAAACGCTGCCTCATGCTGGTTAGTGGAGGGTGCTGCCGCGGATCCGGGGCGATAATCCACCCAACGAAACGGACCGCGAATTAAATGACGATTATAAAGGCAGAAAACTGAATTGCATCATTTTTCCAGAAAAAAATTGCTTTTCCCATTCGCTGATGTTTTTATTGAGCCGCCTCTTTCTCGCGTTGGCAGGCACGGAACAGAAACCCAACAATACCAAGACCGAGCAACAAAAGTGTCGAAGGTTCGGGGACGGGCGCAAGGACCACGTCGTTGCCTCCGGTGAGAGAGGCGGTGGCGAAATCGGCGCCGTACCAGATCTGCCAGTCCCTGCCATCATGCGCACCAAGCGATGCACGGTTGCCGTAATTTCCGAACTCGCCCGTCAACGCGCCGGGGGTCTCGTTCTTGATGATCCAAAGCATGGTATCGGCCGCGGAACCGCCGAAATTGGTCCAATCGAGGGAGAGATTGCCGCCGAGCGCGGCGTTGTAAACGACGGGACCGCTCAACCGCACTTGGTCGTGGCCCGCGCCGGCGATGACGCCCGCGATTTCCAAGACCAGATTCCCCGCCATCGTATAGTTCCCTAGCACGGTTTGCACGCCCGGCGTGCTCCCGGGGACGTGCGTTCCATGCACGATGAAATTGCCGAGGATCGCGCCGGTTCCCTTGAGGGTGCTTCCGGCGGGCAGATCGAATCCGCCCGCCTTCGCCGAAACGTCGAATAACGTTTCCGACGCCAACACGATGAGTGTGCTTTGCAGCGCAGCGGCGCTGCCCAAGGCCAGCGTGCCGCCGGAAACCGTCGTGATGCCGGTGTAGGCATTGGCGGCGTTGAAAGTCAATCTGCCGCCGCCGGACTTGACGAGGTTCCCCGTCCCGCTAACGATCCCGGAAATAACGTGGTTTCCCGCTCCGGCCAGCGCGAGATCCTTGCCGTTGGTATGGATCGCGCCCGTTACGGTCAACGTGCCGGCGGCGTTGCTCGTGAAAGTTTGCGGGGCGTTGAGCGTGCTGGAGATGCCCCAAGTGTTGTTTCCGGTGCTGGTCATGCCGGCGTCGAGGGTCAGCGGATTGCCGCTGCAAACGAATCCCCCGTTGTTGAAACTCACGAGCCCCACGTGGATCAGGTCGCTGTTGTTCATCGTCGTCTGCCGCGTGGCACCCGAAAAAACCAGCGGGCTGCCGCCGGCGGGAACATTATTGAGGTTCCAGTTGTTCGCGGTATTCCAGTTGGCGTCGCCGCCGCCGCCGTCCCAGGTCAAAGTGGCGGGCGCGGCGGCCGTGTAGGTAAATACGTCGGTAGAGGCCACATAGGCGTTCGGGCCCGTGCGGTACTTGTAGGTAAGCTTCGCGGTGGGGCCGTCGATCTCCACCAACACGTAACCGTAGCGGTTTTCGTCGTGCAGCACGTTGACGGGCGTGAAGGGGCTATTCGCGCCGTTATAGCTGTAGCCTGTGTAAAACGGCGCGCCGCCCGCCCCGGAAACATACTGATGCACGTCGTTGTTGGGATTGCCGTCGCCGTCGTCGATCCGCGCATGATCGTAGAAATGGTCGTGCCCGCAGAAATAGGTCCGCCCCCCGGCGATTTTCAGGCTGTTGATGAAGGTATTGCGCGTGGTCGCGTTATCGTCCAGGCAGTCGCTGTGATACACTTTGAACGCCGGATCGTGCCCGAAGGTGAAAACCTGTTGGGCGACGGCCGGATCGCGCTGTTGCAATTGCTGGGTGATCCAGGCCTGCTTGGCGGTCGTGATCGTATGCGACGTGCCGACGTATTCGTCCAGCCCCAAGACCAAAGCGTTGTTGTAGGTCAAGGCGAAGGTTCGATTGACCTCGCCCGCCGGACCGTTGTCGGGCAAATCCGCGCCGAAGGCGTTGATGAACGCGGTAACGTCGTTCGCGTCGTGGTTGCCGATCACCGGATAAACGCCGATGCCCGCATTGTACGCGGGCGCCATGGTGCTTTTCCAGAGCGCAAAGTTCGCCGCGCTCCCCGAAAGGGCAAGGTCCCCGCCCACCAGCACGAATTTCGCCCCCTCGGCCACGGCCCGGTTGGCCAATTCGGCAACGGCGGTCGTGTTCACGTCCGTGCTGCTGCGGGTGTCGGCGAAGTACACGAACTTCCAAGATTCCGCATAAGAAATCCCTGTAAATGCGAGAATCGACGAAATCGCCGAGAGCGTTCTTAAACCACGCATGATACCCCTTCCTCGAGGTTCGATGAGACAAGTGGCGGCTCGGAAAAGAGAAAACGCAAACTGCCGCGGTAAACGAGAAAACGATGCGTGCGCGCGAGAACGGCGATGCGACATGACGGTAACTCCCGGTTGCAATGCGCCGCGGACTTTCCCGCACCCGAAACGGAGCGATCCCGGCTAAACGCTGCCTCGCGATGGTAAGCGAAAAGGTGTCGCCGCGGGCGGGGCGAAGTATTTACCGCCCGAAACACGCCCGCAATTCAATCCGCGATTATACATGCGTCAATCGAAAATGCAAATTTTTTTTGCTTTTCGATAATGAAATCTGCTTTAATTTGCCGGCAAACCGCCTTTCAGAACAAATTACCCCGACGTACGCCGCGACTGGCTTCATCCTCATCCCCCTTTGGCAGGATTCCCCCCAATTCCTAGCATGATTTGCTATCAGCCATTCCTTCAATCGGGCATAATGAAATCCCCCCAACCCCTTGCCCCTATTCTCGTTCTCTCGCCCAGACTGAGAAACGAAGACCTGCGAATGCTCTTCCATGCAACCGCACCAAGAAAAAGCAAATCGAGAAATCAAATTGCCGCAATCCATCCTCGGGCGGATTGGGCTGGCTTTCTTTTGCTTGCTTTTTATGCCTTTTTCCGGGGTATTTTTGTATGCTATGTTTTTTTCTCAAAATAAACCGGCAACTATTCTGGGATGGCTCGGTTACATCTACTTTGAAATCCTCTTGAGCAGCTTGTTCGTCGTTTCTGTTACCGGTTTGGTTTGGGCGATTGCGCGACCGAAATGGGTGGAATCGATACTCCGAAATTATGCAGTCAAACTAATATTGTAAGCGTTCACGCCCCGGTCGGGGACTGGTCCATTTTTCGGCAAAATGACGTATTTTGCGGACAAACGGTAGGCCGAAAACATGGACCTGTCCCCTTCCCGCGGCGCGAGGGGGACAGTCCCATTT
>JADLEL010000132.1 GCA_020846145.1 Pirellulales bacterium | reverse complement strand
GGGTGGGCTGTCAGTTGACGGATTAGACCGCATTGCCGAGGCACTCGGCTTGCATATCACGGTACAGAAACCAAAACGAAAGGCGAATCATGGCAAGCATATCCCGCGAGCCAAACGGTAGGCGAACGATTCAATTCATCGGCGGCGATGGAAAACGACGTTCAATCCGACTCGGCAAGGTAAGCCAAAAATCGGCCGAATCCTTCCGAACGCGGATTGAATATCTTGTGGCATCGGCCAATCACGGCACCCCGCTTGATGAAGATAACGCCAAGTGGCTATCGGAACGCGATGACGCGACGTATGGAAAGCTGGCAGCGGTGGGGCTTGCGAAGCAACGACAACCGGCACCACTCTTGACCGTGGCGGGCTTCCTGGCCGAGTACGTTTCCCGGCGAGTGGACGTAAAGCCAGCGACTAGGGAAGTATGGCGGCAAGTGGAAAAAAACCTCTTAAACCATTTTGGAGAACATCGGGACTTGCGAACGATTGACGAAACGGCGGCGGAAGATTTTAAGTTGTTTTTGTTCCAAGAGAAGTTGGCTCCTACCACAATCGCCAAGCGGTTGCAATTTGCGCGGCAATTCTTCCGGGCAGCGGTCAAGCGGAAGCTAATCGCGGTCAATCCGTTTGCGGAAGTTGCCAGCAAAGCGACGGTTAAGAGCGACCGGCAGCAATTCATTTCCAGAGAGGATACGCAACGGGTTCTCGATACTTGCCCTAACGCGGATTGGCGGGCAATCGTGGCCCTCTCCCGCTACGGCGGCTTGCGATGCCCCAGCGAAGTCTTGACGCTGAAATGGAGTGATATTGATTGGGAAAGGGGGCGTTTTTTGGTTCATTCCTGCAAAACTGAACATCATGCAGGCAAGGCAACCAGAGAGGTTCCATTGTTTCCCCAATTGCAGGCGGTTCTAAGCGAAGCCTTTGATGCGGCTCCCGATGGGGCGGTGTATGTCGTTTCCAATGACCAATATCGAGCGGCAGCGGATACGCCGATTGGATGGCGGAATTGCAATCTGAGAACGCAATTCGACCGGATACTACGGCGAGCCGGTTTGACTCCCTGGCCCCGCCGGTTCCATGCCATGCGAGCGAGTCGGGAAACGGAGCTATGTCAAGATTACCCGATTCACGTTGTAACGGCGTGGCTGGGGAATACTCCCAAAATCGCCATGAAGCATTACCTAATGACAACGGCGGCAGACTTCTCTAAGGCGGTGCAGAATCCGGTGCAGTACGGTGCAGAATCCGGTGCAGCAACCAGCGGCGGCGGTTCGCAAGATTCCGCAAGAAACGATATAAGTCCCTGCAAAACAAGGGCTTATGCGAAATCGTGCGAGAGGGTGCAATCCCCTGCAAAATACATTAGCGGAGAGGACAGGATTCGAACCTGCGGACCAGTTTCCCGGTCATCGGTTTAGCAAACCGACGCTTTCGACCACTCAGCCACCTCTCCCGGTCGTTCGCGGATTACACCTTCCAAGGATATCACAAATCGAAGGAAACGCAAGGTATTCCCCGCGATGCTTTCCGGAGCATCGTGAACTCCCGGATTGAAAAGCCGCTCATTTCGTGGTTTACTAAGGGTTTCATAAAACCGAATGCGTGAAAATGTTGGATTATCATGTTCCAGGCCGTTGAAAGTTCCATCTCGTTTCCCAAATTGGAAGAAAAAATCATCCAATTTTGGAAAGAGCGGGCAATTTACGAGAAATCGCTTTGCGCCAGAGAGGGGTCAAAACCATTCATCTTCTATGAAGGCCCCCCTACGGCGAATGGACTCCCCCATCCGGGCCATTGTTTGACCAGGGCAATTAAGGACTTGTTCCCCCGCTATAAGACGATGCGCGGGTATCTTTGCGAGCGAAAGGCCGGCTGGGATACGCACGGTCTGCCCGTCGAGGTCGAAGTTTGCAAGGAGTTGGGCATTCACTCGAAGGAGGAGATCGAGTCTTATGGCATCGAGCCGTTCATCCGCAAGTGCATCGAGAGCGTTTTCCGCTACACGCAGCAGTGGGAGCATCTGACCGAGCGGCTCGGCTTTTGGATTCATCTCGATGAAGCTTACGTTACCTTCCATCAGAGCTACGTCGAAAGCGTCTGGTGGGCGCTGAAAAATCTTTTCGACCGCGGATTGCTCTATCGAGGGCACAAAATCGTCTGGTGGTGGGCGCAGGGCGGCACGGCCTTGAGTTCCGGCGAAGTGGGCCAAGGATACCGCGAAGTCGCCGATCCGAGCGTTTATGTAAAATTTCCGCTCCTAAATGACGACGGGAAGGCAGAAGGGCCGAGTCTACTCGTGTGGACCACGACTCCCTGGACATTGCCAAGCAATCAGTTTGTCGCAGTGCATCCAGATCTCGAATACAGTCTCATCATCGCAGGCGATGAAGATGCCATTTATGGTCATTTCTGGATGGCATCGGCATTAGTAGATCAACTCGCCGCGAAAGTGAAACTCAAATTCGAACTAGAAGCCAAATGTTCTGGAAAAGACCTTATCGGCAAACGATACGGCGCGCCTTTTTACTATTATGATTCGAAACTCGGCGATAAGCAGGGACATCTTAAGACTGGAGAGATGCAACATATTGCTTGGCGTGTCGTCGCTGCGGATTTTGTTACCGTCGATACGGGCACCGGCATCGTCCATCAAGCGCCGGCGTTCGGCGAAGTCGATTTCGATCTGCTGCAAACCGAGCAAGCACGATTCGTTGACGGCGAAGGTCCGACTCTGATTTGCTCGGTCGCTCCCGACGGCACTTTTACGGCCGATGCCCCCGATTACAAGGGCCGCTGGGTGAAAGAGGCCGACCGTGATATCATCCGTGACTTGAAGAAACGGGGCTTATTGTTCCACCAAGAGCAGTTTCAGCACGATTATCCGTTTTGCTGGCGGGCGGAGGAGGATCCGCTGATCCAATATCCGCGGAAAAGTTGGTTCATCCGCACGACCGCGTTCAAGAAAAAAATGCTGGCCAACAACAGCCGCATCAACTGGCTGCCGGAGCATATCAAGGAAGGCCGGTTTGGTAATTTTCTAGAGACGAACGTCGATTGGGCGCTTTCCCGCGAGCGGTACTGGGGCACGCCGCTGCCGATTTGGATTTGCGAAAAGACCGGCTATGCCGAAGCGGTCGCCAATTACGCGGAACTGCTGCAAATGCCCGGCCTGCAAGGGACGGAAGTCTGGGAGCAGGCCAAGAAAAAAGACCCCGCGCTGCCCGACGATTTGAAAATCCACAAGCCTTACATCGACGCCGTCACCTACGATTCGCCGAAGGCCGCCGGCGCGCGGATGCGCCGCGTCACCGAGGTGATCGATTGCTGGTTCGATTCGGGCGCGATGCCGTTCGCCCAGTGGGGATATCCGCACCAGAACGGATCGTCGGAAAAATTCCGCGAACAATTTCCCGCCGATTTCATCAGCGAGGCGATCGACCAGACGCGGGGCTGGTTCTACAGCATGTTGGCGATCAGCACGCTGCTGTTCGGCGAAAACGATCCTAATGATGCAACCACGACGGAGCCGGGGACGACTCGGCTCGCAGACTCTCCACTCTCCACTCTCCCCTCTCCACTTTTCTCCCCCCACCCCTCTCCCCTCTCCCCTCACCCCTCATTCCCCCATCCTTTCCGCAACTGCATCGTGCTCGGCCTGATGCTCGGCGAGGACGGCCAAAAAATGTCGAAGAGCAAGCGGAACTACCGTGAGCCGAACGATATTTTCGACCGCTACGGGGCGGACGCCCTGCGATGGTTTTTTTACGCCAACCAGCCGCCCTGGACGTCGATCCGCTATAGCGAGCAGTCGATCAAGGACTGCATCCCCGAGTTTTTATTGCGGCTCTGGAACGTTTACAGTTTCTTCGTGATCTACGCGAGCATCGACAAGTTCGATCCGGCGGCGGAAATCGCCCCTTCGACTCCCCTCACCCAACTCGACGCAAAAGTATTGGCGGCGGCCAAGAGCTATCGGCCGGTCGGCGAGCGGTCGGAGTTGGATCGCTGGATTTTGAGCGAACTGAACCGCACCGCGGCGGCCGTCGTCGCGCGGATGGACGAGTACGACAACTACGGCGCGTGCGCGAAACTGACCGAGTTCGTCGATGCGTTGAGCAACTGGTACGTCCGCCGCAGCCGCGACCGGTTTTGGAGCGGCGGCGAATCGGCGGAAAAATCGGACGCCTATTGGACGCTTTACGAGTGCCTCTTGACGGCCTGCAAGCTCATTGCCCCCTTCACGCCGTTTTTGGCCGAGGAAATGTGGCAAAATCTGGCGGTGGCGGCGTTTGAGTCTTCCGCACCATCACGAAAATCCTTGCCGGCCGAGAGCGTTCATCTCTGCGATTTTCCGACCGGCGATTCCTCCGTCGTCGATGCAGCGCTTTCCGAGCGGATGGCGCTCGCCCGGGAGATCGTCTCGCTGGGCCGCAGCGCGCGGATGGGGGCGAAGCTCAAGGTCCGCCAGCCGCTCAAGCAGGTCGAAGTGGTGATGGTCGAGAACGCGCACCAAGCCTGGCTCGAAGAACATGCGGCCTTGATTTGCGACGAACTCAACGTCAAGCGCATCGAGTTCACCGCGAAGGCCGATCGGTACATCACCTATTCGGTGCTGCCCGACCTGAAGCGGCTCGGGCCGCGGCTGGGCAAGAAGCTCCCCGCGGTGAAAAAGTTGCTGGCCGAGGCCGACGGCGGGCGATTGCTGGCGGAACTCGAATCGACGGGCCGCGTCGCGCTCGATCTGCCCGACGGGCCCGTGGCCCTCGATAAAGACGACATTCAAGTCCGCCTGCAAGCCAAGGAAGGTTGGGCGGCCGCGCAAGGCAAGTGTTGCGTGGTGGTGCTTTCGACGGAATTGACGCCGGAGTTGATCGCCGAAGGAGTTGTGAGAGAGGAAATTCGAGTCATCCAGGATATCCGAAAAGAAGATAAACTTCAATTCACCGATAGGATTGAAGTAGCTATTATTTCTCCTTCTGCAATATTGAAGTCATGCAATACGACAGAGGGCTATACGGAAATCATTCGTAGAGAAACTTTATCGGTTGCACTGCATACCGAAAATCTTTTCCCAAATGTAAGGATACGCGATGTTCTTATCGGCGAACATCCCGCCCAATTGCAAGTGAAGGTTGTAGAACCATCAAACAAAGAAAATGAGACACGTCCTCCATTGGAACGATAAGTTTTCGTCGGCATTCACAGTTTGCGATCGGAAGCACGGAGGGTGATTGATTTCGATTCCCTTAATTTCACCACGGAGACACGGAGAACACGTAGAAGATCAACCTCATCGAGGATGTTGAGCGTATTTTCGGAATTGCTTAAGTTCAAATCTTTACATCCCGTTATAATTTTCCTCCGTGATCTCCGTGCCTCCGTGGTGCAATTTTCTCGCTCGTAATGCCCATGAATAATATGAATACCTTCAAAATCGCGGTGTTGATCTCCGGCGGGGGCACGACGCTGAGGAATCTGCTGGAAAAAATCGCCGCCGGGCGTCTGACGGCGACGATTTCGCTCGTCGTCGCCAGCAATCCGAAGGCCGGCGGATTGCGATTCGCTAACGAAGCCGGCATTCCCTCGCTCGTGCTCGAGCAAAAAAGCTTCGTCGATCAGAATTCCTACAGCCGCGCGGTCTTTGACGAGTGTCGCAAGCACGGCGTCGATCTGGTGGTGATGGGCGGATTCCTCAAGCGATTGACGATCCCGGCCGATTTCGCCGACCGCGTGGTGAACATCCATCCCGGATTGATCCCCGCGTTTTGCGGCCGGGGCTACTACGGCCATCGCGTTCACGAAGCGGTGCTCGAATACGGCGCGAAGCTCAGCGGCTGCACGGTGCATTTTGCCGACAACGAGTACGACCACGGCCCGGTGATTTTGCAGAAGCCCGTTCCCGTGCTTGAAGACGATACGCCCGAAACGCTTGCCGCCCGCGTGTTCGAGGCCGAATGCGAAGCCTATCCCGAAGCGATTCAACTCATCGCCGAAGGCCGCGTGAAGTTGGAAGGGCGAAAAGTGCGGATTTTGCCGCCGAAAAAAGAAGAGGAGTAATATCACCACGGAGGCACGGAGAACACGGAGGAAAATGATGAACTATGGATGATGAATGGTGAATTGAACAAATATTTTCGTTTTTCCTCCGCGTTCTCCGTGCCTCCGTGGTGAAATCCCTCGTTGTTCTTCCCTTCCGCAATGCTTTGAGCATACAGTTCGCCGATGTGAATTTTTCAAGGAGTCCTCATCGCGTGGCCCCATCGAATGCCGACAGTTCCGATCGCGACGAGCGAGTCTTCCGCGTGCTGCCGCGCCAGGTCGGGCAGACGATCGCGGCCGCGCTTAGGGAGTGGCTGCCGGGCCAGTCGTGGACGCAACTGCGAAAGCTTTTGGAAACCCGCCGCATCATGGTCAGCGGGAATCTCTGCACCGATGCCGGCCGGCGGCTGAAACTGCAAGACGTCGTCAAAGCGCTGCCGCATTCGATTCCCGCCCCGCCCCGCGAAACGGACATCAGAGTCGTGTATCTCGATTCCCAGTTGATCGTCGTCGATAAGCCGCCGGGCGTAACATCCACGCGGCACTCGGAAGAACGGAATTGGTCCCCGCGCCGCCGGCAAATCCAGCCCACGCTCGACGAAATGCTGCCGGCGGTCATCGCCCAGCGCGAGGGGCGGCGCGGCAAGGGCAAGCCGCCGCCCGTTCGGGCCGTGCATCGATTGGACCGCGAGACCAGCGGGCTGATGGTCTTCGCCCGCACGCCCTCCGCCGAAAAGCATCTCGCCCAGCAGTTCCGGCAACATACGACCAAGCGGCGCTATTTGGCGATCGCCCGCGGCGAGGTGCAAGAGCAAACCATTGAAAGCCGGTTGGTCCGCGACCGGGGCGACGGCCGCCGCGGCAGCACGCCGCTGCCGGGCGCCGGGAAAAAATCGAATACGCACTTCAAACCGCTGGAGAAATTCGGCGGTTACACGCTGGTCGAGTGCCGGCCGGAAACGGGGCGCACGCATCAAATCCGCATCCACCTCTCGGAAGCCGGCCATCCCTTATGCGGCGAGAAAGTCTATCTGCAACCGCTCTTCCGCCCGGCGATCAAAGACGCAAGCGGCGCCCCGCGATTGGCGCTCTGCGCCGTCGAGTTGGAATTCCAGCATCCCGTAAGCGGAAAACGATTGCATTTCGAAATCCCCTTGGCGAAAGACCTCGATGAATTCGCGCGGCGGATCGGTCGAAGTTATACAAAGAGTCCTTGAACGAGTCATTTTTTCACGGGAGGACTCGTTGGAAAGCCGCGACCAGTGGTCGCGGTTCGCGGGAGACAGGCATGCGTAGCCTCCCGATTCGCACGATTTCGCAAACCTCCTGCATCCTGCTTGACAACGGGTGCCCGTTGTGGGCATAATCAACCTAGCCGGGATTATTCATCGTAGAAGCGGCATCCTGCCGTATTTTAGTCGTAGAAGCGGCATCCTGCCGCATTTTAGGCAAAAGCGGCAAGATGCCGCTTCTACAAATCCCTTTTATGAATAATGCGGGCTAGGGCATGATATCGAGGCTCATCACAAATCCGGGCAGCCGTGGCTCGATATTGCGGCGACGTTTTTGGAAGATATCGACATCCTCCGCTCTCACCCCCAAGAATCATGCTGCCCCCACGATTTCGTACCGCTTGCTTGCTTCTTCGTTTGAAGTTCACCCTAATTCTTGCGGGATTTGCGATCGCCGTGTTTTTTGGGATGTCCGATCCGGCCCCCGCCGTCGAGAGCGTTTGGGCATACCCCGGTTACACGCAGCGGATGATCTACAAACCGGACGCGCAGGGCGATCGGATTTCCGATTTTTCGATCGTCGGCTACCGGCAGAGCAAAACGGCGATCCCCAATATCCCCGTCGCGGTTACGGTCTCCGCCGGCGACGGCGACGACACCGCACGGGTGCAAAGCGCCATCGATCAAGTGGCGGCGATGCCGCTCGGCCCCGACGGCTTCCGCGGCGCGGTGCTGTTGAAGAGCGGGCTGTTCGATATCGCGGATCAAATCAAGATCAACGCCTCGGGAATCGTGCTCCGCGGCGAAGGGTACGGCGATACGGGCACCATCGTCCGCGCCCGCGGCACCGACCAACGCGCGCTGATCAACATCGCCGGCACGGGAAGCGTATCCTTGACCGGACCGACTTACAGCATCATCGACAAAACCGTGCCCGCCGGCACGAACAGTTTCCGCGTCAGTTCTACCGCGGGCCTGAACGTGGGCGATTCGATCTTTCTGACCCGGCCGAGCACCACGGAATGGATTCACGACATCGGCATGGATCAACTCGACATTCCTTGGACGGCCGGCAGCAAGAATTTGAAATGGGAGCGAACCGTTACGCGGATCGAGGGGAATCGGGTGTTCGTCGATACGCCGCTGACCAATTCGCTGGAACAGAAATACGGCGGCGGCACGTTTCAGAAATTCACTTACGCGGGCCGCATCGAAAACGTCGGCGTGGAGTTCCTCCGCGGCGAATCGGACTATGTCTCGAGCACCGACGAGGCTCACTCCTGGGATTTCGTAACCATCGACAAGGCGCAAAACGCTTGGGTTCGCGGGGCGAAGGCCCGCTACTTCGCCTTCTCGCTGGTAACCGTGGGCCGCGAGGCGAAATGGGTTACCGCGGTCGATAACATCAGCGAATTGCCCAAGAGTCAGATCACGGGCGGACGCCGCTACAGCTACGAAATCGTCGGCCAGCAATCGCTGGTGACGAACTGCCAGGCCTCGCAGGGACGGCACGATTTCGCGCTGAGTTCCGTCGTGGCCGGCCCCAACGCGTTCTACAATTCCACGGCCGCCAGCGCCTACGCCGATACGGGGCCGCACCACCGCTGGTCCGCCGGCGCGCTGTTCGATAATATTACCGTCGGCGGCAACGAAATCAACGCGCAAAACCGCTGGAACTCGGGCACCGGACACGGCTGGTCGGGCGCGAACATGGTGATCTGGAACTCCACCGCCGCCGGTTATACCGTGCAGAATCCGATCACCGCCCAGAATTGGCTGATCGGCTCGGTGGGCCAGATTCGTTCGCCCGATTTTCCCAATCCCTTGGGCAATCCCGCGCCGTATCTGGATTCGCACGGCACGAACGTCGCCACCGACAGCCTGTATCAGGCGCAGTTCGCCGACGCGGCGATGATCCGCAGCTACCAGTGGACCGGCGGCAGCGGAAATTGGAGCGACGCGCAAAAGTGGAACCGTTTCGCCGTGCCCGCCGTGCGCGCCGTCCAAATGCGCGATTATTTGATCGGCGACATCGACAACTTCTTCTACGACGCCAATGCCGACGACGATCATTATCTCGATCCCGCATTTCGGACGTATTTGGAGAGCCATACGGCCAATCCCGTCGGCGGATTCGACGTGATTACCGGAAACCGCCACGTGGCCTTCACGCAACTCTTCGGCTTGGCCCCGGGCGAACAGGTCGTCAATGCCTCGCTCGCGCTGGCCATTCAACCCACCGGCGGATTGTGGGACAACGACGGCTTAATGATCGACGGCGTGGGCAGTTTTTCGCTGAACGGCTTGAATTGGACCCGCGCGGTCGGCCAGACTTCGATCGGCATGCTCGATCTCGGGCCGTATCTCTCGGCTTTGCAAAGCGGGAAATTGAACGTCGATCTGAGCGACGACACGGCCGCCGACTTCGCGCTATTAGCGCTGCAAGTCGCCGCCGAAACGCCCGATCCCTTGGGGGCCGACGTAACGATCTCCGGCGGCGGCACGGTCGTCATCGACTCGCTCGTTCCCGCCGTGGGAAATGTCGTCGTGCTCGGCTCCAATACCGTGCTCGAAGTCAGCGGGAATGGACAATTGACGGCCCGCAGCATCGTCTGCGAGGGGATGCTCCGCATTGGTCCCGCATCGGCGCAATCCGCGCTCGATGTCCCGCCGCCGAACAACGTGCCCGAACCGAGCGCCCTGCTTCTGTTGAGCTTGTGTTGTGCGGGCCTACTCGTTTGGCGTAACCGTCTAACCCCACGGTGCATTTTCCCGTGATTATACTGTGTTCGGTTGAGATTGACACAATTCGACATATTGGACAGCGAGCCGGGGGGTTTATCCCCTCGGCTAGAATCGTCGAACCATATCGCACTTCTAGCCGAGGGG
>JADLEL010000131.1 GCA_020846145.1 Pirellulales bacterium | reverse complement strand
GGGGACTGGTCCATTTTTCGGCGTGAAAACGTATTTTGCGGACAAACGGTAGGCCGAAAACATGGACCTGTCCCCTTCCCGCGGCGCGAGGGGGACAGTCCCATTTTCGCGGCGATTAAGCACTTTTGCGGCGCCTTCATCTTTTACGCCGCGAAAATCGGGACAGTCCCCTGTGAACGGTTACGAAAAAACCATCACTCCTCCACGGCGCCCTCGAAACCACCCGGTTGGCCGCCGGGATTGAAACCGCCGTTTCCGTAAGGCATGGGGCTGGGTCCGTAATTCATTCCCGGAGCCGGCGGAGAATGATGGTTCCCGTAAGGAACCGCCCCAGGATAGGAATTGTATCCGGGATTCGGATTGTTATAGGGATAAACCGGCCACGGCGGATAGGGCAATTGGCCCAGTCCGTAGGGATTTGCCCAGGAATCGAAGGGCAACGTCCACGGCCCTTGTGGATTTCCCCACGGACCGAAAGGCGTCGCGCCCGCCCGATAGGGGTATAACCATTCGCCGTAAGGACGAATCTGATCGCCCCGACCCCAACTTTGAATGAGATGCAACGCATCGACGCTGCCATCGGGACCGCGCAATATCGACTGCGTGTAATGAAAACCGCTCTCCCGATACGTCGGATCGTACGGAGGATAAACTTTGGGCAGCGGAGCATATTGGGCCACTCTTTGGCCCGTTTCGGGATCGTGGCTATAATAGGAGGGCTGGAATATCCAAGTCGCCCCATTATCTCCATCCTCGCAGGGGGGGGGCGTGCAAGGGCAAGGCTCTCCCCAAGCCGTCGTCGTAGCCAGAAATAACACGATGGCGGTAATCAAAATCGCCAGATATCCGATGATTTCAAAGCTTAACCGTCTCATAAGTTGCTCGATTCGTTGCTAAAAATCAACCTGCCTAGTCGATTTGACTTGAAAACACATCAAAAACGCTGCTTTTTCCTCCGTCAACATCGTGGTTCTCAGAAAAGCAAGTGCTATTCCAATTGCTCTCGTTTTCGGCCTGGCTCAAGAGGTCTGCAAATATGACAGGTTGTTGGGATGGCAGTTGTACTGCCATCCCAGGGGCGACAGGACAACTATCGCCCCGACATGAACCTGTCAAATTGAATTTGTCGAACCGCTAGCGAGTAGAATTTTTCGCGCTCGCCGGAAGCGCACCCGCGATCGTGCCTTCGGTGGGACTGCTGGCCGTGGCATAGAGTTTTTTCGGAATGCGGCCGGAGAGATAGGCCAAGCGGCCCGCCTCGACCCCCAACTTCATGGCGCGGGCCATCTTGAGCGGGTCTTTCGCGTGGGCAATGCCGGTGTTCAAGAGTACGCCATCCACGCCCAACTCCATCGCCACGGTTACGTCGCTGGCGGTTCCCACGCCGGCATCGACGATCACCGGATAGGCCGGATCGCCCTCCTTCAAGTATTCCAGGCAGATGCGAATCGCGTTCGGATTCAGTACGCCCTGCCCCGAGCCGATGGGACTGCCCGCCGGCATCACGCTCGACGCGCCCGCCTGCTTGAGCCGCTTGGCGGTAACCGGATCGTCGCTCGTATAAACCAGCACTTGAAAGCCGTCGGCCACGAGTTTTTCGGTGGCGGCGAGCGTGGCGATCGGGTCGGGGAGCAGCGTTTTCGCGTCGCCCAATACTTCGAGCTTCACCCAATCGGCGCCGGGATTGTTCAGTTGCGAAAGAATTTCCCTGCCCAGCCGGGCCACGCGGATCGCGTCCTCGGCGGTAAAACAGCCCGCCGTGTTGGGCAGAATCGTGTAGCGCGCGGTGTCGATGAAGTCGAGAATGTTGCGGCCGGCGGAGTCGATCAAGCGTTCGCGGCGGACGGCCACGGTAATGCACTCGGCGCCGGAGATGTCGAGCGCTTCGCGCATCGACTCGTAACCGGCGTACTTGCCCGTGCCGACGATCAGCCGGCTTTGGAAGATATGCGAACCGATCTGGAGCGAATCGGAAGCATTGGCTGCGGTAGTCAAGGCGATTATCCTCCTCCCACGAGCGAAACGACTTCCACGCGATCGCCCGGAGCCAAATGATGCTCGGCGTGGCGCGCTTTGATAACGAGTTCCCGATTGACCTCGACCGCGACGGGCTTGCCGGCCAGCTTCAATACTTCGAGCAGATCGGCGACGGTGATCCCCTCCGGCGCCTCGCGATTTTCGCCGTTCAATTCGATTTGCATGGTTGCGACGACATTTTGCCCCCGGTGAACACACTATAACATTTAGCCCCCGGTGAACACACTATAACATTTAGCCCCCGGTGAACACACCGGGGGCATGGGTGAGGATGAAATTCAAAATGCGATTATGCGGTGCGCGGTCGTCGGCGCGACAATTCATCGAAAAAAGGACCGCGAATTGCGCGAATTGCGCCAATAATTCGCGCGATTCGCACCATTCGCGGTTAAAGATAAATATCGCGCCATTGGCCGCATGAAGTATAAATTGGCAATCAATCCGTTGCCCCCCGTGTATTCACGGGGGGCTAAATATCGACGACCATCGCGTTACGAGCCGCTTTTGGCGATGCCGGCGACGCCGTTGCGGAAGCGGGTGCTGGCGATCGGAATGAGGGGCTGTACGCCGCCCTGTCCGCCCTGTTGCAAGCCCGAAGACCACGGAATGGCGTACGCCGCGACTTTGCCGGAAGTTACTTCGGCTACATAGACCACCGCTTGGCTGTACTGCAAGCGGGAGGATCGGCGGAGATCGACGGTGCCGGTGATCATCATGTAGCGGGGATTTTTGGCGTTATCGATGCCCATGTCGGCGGCGACGTTGGCTTTGAAGTACCCGGTGAAGTGGCCCGACTGCCGCCCCATCACCACGGCGTTCAAATCGCCGGTGAGGAAATCGAGGAAATAAACGGCCTCGACGTTCTCATCGACCAGCCCGCTGGACATGGCGAACGAATCGACCCGATCGGTGGCCGTCGCGTGCAGGGGCGTTTGCGGCCAGACCCCGCCGATCATCAGTACGGCTACGACTCCCAGACCGATGCCGATTCCCAAACTCCAGCCGATCGAGTGCCGCGTTTTTCGACCTTGGAACATCCTTGCTCCTCCAGTTTTGCCCGACGATCCTGTCGGGCGGAGTGATTTTGACGGTAATAACCATTACAATTCGCGCGAGTGAGGAATAGTACCCGGAAAGCGGATGAAAAGCCAGACGAAAACCCGGGGGGATTTCGTGTCTATTCGTTGATTGAAGAACGTGTAAGAGAGGGAGAAGAGGAAAAATGGGTAAAGGGGAAAATCGGTGTACTTTAATGAGGACCTAAGAACCTGTCCAGTAGTCGTAGGTTATGCTTCAGCATAACACCTTTGTTATGCTAAAGCATAACCTACTTGATGAACCCACAATTTCAAATGAAATGAGGTATTAGCACGGAAATCCATCTTTTGTATATTCCCCTCTTATGGATCAGTCGCGGCGATTTTTCACACCAATCCCCATCGCTTCCGCAAATACCACTCGACCGTCAGCAGGCCGATCAGGAACAAGAAAAACGGCCAGGTGTCCCAGAAGGTTTTTTTGGTTTCCT
Source organism: Pirellulales bacterium (assembly GCA_020846145.1). Classification (GTDB taxonomy): domain Bacteria; phylum Planctomycetota; class Planctomycetia; order Pirellulales; family Thermoguttaceae; genus JADLEL01. The sequence continues at coordinate 37,344 of JADLEL010000131.1, read as the reverse complement.
GCTGGATGTCGAATTGGGAGGTCCGTTCGGCCAGCCGCCGGATGAGATCGGGGAGTTCCTCGGGAGCGAGCGATTGGCCGCCGGTCATGGCGGCAAGGCTCTTCATGGTTTCGGCGTCGGCCGCGGCGTTGTCGAGTTCCAAATCCTGCTGGAAGACGGTGAATCGGCCCCGCGCGGAGCCGTGTTCCTGCCCTTGGCGCGCGACCTTTACTTCGACGGCGTAATCGCCCGGCATCTGCGTCTCGCGGAACGAACCGGTGTAGCGGTCTTCCTGCTTGACGAGCGAAAGCGGGCGGCGATTGCCGTCGGGGAGCACGATTTCGGCCTTGAATTCGGCGTCTTTGAGCGGCTCGCCCGCCGGATCGCGCGCCCCCGCACTGAACTCGACCCGTTGGCCGGGCGCGAAGCGCCGCTGTTCGAGCTTGACCCAAACGCTCCCCTCTTGCGATTCGTCCTTTTTCGCCAGCCAAAGCACGATCTGCCGCCAGAATCGCTTATGAGCGGCGTCGAAACCTTGCAGCGGCCACTTCCAGGTCGATTCGCCCGCGAACGCCAACACCCGGCCCCCGCCGTAGTTCGACGAGATCAAGAGCGGCTTGTCGTCGCCGGCATTGAGCAGCACGACGGCCCGCTGCGGCACGCCGCGGAATTTCACCGCGGTGTCCAAGGGGGGCAGCTTCGACCAGGCCTCGGCGTTGGCTTCCCGGCCCTGGGCCAGCCGCAGCGCGAAGTGCAACTGGCCGGGCAGCGTGGGCTGCATCCGCAACGGGCCGGGCCAATGCAAATCCTGGCGGATCGGATCGTCGGGCCGCTGCCGGTCGAGCCGATCCATTTCCACCGGCAATAGTTTCGCCAGCGGCGTGTCGGAGTATCCCCCCGCGGCGAAATTGTGCTGCCCGCCGATCATCATCAGGCCCGCCCCGCGATCGACCGCCTGGGCCAAATCGGCAAGCTCCTCGCTGCTGAAAACCGAAGCATCGATGTCGCCGAGGATATAGACATCGTATTTTCCCGGCTTGAACCATTCTCTGAGATCGCCGGGCTTGTCGTTGGCGTCGAGCCGGCGGTAATCGACGTGGATATCCTGCGAGGCGTCGAGCGCGCGGCGGATGAACTTCAACTCCACGCGATACGTCCCTTCCAAATACAGGGCGTTCAGCCCGCCCTTTCGCACGTTGACGAACGTGCTCAGCCGGTTGTTGGTCGTAACCAGTTCGCCGGGCTGGGGAACCGCTTCGAGCGTGAGCTTGAATTCGCCCGGCGTTTGCGGGATGTATTCGAGCTGGATCGGCAGAAGCTGGCCGTCCGTCGCCGCCTTGATCTTCTGCTCGGCCACCGTTTCCATTTTGCCGGGCGAAGTCTCGAACAGCACCCGCACGGGAATCTCCCGGTTCACGAAGCCATCCACGCGGATCTGGCCCGAAACGGCGATCGGATTCTTCACGAACACCACGGGATTGGCCAACAGGTCTTTTACGGCGACATCCCGCGCCTGGCCCAGCCCGCGCGATTGGCCGAAAGTGAACGTATAGAGCGGCGCGGCCGCGTTTTTCAGCCGCGCGGCGGCAGTTTGCGGCGCGAGGTCGCGCGGCGGAAAGGTCCGCTGCGCGCCGTCGCTCAGCAAAACCACGCCCAACAGCAGCTTCTGCGCCGCTTCCTGCCGCAGCACGTCCTCGAGCGAATTGCCCAACGCCGTCTGCTTGCCTTCCGCCTTCTCGGGCAACACGATCTTTCCCTTCTCGACTTGAAGCGGCCGCGCCTCGGCATCGAAGGCGTAGGCCTTCACCTCGTAATCGCGGGCTAGTTTCGCCAAAGCCGGCGCGGCGTCGGCAATCGCCTGCCCAAGGGCCTCAAAACGAGTTTTGTTTCCCACGGAATCCGGCACGGACATGCTCCGCGAGTCGTCGCACAGCACTACCAGCGTCGCCGGCTGCTTCTTCGTTTGCATGTAGATCAGCGTCGGCCGCAGCATGGCCAGGATCGTCAGCGCAATGACGACAAGCCGCAGCGCGACCAGCCCAATACGCTTCTTCCGCGTCAACCGATCTTTTCCCGCCCGAAATACGAACATCAACAGCACCAGCACGACCGCCGCGGCGATCACCAGCGTAAAACTGTCGGCGATGGGGTAAAGGGAGAGGCGGAACATTATTCCCAAAGTTCCTCCAGCGGCACGGCGAAACAATTTTCGGCGAAGGGGACGGTCTTTTCCCCGCGATGGAGCAACAAACCGCGGCGAAATTTCGGCCCGGCCATTTGGGCCAGTTCGCCGAGGCCGCGAAAATCCTCGACCGAGAGCGAAACGGACGATTTGACTTCGATGCCGACGACGTTGCCCGCGGCATCTTCAAGCACCCAATCGACTTCCTTCCCCGCCGCGGTGCGAAAGTGGTAAAGCCTCGTGGAAATCTTCGCCCAGGTTTTCTGCTTCATCAGTTCCCCCAAGACGAAGTTTTCCAGCAGTTGACCGAAGAGGGAACGATTTTCGCGCAACCGTTCGGCGTCCAGTCCCAGAAGATGACAAGCCAAGGCCGTATCGACCAATCCCAGCTTGGGAGCCTTGACCAGCCGCTTGCCGAGATTCGAATGCCAAGCGGGAACGATGCATGCCAAAAAGGCCCGTTCCAAAATCGCCAGGTAGCGCTTCAGCGTGCTTTGCGGAATCTTCAGCGAACGGGCGAGATCGGCCTGATTGTGCAGTTGCGCGATCCGCGTGGCCAATAACGTCAAGAGCCGCGGGATTTCGGCCAAGCGTTCGATATTCGACCAGTCGCGGACATCGCGGTCCAAAATCGTGCTCAAATAGGAATCGAACCACGCGCGGCGGCGGTCTTCGCGGGGGCGAGCGACCGCTTCGGGATATCCGCCGACGAGCATTCGTTCGATCAGCCGATTTTCATCCTCGACGCCGCCCCGCGAAGCTTCGGCCCGCGAAACGAATTCCTGCGCGAAAGCGCGCTCGAAAAAAGACTCCCGGCGCCCGGCAAGTTCCCCCTGCGAAAACGGCAGGAGGGTGTGAAATTCCAATCGTCCGACGAGCGCGTCGGCCGTCTGCGTCAAGGCCAAGATATTCGACGAGCCGGTAAGCAGAAAACGCCCCGGCCGGCGGTCCCGATCGATTGCCGCTTTGATCGCTAATCCCAAGGCGGGCGCGCGCTGCACTTCGTCGAGAACCACCGGGCCGTCCAAGCCGGCGATGAATCCTTCGGGATCGTTTTGCGCGGCAGCCAACACGACGGCGGAATCGAGCGAATAATAGCTTCGCCCCCCCTCCAAAGCGGCAATCGCCTGAGCCAGCGTACTCTTCCCCGCCTGACGCGGTCCTTGTAGATAAACGGCCGGCGTATCTGCCAGGGCCTCGACGATTTTTTCGGTAATATGGCGTTGAATTATCATCATCTATGCAATTATACCATTGAATGGATGAATATCAACCATTGAATGGACGATTTGCATTCACTCTCTATAAAACCGATTCGACACCACCAATTCCAAGGCCAAAATCACCGCCACGAGAAAAATCAGGGGCGGGAAAAGCTCCCGCCCCACGCGGGTTTTAATCACGCTGCGGTCGATCTGCTCTTTGGTTTGGGCGAGGTTGATTTTGTGCGGCTCGAAAATCTCTTTCAGTTCCTTTTCGCCGAGGCGTTCGAGCTGCGTCTGCTCGACGGCCAGATTGACGCTGAAACCGCGGTCGAAGCCGCCTTCCTTCCCGCCCGCCCGAATGCGATAGTTGCCCGGCAGGTCGGTCGAGGAAACCACCAGCCGGCGATGCTGCAAATCGGCGAGCAGCGGGTAACTCTGCCCGTCCGGCGCGGTGAGCAAAAACGAAGTCCGCTGCTCCTTCGGATCGAGCCCGAGCACGGCCGTCTGGCCGGCGAGATAATTGAGTTGCTCGGTGGAACTGCCCACCAGGTACGAAGCGATCTGATTGGCGAGGATCACGAACGGCCAGGCATCGTTCACCGGGAGCAGGTTCCACGGATTGCGGTTGGGATCGTCGGAAACCGGAGTGGTCATCGTCAGCGAGCGTCCGGAGCCGATCGGACGCTCCAAGAGCGCGGGCCGGCCGTCGTTGTAGGCCATCACCGTGCCCACGCCGGCGGCGAGCTTGCCCAACTCCCAATAACGCAGCACGGGGAACATTTCCCAAGGCACTTCGCCGCTCTTCGCGCGGAAGGGGGCAAGAATCGGATGCTGCAAATCCTTCGGCGCCAGATAGACATCGCCGTCCGGCCGGGGCACCTGCTGCCGCAAGGGGCCCGGCAGCAATTCGAGGGCCTGCGGGTTGTTGAATTTATCCAAGGATTGCGCGAGGGCATTTCGGCCGAGGAACACGCCCACGCCGTGCCCGTCCGAAGCGTAACCGGCCAGCGTTTGCCAGATCGCCGGATCGAGCGGCGGTGGATCGAGGAGGCAAACGGCGGCGTAATCGGAAAGTTTCGCCTGCGAAAGTTCGTCGAAGGGGATCACCTCGCAATCGAATCGCGCTTGGCCGCGCTTGCGATATCCCGCAGGGGCCAGCGCCTGCGAGAGGAAAAAGGCTTTGTCCGCGGCGGGTTGCGGCGCGGCCAGCAATATCTGCCAGGCGGGCTTCGCTTCCACGGTGAAATAGCGCGTGTCGTCGGCCGCCAGTCCGTCCTGCCCCACGATCCGCAAAAAGCCCTGATGCGTGCCCAGCGGGAACGAGGCCTTGTGGAACTCGATGGGCCGCGTTTCACCGGGCGCGAGGGTCGCGCTCTGGACGCCGCCGGGCTGCGGATTGCCGTCGGCGTCGAGCAGATACAATTCCACGGCCCGTTCGCCCGATCCGCCCAGCGCGGAAAGATCGGCGGCGATGGTCAGCGAGCCGCGGTTGGAAAGCACCTCGGCCGAGAGCCGGATTTCGCCCAGCGCAAAGTCGATCGGGTTCTTTACGCCCACGTCGATAACGTAAATGCCCGCGCCGGGGAGCGCGGCCAGCCGGTCGTGGAGCTGCGCGGCGCGGCCGGCGGGCCACGAGCCGCGGGAGAGATCGGTGAAGATGTAAAGTTCCTTCCGCGGCAGCTTGCTGTCTTCTTTCAAGAGCCGAATCGCCTCCTCGACGGCGGCGACGAGCGGCTGCGAGTTGGGGACGACCTCGAGCCGCTCGATGCGCTGCTTCGCCGCGCCGCGATCGACCTGGAACGCCCCGCCGCCTGAGTGCGTATCCAGGACGGCGATTTCGCTGTTCTCGGGCAGTTGCGAAAGGAGCCACGCGCCCAATTTTTTCGCCGTTTCGAGCCGGGTCTGGTTTTCGTGCCGGTAGCCGACGTGCGGGGCCGTATCGAAGACGATGCCCGCCGCCACCGGCGCTTCCTGGCTCCCCCAACTGCCGCCGAGTTGCACCGTCGGCCGCGCCAAGGCGAACGCCAGAAAGGCGATGATGCCCGCCCGCAGCAATAAGAGGATGATATGCCGCAGCCGCACGCTCCGCTTGTTCTTGTCGTGCCGTTTTTGCACGAACCTGAGTGCCGGAAACTCCAGCCACTTCGGCTTGCGGCGCATGATCAGATGCAAAATGATCGGGATCGCGATCAATGCGGCGCCGGCCAGAAGTAGGGGAGTTACGAAGGTCATTATTCAAGTCGTTTAGTCCGGGCAGTCGTAATGGAAAAAACGATACGTTTTCCGGTTTCGATGCGTATAGGGTAGGCCAGTCCCGAAGGGACGACAGTCATTAGCCAGGGGCGTAAGCCCCTGGAAAACGTACCGAGAAGGATTTTTTAGCCCTGAAAGGGCGACAGTAGGAGAAAATTGTGCCCACTATCGCCCCTTCGGGACTCGACTGCCGCCCCGTTGGGGCTTCTGTTTATTGTTCCTTTCACCTTCCAGGGGTTTACACCCCTGGCTAATGACTGCCGTCCCTTCGGGACTGAGATTTATATTTCACCCCCTTGCCGCCCGGTTTACTAAATACTCCGTCAGTGCCCGGTCGAACTGCATACTGGTATCCAACCCTATATAATCCACTCCCGCTTGAAAGCATTCGCGGCGGTAGTGTTCGCGGAAGGAATCGAGTTCGCTCAAATAGTCGCGGCGGAAGGCGTCGGCGTCGAGGGCCAGGCGGCGGTGGTCTTCGGGGTCTTCGAGTTCGACCATGCCGGCGAAGGGGAATTTCACTTCGGCCTCGTCGAGCACGTGGAAGAGGATCACGTCGTGCCCGCCGTGCCGCAGGCGGTAGAGCGATTCCATCACTTTGTCGGGATCGGCCAGCAGGTCGGAAAAAATCATCACCAAGCTCGCGTGCCGGAGCATGGCCGCGACCTGCACCAAGCTATGGGCGATGTCCGTCTCGCCTTCCGGCTTCAAGTTCGCCAGGAGCGAAAGCACGTCGCCCAAGTGCCCCCGCCGGGTCTTCGGCCGCAGGCACTGGCGGATTTTCCGGTCGAACGTGATCAACCCCACCGGGTCCTGCTGGTGGATCATCAAGTAGCAAAGCGCCGCCGCGAGGCAGATCGCGTAGTCGAACTTCGTCAACTCCTGCCGGTAGGTGTAGCCCATCGAGCGGCTCATGTCCATCACCAGATAGCCGGTGATGTTCGTCTCGGCCTCGAACTTTTTGATGTAGTACTTATCGGTTTTGGCATACACCAGCCAGTCGATATCCTTCGGGTCGTCGCCGGGCGTGTATTTGCGATGCTCGCTGAACTCGACCGAAAAGCCGTGGAACGGGCTGGCGTGCAGCCCGTGCAGAAAGCCCTTCACGATGAACTGCGCGCGCAAGTCCAGCCGCTTGATCTGGTTGATCACTTCGGGCTTCAGGTATTTTTCGGCGGTGGACATCGTTACTTCACGGTATGTTCTTCGCGCCAATTCAAACCTGGTCCATCAAGCACGAGACAGAGATGATTAAGCACGTCGCGCCCCAGAATTCCGGTTGTATCATCGGTCAACAGATATACCCCTATATATGCCCTGCGTAAGAAGAGCAACTCACATTGGACAGACCGGGCAGTAGTCTTGCTGCCGTCAAAGGCCATCAATTGGTAGTCTCCTTGTTGGTAAGCTTCAAGACTTAAGTGCCGAACACACAACTCCGGGATCAGCGTAACGTCAGATCCGGAATCAATCAACATTGGCACATTGCTGATGCTATTCTGGTTGTCGAGAGTGCGAATAACAACACTCGCGACGGGAGCGGGGGGCTGGTATGTTTGAGCATTATAGTCCGGCATCGGTTTCCTCCTGTAGATCGATTACCTTTTTGACAAAATCGGCCGCCTGTTCCGGATTTGCCAGCCGAGGGCTGGCAATGCGAGAATAATGTTGAATTCCACTTTCAGAAATTCCCGGAACAATAATGTAAACCTTCGTTTTTTCCGGCAGCACCACTCCGGCTGGCACATGGACGCAGCCGTTCTCAACTATGCCTTCATAACTAATGACATTCATGATTTATCCTCGCTCCTTATGCGGGTGATTTGTTGGTCGAAAACGCCTGGACAGAGTTCAGAAATGTATTAATTTCCATTTAGTCCCGTGGCTTGAGTACCGAGTTTTTGCTTGTACTGCTGCTCATATTTTACCACTTCCTTCGGCTTCATGCTCTTGGGCAAAATCTGAAGGATCGAATACGTGAATGCTTCGGGATATGAGGAATTCTTCGCCAATAGTTTCTTAAGGAGTTCGTTATCGCCATGACCATTTTTGGCATATGCGGTCCATCGTCCCCAAATCCCCTTTGCACCGTATGCGGAACCGATGTATTGTCTCCCGCTCTTTGTGGCCAAAATAAGGTATACTCCAGCCACGGCCGCAAGACTGGCTCGCCATTCTCGGTTGGCATCCGCGTTGTTGACAAGCTGTTTTAACTCTGAGTGTTTGAGAGTAAAGTTGAGATAGTCGGTAAAAGGAGAAAGCGTCTGGCCGTCTGGAAGAAGTTCAATGACTTCCTTGTCTTTCGGTTCCTTTCCCTTCTGGTTGTACCACTGATGCCAACTGATGGCATTTGCTCCCCATTCAACGACAAGGCGGTTCTCCAATCCGTTATATCTAGACTGACGTTTTAGGTCATAGTAATAACGATATTTGCTCAATTCACGAGGATATCCTTGCGGAGGTCTGAGTTTGCGATCATCATGTTCCTCCCCGACGCTGTACACACCGTGAAAGCGTGCCTTCGTTTTCGCTGTTCCAATGAAGACAACAATCTGTTGACAATTGCGAAATATGGGTTTACCTTGAGTTGCTTGATAGAACTCAAGCCACCGATTGCGCAGCAATTCATTCACGTTGCATCGCTTGCGATCAGTGTGCCGCACAAACTTTGTGGGCTTTGACTTATCGAATCCTCGCAGTTCCAAGAGTTCGACAATTCCCAATGGCTTAATTCGATGTTCCGTGGCCATTTAATCTACCTTTTCAAGTTTCGCATTTTGAGACTCATTCACCAGTCCTTTTCTTCTCGCTACTTCTCATATTTCGGAATCACCGGCGGCGGCGTTTCTCTAATCAGGCGTTGGATAATATCTTCGTTGCTCATTCCCTCCGCCTGCGCCTGAAAATTCGTGCTAATTCGATGTCGCAGCACGGGAATCGCTACCTTTTGCACGTCTTCAATGGCGACGGAAAAACGCCCGTCCATCGCGGCCAATGCCTTGCCGCCGTGGATCAGGAACTGGCCGGCGCGGGGGCCGGCGCCCCAATCGACCAGGTCTTTCACGAAGGTGGGGGCGGTTTCGTCCTTCGGCCGGGTGGCGCGGACGATGCGGGAAACGTACTGGATGATGTACTCGCTCACCGCCACCTTGTTGACCAGGTTCTGCAAGTTCAAAATTGCCTTGCTCGAAAGCACTTTGCGGACCTCGGCCTTCTCGCCGCGGGTGGTGCTCGCCAGGATTTTCTCTTCTTCGGCGAGCGACGGATAATCGACCTTGATGTTGAACATGAAGCGGTCCAACTGCGCCTCGGGCAGAGGGTAGGTCCCTTCCTGCTCGATCGGATTCTGCGTGGCAATCGTAAAGAACGGATCGGGCAAGGCGAACGTCTGCTGGCCGACCGTCACTTCGCGCTCCTGCATGGCCTGGAGCAGCGCGGCCTGCGTTTTGGGCGGCGTGCGGTTGATTTCGTCGGCCAGGAGGATGTTCGTGAACACCGGCCCTTCGACGAAGCGGAAATTCCGCTTGCCGCGCTCGTCTTCGTCGAGCACGTTCGTGCCGGTGATGTCCGAGGGCATGAGGTCGGGCGTGAACTGGATGCGTTTGAAATTGATGTCCAGGATTCGCGCCAGCGTGCTGACCATCAAGGTCTTGGCCAGGCCCGGCACGCCGACGAGCAAGCAATGCCCGCGGGTAAAGATGGCGGCGAAGATCTGCTCGATGACGTCGTTTTGCCCGATGATCACCTTTTGCAATTCTTCCTGCATCAGCCGCCGGTGCTGGCTGAACTCCTGCAACACGTCGCCCAAGCTGCGCGGTTTTACGGTGGACACGCGAAGGTTCCTTATGATGAAAGGTTTGAGGATAAATCGTCATGGATGCTCGTTTAGCCCGGAGCCTACGGCGAAGGCGCGAGCGGTAGCAATGTCTAAACGATTCATCCCGCGCCGTCGCCGTTGGCTCCGGGCTAAACGATGGCGGAATTTACGTTTATTGCAGCATTGTACAATCTCCCCCCGCCGCGGCCAAAGTCTCGCGCCGCGAAAGATTACACTTCCCGAAGGCAATAAACGCCGAAAAATGCCGTAACTAATTGTAGCACAATAATTTAGAAGATGCGATAAACAACCGAAATCGCTATCGAATCCATCGATTCCGTGGATTATGCAGAGACAATGGTCCAATTTGTCGGCGTTTGATGCGGGGCCGGTTCGGCGCGAACTTGGCCCACGTCCGCCCCGATGCGCGCCGTCGGAGCGCGCAAGGGAAAAGGTGCGCGGAAGCATCCCACAAATACCCAGGGAAATGACGCGATCTCAAAGAAAAAACGTAACCGTTCACAAGGGACTGTCCCGATTTTCGCGGCGCAAAAGATGATGGTGTCGTAATAATGCTTAATCGCCGCGAAAATGGGACTGTCCCCCTCGCGCCGCGGTGAAAACGCGGATGGACAAGCCGTCCGGGAGCATGGAATTCCGCCCTCCCAGGCATCGTGCTTGCAAATCCAGGAGGTACGCATCGATAAGGCATCCGACACGGAATCGATTTAACCGTGCGGCCGCACGATACCCGATAGCTACGGTTCACTTTTAAGGACGCCAATTTCCGCCAGCCCGATGTTCGGCGAATCTTTTTTCACTCCGGTTACGGTGAATTTCACCCAGGCCGCGGTTCTTGCCGGGAAGGCAATTTCGACGCCGCTTGCGGCGTCATCGGGCAGGGGCTTTTCCAGTTCGATTTTGCCGCCGTCGCTGAATTCCAGCGTGCCGGCGGTGATTCGATCGAGCGCGTTCGGCCGGTCGAAGAGCCAAACGCGGTCGATCTTCGGCGGATCCGCCCAACTCAACTTGATCCACGCGCCGGCCTTTTCCCCGTTCGATGCCCATTCGTTCGCGTTGTCGCGGGGAAATCCGCCCACGATGCCGTCCGTCGCGCCTTCGCTTCGATAACCGGGATAGCAGGAGGAGACCTCGACTTTCGCCTTGCGGGCGACGTTCTGTGCGGACAAAAGCAGATTCGGTTCGTTTTTCGGCGCCGGTTCGCCGGGCGCGAGCAGCCTGATTTCGTGAAAACTCATCCCGTAGCCCGAGCCGGGCGGATTGGACTTCAACGGCGCCGCGCCGTTCCAAGCCGGCGCGAAATTCGCCGAATAGCACAACCACAAGGTTTTTCCGTCGGCACTAATGAACTTCGAGGGGAAATTGACGAAGTAGGCTTGCTCGCCGAAATCCTTCAGGTAAGTTACCAGCCGCCACGGGCCGGTCAGCGCATCGGCTTCGAGAAGGTAGGTCCGCATTTTCGCGCAGGTCGGCCAGCCGTCGGTGACGCACATCAGGTATTTTTTCAAGGGGGCGTCGTAAGTCGCCGTGGCCACGCCCATGTTGTCGTTCCAGTCCAAGAGCGGCTTGATTTTGGCGAAATCGGCGGTCCAAAGCGGTTTGCCCGCGCCGTCGTGCCCGGCGAAAAATTCGTACTTCGCGAGGTCGTTGATGTTCTCGACGCTCGGCTTTACCCGGGCGAGATACGACTGATCGGCCGAAATCCAACTCAAATTGGCGTAGCGCGGTTTGGGATCGCCATCTTCCGCGCCCATTCCGACCAGGTACGCCTTGCCGTCGGGCGAATGCTCCATGTTCTTGCCGAAATCGACGAAATGCGGCGCGCCCATCTTCACCGCGCCCCACCGTTTCGCCGGTTCGGGGAAGAGCGGCTTTTCGGGCGTTAGCGGCGAGGGCGTCCATGTCTTGCCGAAATCGGTCGAAATGCGGAAGCCCGGCATCGGCCCCAAAATCGGCCAGTTGTAGTCGAAGCCTTCGTGCTTGGTGATGGGCTTGGGGCCGAGGCAGTACGTGCCGTAGTACCAGACGCCGTTGTACACCAAACTGCCGCATGGATAGCGGCCTTCATAAGGCTTGGGACTCTCTTTTTGCGGCTCGGAAGTGTTTTTAATGATCAGATTCCGCGGATCGTCGCCGATCATCACCGCATTGCCGGTGGTTGCGATTTTCCAGTCGGCATCGTTTTCGATGGAGACGCTCGTCATTCCTTCCGTCGAACCGTCGGTCCAGGGGGAATACAGGTTGCCATCGGACGCCCAGGAGGGATACCACGTATCGCCGTAGCCCCGCGTATGACGCGCCCCCGTGAAATACACCCCGCCGAGTTGCTTCGATTGCTCGAACGGGCAATCTTTCGGCGGCCGATTCGGCCAGACGAAACCTTCGGTCGGCAGCGCGACGATCTTTTGCGCCGCCTTTTCGGCCGGCGCGTTCTCCGCCGCGCGGGAAATCCGCGCCGGCCCCGAAAACCACGCCCACATCAACGAAAGCGACAAAATCAATGTGATCGAGCGTCGGCGTTTTGAATAGGGTACGTTCATTGATGGTTCATCCCGTTACCGTTCGGTCATCATTCGAACGATGCCAATGGGTAGGCAATCGTTTTTTTCGTTTTGTGAAAGACTGGCAACCAGTAATTTACCGTAATGCCGTCTCCGCGAGTAGCTTTGGGAGGCGAACGATCCGTTCTTGGGATGACGAACCCGATTCGGCCAAACCGGCCGAGGATAATACTGTAGAGGGGGGTAGTATCGTTTTCGAGCCTTTGAAGGAGCGTTCGTCGAAGGCATTTCGCGCATAAAGCGGCATAATAAATCTAGCTACATCTTGAAATATATTCCGGTATATGTTAAATTCTCCTTATCTGTACATTAGTACATTTTCGCGCCGTTCGGCCTCCGTTTCCGCAATTCGTGGAACGGCGCTTGCGGAAGGATGATTCCCGCCGCGGGCGAAGGCAAAACGACCGAGATTTACGGGGCGCGGAAAAACCTTGCAGGAGGGGTCGATCGTGATTTGCCGAGAATTGTTCGAGGAAATAGGCAAGATGCTTGCCGGGGAAAAATATTCGCAGCGCGCGATTGCGCGGCGGCTGGGAGTGAGCCGGGGGGCGGTGCAATCCGTTGCGCGGGGGAAGCGCCGGTCGTACCCACCGCCGACGCGATCTTCGGGCGAAGGATTCCAGCCGCCGCGCGGCTTGCACTTTCGTTGTCCGGGCTGCGGCGGCATGGTGCAAATGCCCTGTCTGGCGTGCTACTTGAGAAAGAAAGGAGGATAGGAATGATGAAGTATGAAGGATGAAATATGAAATATGAAGGATGAAGGAAGGAATGTAGAAAATAGGAATTTGCGGCACTTCATCCTTCATCCTTCATACTTCATACTTTCCCATCCCGCTCATTCCATGCAGCAACCTTCGGCGAGCATGGCTTGCAGGCCGGAACCGAATCGATCGCCGGCGTTGGCGTATCGAGAGTAGGCGAGCAGGTCGTACAAGAGTTCCTGCATGCCGGTCGATCCGCCGACGATGAAGGGTATCAAATCTTCGTCGTCCTTCTGGAACCGCTCCAGCAGTTCGGCGGATTGCCGCGCGAGTTGCCGGGCGGTTTCGACGAGCCGCTGCTTGCTGTGGTGCGGATCGCTTTCGTCCTTGAGGGGAAGCGGCGCGTTTTCGCGCTCGATCAAACCCTTGCTGAGGACCAGGTTGCGGAACCAGCGCAACAGCGTGGCGCGGCTGATGCAGCCGGTGGGCCGGCCCTCCCGGACGACGACCACGCGGCGGATGGAAACGCGGCAGAGGAACTCGTAAATCGCGCGGACCGGCGTGTCCTCCTCGTAAGCGATGACTTTGGGCTTCATCACGTCGCGGACCGGCAGTTGCCAGTAATCGAGAGAGACCATCGTCATCATCAGGTCTTTTTCGGAGAGCATGCCGACCAGCCGGCCGTTTTCGTCGATCACCGGCGTGGAGTTGATCCGCGAGCGGAGGAAGAATTCGGCCGCCTGCCCGATGGTCTCCTCTTCGCGCAGGCAGACCACCAGCGGCGTCATGACGTGCCGGGCTTGGACGCCTTCGAAGAGGTCGGCCTGGGGGCCGTTCTCGATTTTCAAGTCGCCCGCTTCGTTCAGCGATTGGAAGCGGATGACGCGGTCGCGGCCGGTGCGCTTGGCGCAGAGCAGGGCCTGATCGGCCTGGTCGATCAATTGTTCGGGGGTTTGCGTGTCGTCGTAGCGCTGGGCGACGCCGAAGCTGCCGGTGATTTGCAGCCGCTCGTCGCCGACGTCGATTTTTTGCGATGCCAAGGCGGTTCGCAGCCGCTCGGCCCAATGGGCGGCCGCTTCCTCGCCGGTTTCGGGCAACAGCGCGCAAAACTCCTCGCCGCCGTAACGGCAGAGCGAATCGGAGGCGCGGGTGTGTTCGAGCAGCAATTTCGCCGTCGTCTTCAACGCCAGATCGCCCGCCGGATGGCCGTGCATGTCGTTGACCCGCTTAAAGAAGTCCAAGTCCAGCATCACGCAGGAAAGCGGCAGGTGCAAACGCTCGGCGCGGGCCCATTCCTTCTGCAAAAGTTCGTAGAACATCCGTTGGGTCATCAAGCCCGTCAGTCCGTCGGTGTTGGCCGTCAAGTTCAGCCGCCGTTCCAACGCCACCACCCGCGTTCCCGCCCGAAGCCGCGCCAACAACATTTCCTTGGAGACGGGCTTGGTCAGGAATTCGTCGGCGCCGCTTTCCAGTCCGACGATCGTCGAGTCGGGCGTTGAATGGCCCGACAGAAGCATCGTATAAACGTAATGCGGCAGCGCGAGTTGCCGAACTCGACGGCAGAGTTCGAGTCCGTCCAAACGCGGCATGATCCAATCGGCGATGAGGAAGTCGGGACATTCGCGTTCGATGGATTGCAGCGCTTCGAGGCCGTCCGCCGCGATTTGCACGGCATAACCCGCTCGTTCCAGCCAAGCCGAGATCAATCGCAAAATCGCCGGATCGTCATCGACCAACAAAACTTTGGAAACGGCTGGAACCATCGTAATCTAAGGGGGGGTGATCTCTACAAATTGCGCGTTGCATTAAACCGGCGTTCGTCAACGTCCTATCGAACGACACCGTATAATACTAGCTTGGAATCGGACATTGGATGGGTATTTTCCACGGTTTAATTATGGAAATCCACAATATTGTGTGGGATTCGCTCGCTCCTCGTCCGCCAACTCGTCGCATTCGGTAAAGTTCGCGCGACCGCAACTTCTAGCGGGCGGTTGATCCCTCCCCGGTTTTGACTCAACGATTTGGGCCAATTACCCCCACCGTAAAACGCCGAGAATCTAGGGCGTCGAAGGTAATTTGGGCGCAACAGGATTGCGCGGATGCGTTCAAATTGCGCAAAATCGTTTACTTTCCCGGCCGGTAACCGTTCACAGGGGACTGTCCCGATTTTCGCGGCGCAAAAGATTATGGCGCCGTAAAAGTGCTTAATCGCCGCAAAAATGGGACTGTCCCCCTCGCGCCGCGGGAAGGGGACAGGTCCATGTTTTCGGCCTACCGTTTGTACATAAAATACGTTTTCACGCCGAAAAATGGACCAGTCCCCGACCGGGGCATGAACGCTTACACCGGCCGGATGTGCAAGAAACAGCAGCCTTCGCCGCCCGGTTGCCAGGTATCGGCGTGGAATTGGAATCCGGCGCCCTCGAAAGTGCCGTTGTCGATCCGCGCGGCGATGCGGCAGAGCGTGGCGATTTCGGCTTCCGGCAGGCCGGCTTCCCGCCAGGCATCGCGCAAGGGACAGGCGTGAAACTTGATATCCACCCCGGCGGGATCGCTTTTGAGCACTTCGGGTTGGAACATCCGGCCGTCGTCGGGAATGCCGGATAAAAACGCCGCGAGCAGCCCCTCGAGATCGTTCGGCGCGAAGCGCGAGAAATTTTCGCGGCCCCTGTCGGCTCCCCGGCGATAGATCGCGCGGCTCAAAACCTCTTCCGCCCGTTCTTCGCCGCACTCCTCCCGCAACTCGTCGAAAAGCGCATAATAGATCATCGCCCGATTCTTAAACGAATCGTAAAGCTGCCGGCGGAGATTTTCTGCGGTCATTGATTACTTGACGAAAAAAAGCAAGCGTCACGCCCCGGTCGGCGGCGCGAGGGGGACAGTCCCATTTTCGCGGCGATTGAGCATTTTTACGGCACCATCATCTTTTGCGCCGCGAAAATCGGGACAGTCCCCTGTGAACGGTTTCGATAAGGCCAGGGCTTGGAGATTAGAGACGAGGGCCTTACGACGATCCTGCTGCGGGGTTCCAATCTCCGCCCCCTAAACTCCAGCCGCTGGCCTTTAATGCTCGATCTAATGCGTTTTTTTCGCGTCGAGTTTGCCGGCAACGCGATTCGCCCCCGGCCTCTCGACGCGCTTCAGCACGACCAACTCGCTGGGCCGCGCCTTGAACGCCGGGATCGGTTTCACGACGGACGCGAAGCGGCGGCAGCGGAGCAGCACCTCGAACTTGCCGGGGTAATTCCGCTCAATCTCCGATTGATATTCATCCAAAGTGATAATATACATCTCGCCCGAAGAGTCAAGGTATTTTTTCAGGTCGTGCGGACGATCGCAGATCGCGACCGGATGGCCCGCATAATACACCGTGCTCTTGCGGTGGAAGCGGTACTCGCAGATCGCGGCCTCCCCGGAGGCGTCGCGGCGGATTTCGGCCAGCATCGGCCGGGCGTGCTGATGCCGATCGACGCCGACCGTCGCGAAACCGAACGCGGCCGCCAAAAAGGCCGCCGCGGCAACCGCGTAGCAGCGCACGGCCGCCAGCCGCCGGCCCCGCGCGGTGTAATGCAATCCCAGCCAGCCGCCGAGGATCGGCAGCAGGCCGATCGCGCCGATCCACTCTTCGCCGGGCAGCAGATACGCCGCGGCGATCGGCAGGGCGACGGCCATGCCCGCTCCCGCGAGAATCGCGCTCAACCAGGTCGTACGCATCCAGCTTCGACTTACTTGCACTCGCTCCGCGATCCAGCCGTCCAAGAAGTAGGCCGTCAAGAGCGACAGGGCCGGATAGACCGGCAACATGTAGTGCGGCAGCTTCGAGCGGCAAATCGACCAGAAGACCAGCCAGCCGCCGAATAGGCAGCACAAGAGCACGAGGGCGTCGCGCCGGGGACCGCCCGCCCGAATGCGGCGATAGACCTCGACGAACGTCGGCCCTAAAAACACCGACCAGGGGAAAAAGCCGATCAGCACGGCGGGAAGGTAGTACCAGAACGGTCCGCCGTGTCCCAGCGAAGGCTGGGTGAACCGCCGCACGCAGTAATCGTTGATGAACGTCCGCACCCACTCTCCCTCCGTGCGCGCATCGACCATCGCGTACCAGGGCAGGGCGACGGCCAGCGTAACGATCAGCCCCGCGATCGGGCGAAGCTGCCCTAAGCTGACGAAGAACGACGCGGCGATTCGCTTCACGACGCCGAAAAATTCAATGGGCGAAAGAATCGAGAAGTATCCGTTGTTGGTCCATCCGCCGCCGCGATCCGCCGTCTTCGGCCGATAATTCCGAATCATCAAAAATAGGCCCAGCGCGGCCATCGGCAGCAGATAACCGATCGGCCCTTTCGCAAGGACCGCGAGGCCGAGGAGCACGTAGAAGGCGATAAAAAGTAATAACTGCTTTACGCGATTATTGCAAATTGGCGATTGCAAATTGCAAATTGCAAATTGAGCGGCATCCTTGTCCTCGCTCTCTCCCCTCTCCCCTCTCCCCTCTCCCCTAATCGAAACGAAGCACCACACGGCGGCGGTGGTGAGGAGCACGAGCGCGGCATCGACGGTCGCGGCCCGGGCCGAGACGGTGAAGATGATCGAAGAGGCGGTAATCAGCCCGCCCCAAAAGCCCACGCGGTCGTCGAACAGCTTGCGGCCGAGGTGATAGGTAACCAGGGCGGCGGCCGCGCCGAAAACCGCCGAAAAGAACCGGGCGCCGAGTTCGCTCGCGCCGAAGAGCTGGAAACCGGCCATCATCGTCCAGAACATCAGCGGCGGCTTTTCGGGGAACAATTTTCCGTTGAACATCGGCACCACCCAATCGCCGCGCTCGAACATCTCCCGGGCGCACGAGGCGTGCCACGTTTCATCCTCGTCCCAGAGCGCCGCCGTGCCCAACGACGTGAAGAAAATGCACCCGGCGGCGAGCAGAATCCAAAGCTGATTGCGGACGTTTTGCGACATGATGGCATTATTCGGGATTGCGCTCGGGAGGTTCGCGCGCCGCGGATTCGAGCGGATTTGTCATTTCTCGAATGAAGTATAGCGGCCGGTTTTTTACTTGCTCGTAAATCCGCCCCACGTATTCGCCTAAGATGCCGATGCAAACCAGATTCGCCGCGCCCAGAACCGTCACGGCGAGCATCAGGCTCGGCCAGCCGGTCGCGAATTCGCCGCCGAAAATCAGATGCCGCATCGCGCCGAGCGCCAGGTATCCGAGGATCACCGCCGAAAAAATCGCCGCCGCCGCGAAGGATAATCGCAGGGGGATGATCGAAAACGAAACGATGGCGTCGGCGGCGAAACGCACCATTTTTCGCAGCGGGTATTTGGTCTCGCCCGCCACCCGGGCCTTGCGGCGATAGCGAATCTCGGTTTCCTTGAAGCCCACCCAGCCCACCATGCCGCGGACGAAGCGGTGGCACTCGCCCATCTTTCGCAGAGCCTCCAGCGCCCTCCGGCTCAGCAGGCGAAAATCGCCGCTGTCGGCCTTGACGCGGGACGCGCCCAGCCCGCGGATCGTGCGATAGAAGAGCGATGCGGTCCACAGTTTGAAGCGCGTTTCCCCCTCGCGCTGCTCGCGGATGGCATGCACCACGTCGTAGCCCTGTTTCCACTTTTCGACCATTTCCACGACCGCTTCCGGCGGGTCTTGCAGATCGGCGTCCATGCAGACGACCGCATCGCCGCGGGCGACGTCGTATCCGCACGTGAGCGCAAGCTGGTGCCCGAAGTTCCGCGAAAGCGCCGCGCCGCGGACCCGCGAATCGCCCCGCGCGAACTCTTGAATCTGCGGCCAGGTCTCGTCCCGGCTGCCGTCGTCCACCAGCACGATCTCCACCGCGAATTCCTTCTCCAGCAGATCGGCCAGTTTTACAAGCTCGCGCCGGAGATGGGGAAACGCCTCGCTCTCGTTGTAGCAAGGCGCCACCAGGGAAATCAAAGGACGCTGGTTTTGCGGCATGATGGAATTCCGAAAAAACTCAAACGGTAATAAATGGTTTCGCGCAAAGACGCAAAGTCGCAAAGAATAGGGAAAAATGACTATTGGTCCTGCAAATTCTAATTGACGGGTGCCATGCCCACGCTTGCGTGGGCATGTTGCAATGTTTTCCGGCGATTCTCATGCCCACGACAAGCGTGGGCATGGCACCCAACCTGTCAAATAGTGTTTGTCGAACCACTAGGCCTTCGGAACATTCTTCTTAAACAATGAATTGCATACTCTTTGCGTCTTCGCGTCTTTGCGCGAAACATTCGCCAAATAATACTTCTCGATATGGATTCTATTTCGCCGCGCGATCCGCTATTCCCGCCGACAGCTCGACGGGCGATTTTTCGGCGGGGGAATCGCCCGGCGGAACGAGATTCTCGCGCATCCGCTTCGCGGCTTCCGCCCGCGAAATGCCGTGCGCCTTGGCGTAGCCGTCGATGGAATTGGCCGGCGCGCCGTACTCTCGTCCGTTTTTTCCCAGATTCGTGAATTGCCGCGTTCGACAACCGGCATCGACGAGTAGAATCGCGATCATCGCCAATCCAAGATACAATCCATGCTTCATCCTAAAATCTCCGCGACCGTAGGACAGGTTTCCAACCTGTCCTTGGTGGTTTTTCACCCTCATCGTTAGACAGGTTGGAAACCTGTCCTACTTACACATGCTTAACCGACCTTGACACATTTTGTCTTGCCGGGCAGTCTAAGGATTTCCCGCGAATAAGCCAACGGCATTTTCCGAGATATTGGGCAAATATGGCGCGGGTGCCCGCTTTGCATAAAATAGGCAAAATAGATCGCGGCTTTCGGCCCGACAGAAACCGGTTCCCGTGTATCGATAAGAATGGAAATCGAAAAAAAATCTTCGCACTGGCCCGCCGTTCGCCGGGAATTGTCCTGGCTGAGCATCCCGCTGATTTTCGCGGTTGCGGCCGGGCTGGCCATCCAGATCGATTGCCCGATCTCCCAGTGGTGGATTACCTGGCGGGATCATCCCCAATACCCGGAATATGTTCACAAATGCTTGTTGTTCGTGCGCGATCTCTTGACGATCTTCGAGAATTTCGGGAACGGATTGGGCGCGGCGGCGATCGTGATCTGCATTTTCGTGCTCGATCCCGCGCGGCGCTGGGCGATCCCCCGCCTCTTGGGTTGCGCTTACGGCGCGGGCTTGGCCGCCAACGGCATGAAGATGCTCCTGGTCCGCACGCGGCCCAACGAGTTCAAATTTCTCGGCGACGCGTGGAGCACCTTCGGCGCGTGGCTGCCCCTCTCCTCGGCGGGCAGCATGGGACAAAGCTTTCCCTCCGCCCATGCCGCCACGGCGGTGGGTTTAGCGGCGGGCTTGATCTGGCTCTATCCCCGCGGCCGCTGGCTGTTTATCGCCTTCGCCCTGCTGACCGGCTGTCAACGCATCCAGACCGGCGCGCATTTCCTCAGCGATGTTCTCGCCGGGGCCGCTCTCGGCAGCCTCGTCGCCCTGGCCTTCCTGAAATGCGGCTGGCTGCCCGGTTGGATGGATCGGCTCGAAAACCAATGGAAGGCCGCAAACGCCGCCAAGCGCTCGGGCCGCTCCTAAAACAGCGCCGGCTTGCCGAGTTTGCGGCGGATCGGCACGAACTGGCCGGCGTGCATGGCCAGATGGTTTCCCAGCAGCATGAAGATGTCGGCCTTGGTGGGCGCGTACTCGCGCATCGCTTCCGGGCCCGGTTCCTCCAAGACGCTTTCCGGAGTTTTGTCGAGGGCCGCATTCATGGCTTCCAGCATCAATCCCTGCAACCGCAGATACTCGTCCTTCGCGGCGAAGCGGGCGGGATCGTCGCTCGCCGAGGTGTCTTTGGCATGGGCTTCGGCGAATCCCGCGGGCAGCGGCGCGCTCTCGTGGCCAAGTTCCTTGAGAATGTGCTGCGCGCTGGAAATCAAGTGCCCCATCTGCCAGGCGATATGGTTCGCGCCGGGCACGCTGCGCACGAGGAGGTCGGCGTCGTCCAAGTCGCCGAGATAACTCTGGATGAGCATGTCGCCGAATTTGAATTGGTTGCGGATCATGTCTTTTACGCTGAGCATGTGCGGATCCTTTTTGTGAAGGGGATAGGGGACAGGATACAGGGGACAGGGGACGAAAAATCGTTTAGCCCCCGCGTCCACGCGGGGGCGCGTGGCGCGCCGAGCGTGAAATTCTACATCACTCGCGTTAAACAATTTTGGTCGTCATGGCGGGGATTGTTGACCAGCCGGCCCACGGGATAGGCTTCCAGGCCGTCGCCGGCGTAAGAAATCAACAGCGGTTGCAATGCGGACGAATCTTGCTCCGACGGATCGAGCCAACGGGCATAATCGTCCGGCCGGAGGATGACCGGCATGCGGTGGTGGATCGGACGCATGAGTTCGTTGGCCTCGGTCGTCAAGATCGTGCAAGATTCGATGCGCGAATGGCCGGACGCCTCCCAACTTTCCCATAAGCCGGCGAAGGCGAAGGGGCGGTCGTCGGCAAAATGAATGAAGTACGGTTGCTTGATTTTCCCTTCGGCCTTCCATTCGTAAAAGCCGTCGGCGGCCACGAGGCATCGCCGCCGCTTGAGCGCCGCGCGAAAGGCCGGCTTCTCGGCGACGGTTTCCACGCGGGCGTTGATCGTGCGGTTGCCGATCGCCGGATCGGCCGCCCAACTCGGAATCAATCCCCAGCGCAGCAAAACCGCTTCCCGCGCCGGCGCGGGAGCGCCCGGCTTTTCCCGCACGGCGAAAACCGGCTGGCTGGGCGCGATATTGTAGCGCGGTAAAAACGTCGCCGCATTTTGCTCTTCGACGACGAATTCCGCGAGGAGTTCCGCCAATCGCGCGCGCAAGGAAAATCGGCCGCACATGGATGGGGTGGAATCCGGAGCGTGGTTCTCGGTGGTTGTTAAGTTGCCGCAAAACTCGTTCCATCAAGCAAATAATTGTAGCAATCGGGGCAAGATCTTGATTGAGCCGGGAAAATCCCGTCTCGGAGGCATTTTTATCGTGGATGTCGCTTTCCTCATCCACCTTCTTGGCGGGGATCGCGGAAATTCGCAAGCGTTCACGCCCCGGTCGGGGACTGGTCCATTTTTCGGCGAGGGGGACAGTCCCATTTTCGCGGCGATCAAGCACTTTTTCAGCACCCATAATCTTATGTGCCGCGAAAATCGGGACAGTCCCCTGTGAACGGCTACGGAAATTCTTGCTTCTTGCGCCCGGATGGCATATACTTTAAGGAAAAGAGAGCGAATTTCGGCTGGAATTGCAATCCCTTTCCAGCCGATACCATTCGTGGAATCGAGCCTCTCGCACGTTATTCCGACGGAGGTGCCAACCCATTATCGTGAGCCAAGGTCCTAGAAACGGCAAGTGCGAATAGCACGCCCGACCCGCGCTCGTCTCGAAGCGACGCATCCAGTCGCAATCTGCGAGAGGTAAGATTCTACGCCGTCGCGTTCCTTCGGGAATCGCGACGGCGTTTTTTTCCGCGATGCCCGGTGCGTCGTGGGCATGAAAGTTGGGCTAAAACGCAACATGCCCACGACGAGCGTGGGCATGGCACCGAGCTTTTCAAACAAATAAACCAGTCAATTATTTGCCGCCGGGGGCGGGAATGCCGGGAGGCAGGTCCACCGCGCCGGGAGCAGGGGTGCCCGGCTCGCCGGGCTTCTCTTCCTTCTTCTCGGTCTTCTTGACGATCAGATTCTCGCGGGTAAGATGGATTTTTTGGTAGGTCTCGTCGGAGATGATATAGAACCAATCGGCGAAGCGGGCGTTGAGTTCCTCGACCTTTTTCTTCCCGGCTTTGACCTTATCCTCGTATTCCTCGCGCTTCCGCTGGTTTTCCTTCTCGACCTTTTCCCGCTCCGCTTCGAGGGCTTTGGGATCGGTCGGCAGCGCGACGGGATTCTCGCCGGGAGGCTCGGTGGCGGCCGGTTGGCCTTCCGCCGGTTTCTCATTCGCCGCGGGTGCGTTTTGAGTATCGGCCGGTTTTTCGTCCGCCGCTGGAACCTTTTGCGCATCGGCGGGCTTCACCTCCGCGGGTTTATCCGCCGCCGGCTTCGATTCCGCCGGTTTGGCGTCGGCGGGCTTATCTTCGGTTGGTTCTTGCCCGGCGTAGGAAGTGGGTTTGGCTTCGACCGGCTTTTTCTCCTCTTGCGGAACCGGCTTGGTTTCCTCGGCCGGTTTTTTCTCGTCTGGGGGAGTCGGATTCGCTTCGGGGGCCGGCTTGGTTTCCGCGGGGGCCGGTTCGGCTTTGTCCGCCGGCGGATTGTCCGCCGGTTTGGCCTCCTGAGCGGGCGGCGCGGTTCCTGCGGCCGGTTTATCGCCGGGCAGCGGTTGCTCTTCCGGCTTGGGGATGCCGGCCTGGTTGAATCGCGCCATCACGAACAGATAACGATTCACGCCGGGTCCCTTCTCTTCCTTCTTTTCTGCGCCCGCTTTCGCTTCCTTGGCTTTTTCGCCGGCCGCGCCGGCGGCGCTGCTGCCGAAGGCGATGTCGCCGAACCGCAAAATGTATTCCACGCCGTCGTTCAACGTGCAGCGAATCTCGCCGTTGTTGGAAAACAACTCGTAGCCGCTGCCCAGCTTGCTTAAAAAGAAGCCACGATTGACGAGCGCCTGCGCCGATTGCTGCGATTTCACGAAATCTTCCGACGCCTTGAGGTCGGCGCTCAATCCTTCGGGCTTGCGCTCGACATCGACGATCTGCAGTTCGCCCAGGGCCGATTTCAGTTCGTCGAGCCGGGAGGCGTTCAGCGTTTCGTCGTCGGCCATTGTAATCGGTGTCCACTTGCCCGTCGCCTCGTCCTGCCTGCGGTCTTCGAGCATTTTCCAATGCGGTTCGCCCTTATCGTTGTATTCGAGGACCATCTCGCCGCGCTCGTGCAGCGCCATGTTCTCATCGACGTAGTGGTCGCGGATCCAGAGCTTGGAAATGTCCCAGGTGTTGATCGAGAGCAGGCTCTTTTCGATCCAGCGGTCGAAGCGCGTCGAGAGGTAGTCGGTCTTCATCTCGACGATATAGACCGGATTCTGTCCCGTCAGCCGCACGTAGCGCTGTCCCTTGCGGTCGGGCACTTCCTTGCCGACGATCAGCGCGACGAGGTCTTTTCCCTTCTTGTCGCGGAGCGTAACTTTCATGCCGATGCCCCGGCTTCCGGCCTTGGCGTCCTTCGCGTCCAACACGCCGAAGGTTTCGTGATCGTCGCGGCTATCCCCCTTCACGCCCAGAATCGCCAGGCCCAGCAGGCTCGTGGCGGCCTGCGCGACCTGGTCCTTGGCGTCGGCGGGATAGTTGTTGTGCGAAGGGATCGACCAGCGGATTTTTCCCTTTTGCTCGACCTGTTTGACCTCGAAGGGCTGCAATTCGCCGGTGGCCTCGTTGTAATCGACGATTTCCATGTCGGCGACCGCGAGCGGATCGAACTTCCCAATCAACTCGTCGCCCACCACGCTGGCCGCTTCGGGCTTCATGGCCGCCGGCCGCGTGAAAAATACCCCCAGCACGACGACCGCCGCAAGACCCACGAAAATTAACGTTTTGCTGATCTGACTCATGGTTTGTTACCGAATGTTGCGTGATTTTACTTAAATTAATTTCAACACGGAGGCACGGAGAACACGGAGGAACGATGATGAAGTATGAAGTATGAATGATGAAGTATGAATGGAACAAACATGAATACGAGCAACACGACAAACTGGCTCTCTTAATTCATCATTCATCATTCAGCATTCATCATTTATTTTTCTCCGTGTTCTCCGTGCCTCCGTGTTGAAAATAATTGATGTTTTCGTTGCCAGTAAATCGTTCGCGGGGAATGCGCCGCGACCGAGGGTCGCGGCGTTGCATAGGGCTATCGCAAGCGCGAGCGGGCGACGCCTTCGCGTTCGCGGCCGCGGCGGTAGAGGAACACGCCCAGCGCGACCACCAGCGGGAAAATGGGCGGCAGAACTACGGCCGTGAGCTTGTACGCCGTCCGCACGTGGTTCACGCGCTCTTCCTTCTCCCGTTCGCATTCGTCGATTTTTTGATCGCGTTCGCGGGCGAGGCTTTCCAGGTTGCGCTTCAGTTTCTGCTGCTCGTTGTTCTGCGTCATCACCAATTCGACGAGCATTTGCGAGGAATCGCCCTCCTTGCGGTTGCGGAGGTCCTCGATCTTCTTCTCCACCTCGGCTTCGGCCGCCGCCTTGTACTTTTCGTACTTTTCCATGCTCTCTTCGCGCACTTTGTCGGCCCGTTGCTTGGCCTCGCGGGTCTGTTCCTCGATCCGCTCCAAGGTGCGGTACTGGGGCCGGCGCTTGCGGATCTCGATGAACCGCTTGTCGCCCGCCAGTTCGTCGAGGATGTTCAAGACGAAGGTGACGTTGTCGAAGTCGAATTTGATGTCCATCGTGGGATTGTCGCGGCCGAGGGTTCGAATGTAAAACAACTCGTCGGTCAAAAGATCGATATCGCTGACCAACACTGCGTGGATCGGCTTTTGCGGCGCGGCGGCCTTCGGCTCCTCGGTCTTTTTCTCGGCGGATTTATTTTCCGCGGGCTTCTTCCCGTTCTCGTCGGACTTCTCCTCCGCGATTTTCTTTTCATCGCGCTTCTCGGCCGCTTTGTTCCCGCGGATTTCGGCCGCCAAAACGTATTCGATGGAAGTGGGCACGAGCCGTGGCGGCTCGTTGGCGGGCTGCATTCCCATGGGCGTGATTCGACCCAAGCTCAAGAGCTTCACCGTGCCCGTCTGCCGTCCGGTGATGACCAACGGCGTCAACTCCATGCCGGAAGCGTTGCGCTTCACGATCGCGCCCGGCAAGGGGAAGATCGCCTGCTGCAAACCGGCCGTGATTTCGTTTTGCGGATTGAAGGCGCGGGAGCGGGGCAGGAGCGGATTTTTCGCATCCTTTTTCGCCTCGTCGTCGAGCGGTTTGCCCTCGTCGTCCACGGAGAATTCGCCTTGATCGACGATCACGAGTTCTTGCCGCAGATTGATCGCTTTCGGATACGGATTGTACGTTTGCCAGATGATGTCGTCGCCGGGGATTTCCGCGCCGAGCAATTCCCAAAGCGGATTGATGTCGCCCTTGGGCGAGGGGCGCATGCCCATCATCATGGCCTGCATACCGCCCGGCGTCGGCTTCGGCCAGCTCGGGCTGGTTCCCGGCACGCCCTGCGCCAGACCGGGGAAGGGATCCTCGAAGATCGCGGTGGGCAGTCCGCCCGCGACGGCGGCGACGAAGCGTTCGAGGTCTTCGGGCGCGAGCGTAGAAGGCTGCACGGCCAAGAGCGCGTCGATCTTGATTTGGCTTTCGGCCTCCTCGTGGACTTTCTCCTTGCAGGCCGCGATCCGCTGGGCGTCGAGTTTTTTGCGGTCGGCCGGATCGATTTTCAGCAATTCCATCCCCTTCTCGATGACCTTCTCCTCGTCGGCCGGATCGATGTCGAACGCCGCCTTCACGTACTGCTTCTCGTCGGTAACGAGCATCTTCGGCTCGATGGAAACGACCTCGTATTGCTTCTGCAATTCGGCGACGACCTGCCAGGTGGGCGAGGATTGCGGATTCATGGGATTCGTGAAATTCGACCGGCCCATCAGTTGCGCGTCGGTCGAGAGCACGCCGATCCGCTTCTTCTTCAGATCGCTCACCGTGCCCAGCGAGCGGATCAGTTCGTATTCGATCGGAATGCCGAGATCGAAGAAGATCGGCGGCACCGATTGCAGGCCGCTGGAAACGACGGCGTTCAAGTAGATTTTTTCGGGCTTGAGAAGGCCCTTCTCCTTGACATAGACGCGCTTCGCCTCGATGCCGTATTTCTTCTCGGCCAGTCCGGCTTCCTTGCTCAGGAGTTCGGTATCGTGGATATCGACGCGGATCATGCCTTTGCCGCGGGCTTCGAGTTCGCGCAGGATCGTGCGCAAATTCATGGCGGTTTGCACGTAAGCCTCCGGCACCGTCGGGGAGATGAACGCTTCGATCTGCACCGGCTTCTTGAAATTCAAACCGTCGAGGAGCTTGAGCGTTTCCGGCGAAAGCGAATTGATGCCTTCGGCGGTTACGTCGATCCGCGCGCTGGCCGCCCGGCCCACCACGATCGACGCGCCCACAGCGATGACCGCTAGGGCCGCGACGCGGACGAAGTAATGGCCGGCCATCGGCGCGCCGGCCGCGCCGGAGAGCCAATGCCGCCGGCCGATGAGCACCATGCAGAGGTAGAGCATCGTCGCCGTGAGGGTCGCGAAATAAACCACGCCCGCCAAGCTCACCACGCCGCGGCTGAAATCGGCCAACTGCCCGGCGATGCTGAAGTTTTTGATGAACGAAGCCGCCGGCCCCCCAAGGAGCATCTCGGCCCATGCCGCGACGACCAGGGGCGCGTTGAAGATCGCGCCGAAAATGTAGCTGATGGTGAGATTGCCCGTCAGGAACGAGGCCACCATGCCGACCGCCAGCATCGCCATGCCGATCAGCCAGTAGCCGAAGTACGTGCCGAGGAACAGGCCGGCGTCGGGATTGCCCAGCCAGTTGAGCACGAGGAAATTGCACAACAGGGAGAACAGCAGCGAGACGGTGTAAATCGCCAGGCTTGCCAGGAATTTGCCGAGCACGATGTCGGAATCGCCGGCGGGAATGGTCAGCAGCAATTCGTCGGTCCCCTGCCGCCGCTCGTCCGCCCAGATGCCCATCGTGATCGAGGGGATGAACATCAGCATGATCCAGGGGAAGTAAATGCTGAGCTGGTCCAGATTCGCCAGGTTGTTGTTGAAGAAATCGGCCGGCCAAAAGGTTACCGCCGAACTCAACAGCACGAACACGAAAATAAAAACGTACCCCGTCGGATTGGCGAAATAACTGACGAAGTTCCGCTTGAAAACGGCATACAAAACGTGGGTGTTCATGGGAAAGGACTTAGGTCTTGGGACTTGGTAGGTTATGCTTCAGCATAACATCCTGGTTTTAATGCAAATTGCAAATTGGTAATTTCAAATTTCAAATTGAGCTAAAAAAATGCACCACGGAGGCACGGAGGACACGGAGAATGAATGATGAAGGATGAAGGATGAATGATGAATAACGACAATTACGAATCAAAGCGATAAAGCGAGTCGGCCTTTGTTGATTCATCCTTCAGCATTCACCCTTCCTCCGTGTTCTCCGTGCCTCCGTGTTGATAATATTTCGATGGCGGTGTTTCAATCGTTCAATTTGCAATTTGAAATTACCAATTTGCAATAAAAAATATTTACGCCACGGCCTGACTGCTTAACCGCCGGAACTCCTGGTCGAGATGTTTGCCGTCCTTCGTCAACTCGCCGATCGCGCCGTCGAAGACCAGGCGGCCCTCGTCGATGAACAGCACCCGGCCCGCCATCGCCTCGACTTCCTGGAGGATGTGCGTGGAGAGCAAGATCGTCTTGTTCTTGCCGAGTTTGCGGATCGTCTCGCGGACCTCGTGAATCTGGTTCGGATCGAGGCCGGCTGTCGGCTCGTCGAGGATCAGCACGTCCGGCTCGTGCAACAGCACCTGGGCCATGCCCACCCGCTGCCGATAGCCGCGCGACAGCTTGCCGATCGGCTTGCCGACGACGCTGCCCAGCGCGCAAAGCTCGATGACCGCGTCGATGCGCTCGCGCTTCCGCGCGCCGGAAAGGCCGCGGGCGTCGGCGAAGAAGCTCAGCAGGGCGCGGGGCGTCATGTCGGGATAGAGCGGGCCGTTTTCGGGCAGATAGCCCAGCCGGGCCGAACCCGCCAGCCGATCGCTCGCCATGTTGTGCCCCGCGATCCGCGCCACGCCCGCCGAGGGGGAAAGGTAGCCGGTGAGCAGTTTCATGGTGGTGCTCTTTCCGGCGCCGTTGGGACCGAGAAAGGCGACCACTTCGCCTTGGGGGATGCGGAAGCTAACATCGCGGATGGCCGCGAAATCGCCGTAATACTTCGACAATCCTTCGGCCTCGATCATCGCCGCGCGCGGTTCGTTACTCATCGGACATGCTCCTCAACTCGTGGTATCTGTTTTGTCCGCCGTGCCGTCGGGGGAAAGTAAACGTCAAACGAAGGGGGATTTTCGAATAAATCGAGCGTACCCAATTTACAAAACGATCCCCATTTTGCAATATGGCGGGAAATGCCGGCAAGCGCTCCGCGCTGGATTTTTTTACGCGGCAAGGCAATTCTCGGTTTTACCGGCATCTTGCCGAGATTTTTTTGGCGATAGGCGTAACGACGATGTGGTTTCGCCGTTTTTCGGCCAACCTAGGTGGGCATTCAGTAACGAGCATTATAATCGAAACTCGAATGATTCCATAGCCCCGGAAAAAACAAAATGGGAAAAATGCGCATAATAAGAATGCCGGCTAAGCCGCGAATCGGGGCATGGAACTCGTAAAAAGAGGGGGCTAATCCGTATTTTTCGCAAAAGCGATTCGTAGAAGCGGCATCTTGCCGCTTTGCCCAAAATGCGGCAGGATGCCGCATCTACATTTATGAATAGATCCGGCTAATCCACGCGAACCATTTTCGGCGCGTGGATTTTCGTGCCGATGACGCGGCCGTGTTCCATCGTGAGCCGGCGGAAATCATCGTAAAGAAAAGCATAGAGCCTTTCCGGTGGATTCCGGGAAAGCCACTCCTCGACCAGCATCTTCACGTGGGCATCGTACTTTTTCAAGGAGGCCCCGTGCGCGTATTTCCGCTGGCCGAGGCGGCGCAAGTCGCCGTCGCACCGCGGGCTGACGTGCCAGAGTTCGTGGACCACGGTCTCCAACTTCTCGCGGAAGGCCAAATCGAGAAACCGCGGCAGATAGAAATTGAGCAAGTAAAGCATCGACCGGCCGTTCACGTCGATCACTTTTTGGATCTCCCACTTGCGGCCGCGGCGGATGCTGTGCGCCGCGCCGCCGGCGAACCTCAGCGGCGTGAGCGAGGCGAAGATGCCGGTCTTCGTCGCCGATCGGGTTTGCGAAAAACTGATCGCCACCCGCGTCATGTCGATGTGCCGCAACGACTCGGCGCGCGAGACCATGTCCTCGCACAGGCGTCGGATGTGATGGGTAAAATCGAAGCCGCCGTTCATGGGTGCTACCATAATCTTCACGCCTTGGTCGATGTGGTTTCTACCTGTTATTTTACCTCCAAAACCGGAAAAAATCGAGCCGAGATTTTTCCCGCCCGAAATGCGGGAGAATGATGCGAAAGAGACACATCCGCGCAGAGATTGGAATTATAGCATACTTATTATTAACTATATAATATAACCTATATTATGTACATTATAAGAGTTATATTAAAAAGCGCGTTTTTCGCACGTCCGAAAATTTCGGCATTCGCGGCGCACGATTCGTCGGCGAGTTTTGCCAACGAATTACTCTCTGCTCCGCAACGCGCGCTGCCCGCGTAGATCTTTATTCCGAGTTCCCGCGCACGTCGAACGTCGCGACGACGTAACCGTTCACAGGGGACTGTCCCGATTTTCGCGGCGCAAAAGATGACGGTGCTCTAAAAGTGCTTAATCGCCGCGAAAATGGGACTGTCCCCCTCGCGCCGCGGGAAGGGGACAGGTCCATGTTTTCGGCCTACCGTTTGTTCGCAAAATACGTTTTCACGCCGAAAAATGGACCAGTCCCCGACCGGGGCGTGAACGCCTACTCGCCGGCCAACGTGCCGCAGGCGGCTTGAATGTCGCCGCCGCCGCTGTAACGCCGCGCCACCGGCATGCCGAGATGTTTTCGCAGGGCATCGCGAAAGCCGTTCAATTCTTCGCGCGAAGGCGGGCGATAGAAGCCCGTCGGATCGTTGACGTCGATCAGATCGAGCTTGACGGGGATGCCGCGCGTCAGTTCGGCCAACGCCCGGGCGTCTTCCTCGCGGGTGTTCATGCCGGAAATCATCGTCCAAGCGAGCGTTACGCGGCGGCCGGTGGATATATGGTATTCGCGGATTCCCGCGATCAACTCCGGCAGCGGATGCGTTTTTTCGACGGGCATCAGTGCGGCGCGCAACGCCGGATCGGCGGCATTCAGCGAAACCACCAGGCGAAAAGCGTGTCCTTCGCTCCCCAAGCGGCGGATGCCGGGCACGATGCCGGCGGTCGAAATGGTAATGGCTTTCGCGGCAATGGCCGCGCCGCAGGGTTCGCTGAGGATGCGGGCCGCGCGCACCACCGCCTCGTAATTCAACAGCGGTTCGCCCATGCCCATGAAAACCGCGCCCCGCACGGGATGCGGAGAATCGGCCCGAATCTTGAGCACTTGATCGACGATCTCCCAGGCCGCCAGATTCCGCCGCCATCCGAGCCGTCCGGTGGCGCAAAACTTGCATCCCAGCGCGCAGCCCGCCTGAGAACTGACGCAAACCACGTACTTGGGATCGGCCGCGTTGTGTAACAGCGGAATGCGCACCGCCTCGAACAGTTCCGGGCCATCGCCGCGAAACAGGTATTTGGCGAACCCGTCGCTGGGCGATACGATTTTTTCGACGAGCGTCAAATGGGGAATCGAAGTGCGCCGCCGCACCTGCTCCAGCACGGAAGCCGATAATCCGGGCCGCGGCGGGGGATACGCGCCGCGCCGCACCGCCGCCGCTTGAATCCATCGCGCCGCCGCGGGCTTCAAACCGACGTGCGCGAGGCGCGCGTGCAATTCTTCCGAGGTGAGGTTTTTCAGACGCAACGGCATGGCGATGATGGATAATGCATGATAGCAGACGCCCTGCCGAGTTTCAAGAATGTTATCTTATGCGTTTGGGATCGGCACGGTAATCCCGCCAAACTTATTCAACAAGAATTTGCGTGAACGAACGGTTCCTTCGTCTCAAGCATCGGCGCCGGCGGTTGCCGCGATGATTTGGTTGACGCTGTCGTGATCGAACCAGATGGGGATGCCGCCGGGAGCGAGGAACACGGCGACGCCGTCGCGAACCACCACGGCGTTGGGGTGATCGATTTCGAATCGTCGCCCGCCGTTCAACTCGACCGCGAAACCGTGGAATGGTTGCCGCTGCTGCAAGGCATCCAGAACTTTTTGGAAGTTTTCAGACGTCACGATTATTCTCCTCAATTTGGACTCATTTGTAATTATACTTTATTCCGAACCTGCAAACAAAACAATGTAAAAAAATGGTGAACAATTTGATTTCCTCAATTATTCACCATTCCTCTTCCACCTCGGTGCGCAAGATTTCCCGCTTCCAATCGGCCTCATGCACGGGCCAGGCGGAAATTCGGCAAAGATTGTCGTGGCGCTCGCACGGTTCGCATTGATGGTGCGCCTCCCGCCAACAGGTCAACTCGGCGGCCGATGGCGGCGGCGCGCGGCCCGGCAAATTGCCGCGGCGGAAGGTGATCCGCGTTTGGTCGAAAATGGTAACGATGACCGGCGGGTGGAAATCCAGCATCCGCCGGGCGAGCAGCTCGTGGCTGGCCGTCGCGTAGCGCCGCTTCAACGCCCATAAATCCCACTGCATCCGTCGGGCGTCGGGCAGAAACCACGACGTGGGAAGCAACAGCCGTCCGGCGAGCGCGTTGGCCACCGCCTCGCGGGCATTGGACGCCGCTTCGCGCGGATCGATCCCCCAGGCGACGAACGCGCGGTGGGCGACGTGTTCGCCGATCTCGTGGGCCACCGCCCATTGCCGACGCTCGCCGCGCGGATCGGGCCGCAGCAATATTGTCGCGCGCGGGATTGCCGTACTCCGGTCATTCAGCCGCACGTATCTTGCGCGTCCTTCCTGCGTCTCGTCCCAGGCAACCGTCAGCCCCAAACCTTGGGCGAGATGAAAAGCATCCACCGGAGGGGAGAAGATGCCCCCTTCGGCCAATACGTCGTCCGCCAAGGCATCCAAGCCGGCGGCCAACTCCTCGCGGGTGAATTCGGCAAGCATGGGAATACTCCGAAAAAGAGCGTGTATATGTATATATGTACACTATAGCATCCCGGCAAAATAATGCAATCCGTTCCCAGGCCACTTATCGGAATTTTTTATTCGTGCGATAATTGCGGGAGAGAGTGGAGAGTGGAGTGTGAAGAGTGGAGAGTGGAGAGTGGAGAGTGGAGAGTATAACTTTTTCCCTGTCCCCTGTCCCCTGAACCCCGAACCCCAAACCCTATCACCCCCCGTGCCGAAAACTCCCGCCAAAGGCTCCTACGCCCTAATCAGCCTGGGCTGCCCGAAAAACCTGGTCGATACCGAGCGCATGGCCGGCCTGTTGCAACTGGACGGCTACCGGATGGTATCCGATCCGGCAAAGGCCGATTTCGTGGTCGTCAACACGTGCGGTTTCATCGGCGACGCCCGGGCCGAATCGCATCAGGCGATCGAAGAGATGCTCGACCTGAAAGCGAAGGGAAAATTGCGGGGAGTCATCGTTACCGGATGCCTCGCCGAGCGCGACAAAGACCGGCTGCTGCAAAAATATCCGCAGATCGATCAACTGGTGGGCGTATTCGGGCGGGAGGACATCGGCGAGGCGGCCCGACGAACCATGGCGGGATTAGCGGAGCAGCGCACCATTTTCCGGCCGGCCCCGACCCGGCCGCCCGAAGATACCCACCGTCTGCGGATCACGTCGAAACATCTGGCGTTTCTGAAAATCGCCGAAGGCTGCAATCGGCTGTGCAGTTTTTGCTCCATCCCGCAACTGCGCGGGCCTTACGCGAGCAAGCCGCTGGAGCTGATCGTGGCCGAGGCCGAAGAACTCGCGGCCGACGGCGTGAAAGAGTTGGTGCTGGTCGCCCAGGATACCACTTTCTATGGCATCGACCTCTACGGCAAGCCCCGGTTGGCGGAACTCTTGCAACGCTTGGACCGCGTGGAGGGGCCGGCGTGGATCCGTTTGATGTACTTGTATCCCATGCATATCGGCGAGGGACTCATCGACACCATCGCCGGGGCGAAAAAAATCCTGCCCTACTTGGATCTTCCGCTGCAACATATAAACGATGAAGTGCTCCAGCGGATGCGCCGCCGCGTGAACCGGGCGGAAACTTTGGAACTACTCGGCCGCCTGCGGAAGGGAATTCCACGGCTCGTTTTGCGAACGACGTTTATCGCCGGCTTTCCCGGCGAAACGGAGGAGCAGTTCGCCGAATTGCTCGATTTCGTAAGAACGGAAAAATTCGAGCGGCTCGGAGCCTTTTCTTACTGCGAAGAAGAACACACACCTGCCGTGGAACTAGACGGAGCGATTCCCCTGGAGATTAGAAACCTACGCCGCGACCGTCTCTTGGCCGCTCAGCAGCCGATTGCCTTCGCGTGGAACAAGTCGCAAGTTGGCCGACGGCATGAAGTTATCATCGATAGCCGTATCCCCGGCCAGAAAAACGCCTACATCGGACGCTCCTACGCCGATGCCCCGGAAATAGACGGGGTAGTTTACGTAACCGGGGATAATCTGAAACCTGGGCAGATTGTTCCCTGCGAAATCGTAACGACCAACAATTATGATCTCGTCGCCGTAGGGTGTTGAAGGAGGGGGCAGGGGACAGGATACAGGGGACAGGATACAGGGGACAGGATACAGGGGACAGGTTACAGGAGACAGGATACAGGGGACAGGGAATGATAAATGCTGAATGCTGAATGCCGCGACAATTCATCATTCATCATTCATACTTTATACTTCATACTTCATACCTTCCCTCCCCTATCCCCTATCCCCTATATCCTGTATCCTGTCCCCTGTATCCTGTCCCCTCTCCTTCATGAACACCGAATCTCAACACAGCAGCAGACGATTAGGCGTTCGGCTTTTTAATTTGCCGAATCAGCTTACTACGCTGCGATTGATCTTATCGGTCATATTGTTTGGCTTTTTGAGCTGGGGGACTTGTTGGGCATACTGGACCAGTTTCGTGCTGTTCATTGTCGCGGCGAGCACCGATTGGCTCGACGGTTATTACGCCCGCAAGTACGGCATGGTTACCACGCTGGGCCGGATTCTCGATCCGTTTGCCGATAAGATCATTATTTGCGGCACACTCATGTTTCTGGCGGTCGATCCGGGCATGGCCGCGGTCGAATACGGGCTGCGGATGTGGATGGTCGTGGTGGTGGTCGCGCGGGAATTGCTGGTAACGACGATTCGCAGCTTCATCGAAGAGCGCGGCGGCGATTTTTCGGCGACGTGGTCGGGGAAGATCAAAATGGGATTCCAATGCGTCGCGGCGGGCGCGTGCATTTTTTACCTGACTTACTCCGGCCAAAAACCACCCCAAACGCCCCCCGCCTGGATCTGGCTGACCCTAGTAGTCTCCCTTTGGGCGGCGGTCGTTTCGACAATATATTCCGGCGCGGTTTACGTCGTCGCGGCGATCAAGCAATTGCGGGAGTAGTCTTCCGTAGGACAGGTTTCCAACCTGTTATTTGCTAATGGCATGAAATCCGTCTAAAATCTGACGACAGGTTGGAAACCTGTCCTACGTCGTTGAAAGAGTGGATTCGCCGATGTTTCTCTTCGCCCAGCAACCGATCCCTGCCGGAATTTACTGGATCGCGGCGATCGAGGGGGCCTTGTTGCTGGGGACTTTCTATGCGTGGATTTATCTGTGCAAACGATTTCTGAGCGGCGAACCGGTTTTACCCGCCTATCGGCCCCGCAAATTCACTCCGTGGACGGGATGGGATCTACTCACGATTCTATTGTTTTACATGCTCTTGCTATCCACCATTCAATTCGGCATTTTTTTAGCGGAGGAAGTGGGCGGACGCCGGATGATCGAACGCGGAGGCGAGCGGCCGGCAGCCGTTCGCAAGCGCGGCGAAACCACCACCACGGCGCATCCGCTCGCCCAATTATTGAAGGATAAGAACCCCTTGGCGCTGGCCTTAGCGCTCGCGGTCGGCGTGGTGATCGCACCGATTGTCGAGGAGGTCTTTTTTCGGCTGCTGTTGATCGGATGGTTGGAATCCTCCGAGCGGCGCTGGCGGCGCAAATTGCGTAATTTGCTGCGGTTCGTGCCTCGGGGAATGTTGCCGATCATCCTTTCCTCGCTGGTGTTCGCATCCTTGCATTATCGTACGGAATCGCCGGAGATCGAAGAAACCAATCTCATCTTATCCTTGAGCGCGGCGGGGATCGTCAACCTGCTCGTCTTGGCCTTTTCCCTCGTCTGGGTGCATCGGCATTCCGGCGCGACGCCGAAAGACCTCGGCTGGGACGCCGAACGGTTCCGGGAAGACGTGCTCGCGGGCGTTACCGCATTTTTCGCGATCGCGTTGCCGATTTTCGCGCTGCAAATCGACCTGACCTATTATCTCCTGCCGAAAGGCTATGCTCCCGATCCGATTACGCTGTTCTTCTTTGCAATCGTCTTGGGATTGTTATATTATAGGACGCATCGCATCGTCCCCTCGATCGTGTTGCACATGCTATTGAATGCAAGCAGTTTGGCGATGGTTTGGGCCTCGCCGTGAATTTCGTTCGTTCACTTTCAGGAGTAACATGATGGCACTCGGTTTCGGCATTATCGGCTGTGGCATGATTGCGAATTTTCACGCCCGGGCGATCGGCGACGTGCGGGGCGCGAAGCTCATCGGCGGCTACGACGCCGTGCCGGCGATGGCCGATAAATTGGCCGCCGCGCACCGCTGTAAGGCGTATCGCACGCTCGCCGAAATGCTCGCCGACCCGGCGATTCACGCCGTAACCATCGGCACGCCGAGCGGGGCGCATCTGGACCCGGCCGTCGCCGCCGC
This sequence comes from Pirellulales bacterium, assembly GCA_020846145.1. Lineage (GTDB taxonomy): Bacteria > Planctomycetota > Planctomycetia > Pirellulales > Thermoguttaceae > JADLEL01. Next base: position 954 of record JADLEL010000131.1, on the reverse strand, counting down.
GCGGGCGGGAAAGCACGTGATCGTGGAAAAACCGCTCGAAATCACCCTTCGCCGCTGCGACAAGATCATCGCCGAATGCGAGAAGGCGGGCGTTGCGCTCTCGACCATCTTCCCCTCGCGGTTCCACGATTCGAGCCGGGAGTTGAAAAAAGCGGTCGCGCAAAAACGCTTCGGGAAACTGGCCCTGGGCGACGCCATCGTGAAGTGGTATCGCACCCAGGCGTATTACGATAGCGGCGCGTGGCGCGGCACCTGGGAACTCGACGGCGGCGGCGCGCTCATGAATCAGGCCATCCACACCGTCGATCTGCTCGCCTGGCTGATGGGACCGGTGGTCGAAGTCCGCGCGCTGACGGGCCTCTTGGCCCACGAGCGGATCGCCGTGGAAGACGTGGCGGTAGCCGCGATTCGCTTCGCCAGCGGCGCGCTCGGGACCATCGTAGCCAGCACGGCCGTTTATCCCGGCTACCTCAAGCGGATCGAAATCCACGGCGACGCCGGCTCGGCGGTTTTGGAGGAAGAAGATTTGGTGAAATGGGACTTCGCCAACAAGTCCAAGGCCGACGAAGCGTTGCTGAAAAAGATGTCCGAGAAGAAGAGCACCGGCGGCGGCGCGGCCGATCCGGCGGCCATCGGCCACCACGGCCACGCCCGGCAATTGCAGGATTTCGTCAATGCCGTCCGCAAAGGCTCAAAACCCGCCATCGACGGCCCCGAAGGCCGCCGCGCCGTGGAAATCATCCTCGCGATCTACAAATCGGCCGAAACCGGCAAGGCGGTCCAACTTCCCCTGGCCAGCGATCCGACGCTGAAAGTGAGAAAGAAATCCTAGCGCGGCGTAGCCGCAACCAATGCGTACCTTTTATGATAGGGGTAGGGAAGGCCGAAACCAATCGGCCTTCCCTACCCCTATGGGAAATGCGAAAAAAGGGCGTTTTTCCTCGAATAGATGAT
>JADLEL010000130.1 GCA_020846145.1 Pirellulales bacterium | reverse complement strand
CGCGAAAATGGGACTGTCCCCCTCGCGCCGCGGGAAGGGGACAGGTCCATGTTTTCGGCCTACCGTTTGTCCACAAAATACGTTTTCACGCCGAAAAATGGACCAGTCCCCGACCGGGGCGTGAACGTTTAAGGCTTTTTGCGTTGCGCAGCCGACGCAAAAAATCCAACATTGCGCTGCGGCGGAGTGGGGGGTATTGCCACTTACCTCTCCCTTCGGATAATGGGTAGTAGCGAATCGTGCCTTTTCCGTGCAGTTTTCGGGCGTCTGCGCCGATTGCCGGAAGAACACGAAATAACGCGTCTCCAGTCCGAACGCCCTTGACGAGGAATTGTCTCCCGCCAAAGGTCGTTCCGTTGCATCTAATCACGGGAGGATGAATCATGTTTCGTCAGATGAGTTTGCGCGCGGGGGTCGCCGCGGCGGTCCTCGGTATCTCGCTGCTCGGCGCGCTTGGAGGCGCTCTCGCCAAGCTTTCGGCCCAGCAGCCGCCGACCAGCTATTCGCCGGTCGTGATGCCGGAGGATTTCGCCAAAACCGTCGCCAAAATGTCGGCCGCGAAGCCCGAAGTCATGGACCGCCATGCGAAGCTGCTCGGCGAACGCTATGATCTGAGCGATCGCCCGGCCAAGGGCGTCGTCATGTCGCGGGGCAAGCCGATCCAGCAGGGCATTCGGGCGAAACTGCCGCCGGGCGTGCGATCGTGGGAAGAACTGGCCGCGATATCGCCCGATGTAATTCGCGAACGAGGGCTGTGGCCCAAGGGATTTCTCCCGTTGCCGCATCCCAACCATCCGGTGGGCGGCATGGTGTTTCCCAAACATCATATCGAGGAAATTTTGAAGCAGGAGGGACGCGACCTAACGCGGTTCGACCTCGATTTCGACCTGCCGACGCACCTGCTCCCCGAATTTCCGCCCGCCATCTTCCTTACCACGCGCCCCGACCTGGGCGATGTGTCGCAGGGAAAGGTCGTTACGCTGCAAAATTATTTCAAGCTGTTTAACGGCATTTTGAACCCCAAACAACTCGAAGGGCTGCGGCTGCTCTTGACGCCCTTTCCCCAGCAAAACTTCAACGCCACCGACGATCGGCTATGCTTGAAGCCGAGCATGGGCGTTACCTGCTTCGACTGCCACGTCAACGGCGGCACCAACGGCACCACGCACCTGGTGGGCGATATTCGTCCCCAGGAATTCCGCCATCGCCTCGACACGCCCGTCTTGCGCGGCGTAAATATCCAGCGGCTGTTCGGCTCCCAGCGGGCGCTGAAGAGCGTGGAGGATTTCACCGAGTTCGAGCAGCGCGCGGCCTACTTCGACGGCGATCCGGTGATTGCCACCAAGAAAGGCGTGAACATTCTAGAGCGCGGCAGCCAGGTCCATTTCATGGCCGAGTTCATGGCGATCCTCGACTTCCCGCCCGCCACGAAGCTGGACGTGTTCGGCAAGCTCGATCCCAAGCAAGCAACGTCCGCCGAACTCGCCGGGCAAAAGGTGTTCTACGAAAAAGGACGCTGCGCCGAATGCCATCCCGCGCCGTACTTTACCGACAACACCATGCACGATCTGCATACCGAACGCTTCTTCAAGCAAAAGATGTACAACGGCTGCATGGCCGCCGGCGATGGCTCGATCAAGACCTTCCCCCTGCGGGGCATCAAAGATTCGCCCCCCTACCTGCACGACGGCCGGTTGCTGACGCTCGAAGACACGGTCGAGTTCCACGACCTCGTGCTGCAGACGAAACTCACCGCCCAGGAAAAGAAAGATTTAGTCGAGTTCCTCCGCTGCCTGTAGAAAAAGGGGATAAGTCCAATTATTGACATGCTCAATTGAACCGGCAGCAACCCAAGGCGAAACTGGAAGCGTTGCAAACGTCGATCCAACGCGGTCGCCCCTTCGGCAGCGCGATCTGGCAAGCTATAACCGCTGAGAAACACGGACTCGAATCCACCTTTCAACCTTGCGGAAGACCAAGAAAACACAAATAATTGGACTTATCCCCTTTTTCAGAGGAGTAACTTTCCATGTTGAGAATCTCATTTTTCGCGTCATTCCTGCTGAGCTTCGCAAGCATCGCCGCCGCGCAAGTTTCGCCCGGCAATCCGCTGTCCGGCTTGGAAAAGCTCAAAAATTACGAATCGCGGAGGGAGTCCTCGTGCAATCCCGACTGGAAAAACGCCAACAGCGATAATCGGCCCATCCCGGCGGGCGAAACGCTCATCTTGGCCGATTTGGAAGGCCCCGGCGCGATCGCGCATATCTGGTTCACGATTTCCCACCGCGTGAAAAACTACTCCCGGCTGCTCACGCTCCGCATCTATTGGGACGGCGAGGAGCATCCCAGCGTGGAGTGCCCCATCGGCGATTTTTTCGGCATCGGCCACGGCGTCGATCGGATGCTCAATTCGCTGCCTATCCAGGTCAGTTCGCTGGGCCGCGGGCGGAATTGCTACTGGCCCATGCCCTTCCGCAAGTCGGCCAAAATCACCATCACCAACGAAAGCGATATCCCCTGCCGCGCCTTCTTTTATTACATCGATTGGCAAAAGCACCCCTCCCTCCCCGACGATACCGCCTACTTCCACGCCATGTACCGCCAGGAGTTCCCCTGCAAGATGGGCCAAAACTATTTGCTCGCCGATATCGAAGGCCGCGGGCATTACGTGGGCACCGTGCAGAGCGTCGTGAACATTTCCGACGGCTGGTACGGCGAAGGGGACGATTTCTTCTTCATCGACGGCGAAACCGAACCCCGCCTGCGGGGAACCGGCACCGAAGACTATTTTTGCGACGGCTGGGGCTTCTGGCCGCAGCAGGGACCGTTCTACGGCATGCCGATGGCCGATTGCCGCAAGGCCGGCGACTTGACTTCCGTTTATCGCTTCCATATTCCCGATCCCGTAACGTTCAAGAAATCACTGCGAGTCGAAATCGAACACAAGGGTTCGCAGACATTTCCCAACGGCCAACGAAACGGCTTCATCGAGCGCGACGACCTTATGTCGTCGGTCGCCTACTGGTATCAGACCGAGCCGCACAAGCGCTGGCCCGCCTTGCCGCCCGGCCCCGAACGGCTGCCGATCCGCGAGAAGGTTCTGCTGGTGGGTTATAAGGCCGTGCCCGAAGCCAAACATTCCGACGCGCCGCTGAACGTCCAGAAACTTGCCGGCGCGACCGACAACAAGCAACTGCATTTCCTGCCCACGGAAGGCAAGGCATGGCTCGAAATTCCCTTCCGGGCGGAGCGGGAATCGATCGGCAACATGACGCTTCGCGCCTGCCACGCCAGGGATTACGGCATCTATCGCGTGCTGCTCGACGGCAAGCCCGTCGGCACGCTCGATTTCTACAGTTCCAAGCTCGATGTCCTCGATAAAAAGCTCGGTTGGCGCGAATTGTCCCCCGGCGAGCACGTTTTGCGATTCGAGTGCATCGGCAAAAATCCCGATTCAGCCGGCTATCTGCTTGGCATCGATGCGCTCACGCTCGAAATCCCCGTTTACGCCCGCAGCAGCAAAGTCGATCTCCGCACGCTGCAAAAGAAATAAACGGCAGTATTTTCTCCCCTCTCCCATTTTGGGAGAGGGGCCGGCGGTAAGGGCTTGATCATTTCATTCTCCGGGCACCAAACGAAGTTTGGTCGGCGGGCACCACGTAGTGGTCGGGGCCGGGGGTAAGGGCTGCCCGTTTCCCATGATATCCATTATTGAAACGCTCCGTTGACGCGGCTCATCCTCCAGAGCTATAATCATTATAGGTACTTAAACATCATTCCCTAGTTCAAATGCAATTGAAGCGGATCGCGCTGCAATTCAATTAAACCGAGGTTGCGTATGTCCACGGCAACTATCTCCATCGAAGTCGATGCCGAAACGGCTCGGGCGTTCGCTCTCGCGCCCATCGAGGAAAAACGCAAAATCCAATTGCTCTTGGAACTTCGCCTGCGCGAGTTGACCTCTCCCGCGGCCAAGTCGCTCAAGGAAATCATGGATGAAATCGGCGCGAATGCCGAGGCGCGCGGCCTGACGCCCGAAATCCTGGAGTCTTTGCTCCATGAGTGAATCGCCGCGGTGCGTTATCGATACGAATGTGCTCGTAAGTGCGATCCTTTTGCCGCGAAGCGTCCCGCGACAGGCCTTTGATCGAGCCGTCGAGCGCGGTCGGATTCTTATTTCCACTGCTACCATGGCCGAACTCGACGCAGTGCTCCGACGGCCGCAATTCGATCGGTATGTCGGCGGCAGAGAACGTTTGGAGTTTCTCTCGAGTTTACTAGATACTGCCGAGGTCGTGGCAATCGCCACTGCTTTGACCGTTTGCCGCGATCCGAAAGACGATAAATTTCTCGATCTGGCCGTCAGCGGCCATGCCGACCTCATTATCACCGGCGATGACGATTTGCTTGCGTTGCATCCTTTCTCGCAGATTGCCATTCTCACCCCCAACTCTTTTTTAAAAACCTACCGATAAAATGGGGCGGAAACCTCTCATTTTTTGCCATTCTGCGATTCATCATCCCCCCCACAATTTCCTTGCACCCGGCGGTTATTCTCTGGTATATTGACGGCATCCACCTGCGCTTTGGCGGCGCGGCGGGGATAAGCAGGCTTGGTTTTCGAGTCCGGCTCGGCAAGGTCGAAACGTAGGGGTAAGGCGAAATTCGCTTATCTCTTCCCGGCATTCCGAAATTCACAAAAAAGGGAGCAAATGCCATGTCTCGCGGTTTTTCTCGGTTCTTTATCGTGTCCGTTCTTGCGGCAACACTCTTCCCGGCGTTCCTGCCCGCCCAGGAGCCGGCCGCTGCCCCGGACAAACACGCCTCTCGCCGGGCCATCCAAAAGGCCCTAATGAAGCAGGTCGATTGGAAATTCGCTAAAACGCCGCTGGCCGAGGTGGTCCAAAAACTGCGCGAAGAGTTGAAAATCCCCATCCTCCTGTACCGCCAGTCGCTTGAGGAATTGGGCGTCTCGGCCGATACGCCCGTCACGTTCGAAATCGGCGGCATCACGGCCAAGTCGGCGCTGAGCCTAATCCTTTGCGAACTTGGGCTAACCACCATGATTCGCGACGAAGTACTGCTCATCACCTCTCCCGACGTCGCTGATACAAATTTATACGCTCTGCCTTACGACGTAACCGACCTGGTCCTCGGCGAAGATGGCATTGAAGATGTCATGTTCGATGAGCTGATCGAACTGATTACCAAAACCGTCAAGCCGACGACCTGGGACGAAGTGGGCGGCCCTGGCTCGATCCAGCCGTTCGAGTCGGTCGGCATCATTTCCATCGTCGTTGCGCAGACCGACGAAGTGCATGAGGAATTGGTCGATCTGCTCGCCGATCTTCGCGCATTGCGAAAGCCGGGCGTAATACTGCCGAAGGCGGTACCACCCGTGCCTGGCACGCCCGTGGAAAAAGCCGCCCCGCCCGCGCTTTCCGTGGCCGAAACGGCCGCCCGCGCGGCCGAGCGGAAAATCCGCGCCGCGCTGAAGAAGAAAGTCAGCTTGGAATACCATGAGGAAGCTTTGCTTGACGTGATCGAGCATCTCGAAAAGCAAACCAGCCAAAAATTCTATCTCGATAAAAACGCGATTGGCGTAGTGGAAGTGCACATAATGGGCGGAGTTGAGAGATTGTCCCCCGAAGAATTGGAGAAGAAAATTTCCGAGATAAAATTTACCATCCGTCTGCGAGATGTGCAGTTGGAAACCGCGTTCGACCTCTTGCTCCACGATGCAGAACTTGGTTGGACGATCAAGAATGATCTAATTTGGATCACCTCGATTGAGGAAGCAGATAATAATCAAATTATTCGAACTTGCGACGTATCCGATTTATCCGCTTTTCGCACGAAAGAGGGCAAAATAATCCCCGATTACGATAATCTCATCGAGACTATTACCGGCACCATTCGTCCCACAACTTGGGAGAACGTCGGCGGTCCTGCCACCATTCATCCTTTGGATACCGAAGGGATTCAGGCGTTGGTGATCGGCCAGACATGGCAAGCCCACGAAGAAATCGCCGACTTGCTCGCCAACCTCCGCAAACAGCGCAAAACGCCGCTCACCAAGGAAGAGCTGGAAAAACTTCCCCCGCCGCCCGAATCGGTGCGGCAATCAAATCTCGATATTGTCGGTTGCTTTGATAAGGATGGAAAACTTGTGGGAGGTGTCGTGGCGGGAGTTGCACGTCAAGTGAAGCCCTTGCCTCCCTTGGAGCCGGACGCCGCGCGCGATGCAATCGTGCAAGCGAACAATCAATTCGCCTTCGACCTCTATTTGCAATTACGCGAAAGAGACCGCAACCTCTTCTTTTCGCCCTATAGCATCGCTACCGTCCTGGCGATGGCCCACTCCGGCGCGCGCGGCGCAATGGCCGACGAAATGGCGAAAGCCCTGCATTTCTCGCTCAAGCAGGCGGAAATTCCCGCCGGATATCGATCGCTCTTGAACGCCACCTTGTTGGCTGACCGGCCGGGCTGCGAAATAAACGTCGCCAATCGGCTCTGGTGCCAGCAAGGCTACAAGTTCCGCGAACCGTTCCTCGAAATCAACCGCAAGGAGTTCAACTCCGAGATCGGTCTGGTCGATTTCAAGCAATCCGAAGCCGTGCGGAAGCAAATGAACGACTGGATCGAGGAAAAGACCAAAAAACGGATCAAAGACGCCGTTCCGCCCGGCGCGATTCACGGCGCAACTCGCTTCGCGATCATCAACGCCATCTACTTCAAAGGCAAATGGGAAGTGCCGTTCCTTAAGATCGACACAAAAAACCAACCATTCTACGCCGATGACAATGCCTTCAAAGTGCCGATGATGTCGCTGCTCGATTCAAAGCACCGTTACGCGGAACTCGACGACCTGCAATTATTGGAAAAAACCTACTTGGGCGGCGATGTTTCGATGCTGATCGTGCTTCCCAAAAAGCAGCCCGGCGCGCTCGATTTCGTGGAAGCGAGGTTATCCAACGAGAGTTTGCAAGAGTGGACCGAAGCTTTGGGAAAGCGCGCCGTCGATCTTTATCTACCGCGATTCAACATGGAAACGACGTATTCGCTCCTCGCTCCCTTGGAAAAAATGGGAATGCAAAAGGCTTTCTCGCTTAACGAAGCCGATTTCTCCGGCATCAAAGAGGAATCGGAACCGTTGGCCATCGATATGCTCATGCACAAAACCTATCTGCAAGTCGATGAAGAAGGAACCGTAGCCGCCGCCGCGACCGGCATGGGCTTCATGGGCGGCATTGTGTCCAAGCCCAAAATCCCCGTCTTCCGCGCCGACCACCCGTTCCTCTTCCTCCTCCGCGACACCCGCACCGGCTGCATCCTCTTCATGGGCCGCGTCATGCAGCCGCCCCGCGAAAGGCAGGCTGAATAATCCCCGCTCCCCCCATCGGCTGTACGCGAATCGAACGAAAACGCCCACAAGGAACCGCCTCCGCTTTTGTCCGGTATTCGTCGATTTCTCGAAAAATTATTTTTTCGCGCAACTTCGTGGCCGACCGCGACTTAGGGCGGCTACGCCCGAAAAATGCTTGAAAAAAGCCGGCCCCGCCGATACATTACAAGCTGCATTCCTATACGCACGAACAGTATATGTGGGCGGCAGCCATAATCCTTCTCGACTCCTGCGAGAATTACCGGCGAGCCGGGCCGTCCCCGTCCCCGCCTAACCGGCGGAAAGTAGAAGGCGGTAGGCAGTAGGCGGTAATGAAAACGCGGCATGTCGTACTCCAATCTCCAATCTCCAATCTCAAATCTCCAATTTCCAATCTCCAATCTCCAATCTCCAATCTCCAATCTCCAATCTCCAATCTCCAATCTCAAATCCTAAGATCCAAGCCCCAAAAACCGATTCGGTAAAAATTCGGCCCAAAAATCCCCTTGAAATCTGAGAAAAAACGGAACCTCGCCTTTCGCAATCTCCCAGAAACCGGTAAAACTCACTAGGAAAGCCTGAGGGAAAAAATCTCCCTCCACGAAAAAACACTAGCCAGCAAGAAATTAAACCCTCATGGATTTCACGACCCTTCAACAATCGATTTTGCAATTCGTCCACCAGCCGGGCTATCGGCCGATGAAGCCGCGAATCATCGCCCGAAACTTGGGCGTGCCCAAGGAGCAGGCCGCCGACGTGAAAAAAGCCGTCAAGCGCATGGTCCGCCAAGGGCAGCTTCAGTACGGCTCGAATCATCTGGTGCTGCCGATTCTTGCCGCCGCGGACGCCCAAACGCAAGCGGCCGCCGCCGATGCCGCGCTCGATAAGCGAATCCTCGAAAAACTCGCCCTCCGCCTCCCCGCCTCGAGAAAAGCTGCCGCCGACAAATCCCCGAGCAAAATCGCCTCCGGCCGCGTCGTCGGCAGGTTCAGCCGCACGGCGAAAGGTTTCGGCTTCGTAAGATTGGCCGGCACTGGCAAGATGCCAGTGGCACCCGGAGCCGGCAAGATGCCCGTGGCGCCCGACGAGAAGGAACTTGCGGACGTTTACATCCCCGCCAAATACGCCGGCAACGCTTCCACCGGCGATACCGTCCTCGTGCAAATCTCCAAACGCCGCCGCGGCGAGCCCGGCGTGCGCGGCGAGATCGTCGAAATCCTCGAACGGCAGACGAACCAGTTCGTGGGCACGTATTTCGAGTCCCGCGGGTCGGGCTACGTGCAGGTCGATGGCACGCTCTTCGCCAGGCCGATCTCCGTCGGCGATCCCGGCGCGAAAAACGCCCGACCCGACGATAAAGTGGTCTTCGAGATGGTCCGCTTCCCCTCGCCCCTGCACGACGGCGAGGGCGTGATTACCGAAGTCCTCGGCCCGCGGGGCAAGCCCGGCGTCGATACGCTCTCGATCCTCCGCGAATACAATCTGGTCGAGCCGTTTCCCGAAGACGTTTTGGAGGACGCCCGCGTTCGGGCGGAAAAATTCGCGGAAACCGTGCCCGCGGGCCGCACCGATTACTCGAAGGCCACGATCGTTACCATCGATCCCGAAGACGCCCGCGATTTCGACGACGCCATCTCGCTCGAACGGCTCGACGGCGGCAACTGGCTGTTGGGCGTGCATATCGCCGACGTCTCGCATTTCGTGCAGCCGAAATCGCCCCTCGACCGCGAAGCCCGCAATCGCGCCACCAGCGTCTATCTGCCCGACCGCGTGATCCCCATGCTGCCGGAGATCATCTCGAACGGACTGGCCAGCCTTCAGCCGGGCAAAGTGCGATTGACCAAGACCGCGCTCATCGAATTCACGCCCGAAGGTCTGCAGGTGGGCGTCGAACTGCAAAATTCGGCGATCAAAAGCGCCAAGCGCTTGACCTACGAGCAGGTCGATGCCTTCCTCGCCGATCCCGAAGCCTGGCGAAAAAAGCTGGGCGCGAAGGTTCATGCCCTGCTCGAAAAAATGCGCGCACTCGCCGCCGTCCTCCGCGCGCGGCGGATGAAAAAAGGCGCGCTCGAACTGACCATGCCGGAGGTCAAGATCGAACTCGATAAAAACGGCCGCGTTTCCGGCGCGCGCGTGGTCGAAAACACCGAAAGCCACCAGATCATCGAGGAATTCATGCTCGCCGCGAACGAGGCCGTGGCCGAAACCATCGAGCGTAAAGGCTGGCCGTTCATCCGCCGCGTCCACCAGCCGCCCACGCCGCGCAAACTCAAGGCTTTGACGGCGTTCGTCAAGGAGTTGGGCTTTAAGGTCGAAAGCCTCGAAAGCCGCTTCGAACTGCAAAAGCTGCTGAAGGCGGCGTCGGGTAGGCCCGACCAACATGCCGTGAACTTCGCCACGCTGCGCTCCTTGCAGCGGGCGGTTTACAACCCCGTGGAGGAAGGCCACTACGCCTTGGCCAGCGATTGCTACTGCCACTTCACCTCGCCCATCCGCCGCTATCCCGACTTGACCGTGCATCGGCTGGTCGATGCCCTGCTCGCCGGTCAATCGGGGACTGGTCCATTTTTCGGCGGGAAAACGCGTTCCGCTAAAAAACGCAAAACCGAAAACATGGACCTGTCCCCTTCGGAATCGCCGGCGAGTAACAAACCTCGCTTCGATCTGGATAAACTGCACCTCCTCGCCCAGCATTGCTCCGACCGCGAGCAGCGCGCCGAAGCCGCCGAGCGCGAACTTACGAAAATGAAGCTTCTGGCCTACATGAGCACGCGGATCGGCGAAGAGATGGAGGCCGTCGTAACCGGCGTCGAAAGCTACGGCCTCTTCGTGCAGGGCGTGCAACTGCCGGCCGAAGGATTGATCCACGTCGATTCACTGGCCGACGATTATTACGACTTCGACCGCGCCAGCCACACCCTCGCCGGTCGCCGCGCCGGCAACGCCTTTCGCCTGGGCGATTTGCTGCGCGTGGTCGTCGCCCGCGTCGATCTCGAGCGCCGCGAGTTGGATTTTCGCCTCGCCGCGAGGAAAAAGCACTCCGCCGCGAAAGCCGGGAAAAAACCGGTCGAAAAATCCTTTACCCGACGGCGGCGCAATGCTCGCCGGAAGTGAGGTACGGGACTCCCGCAATTTGCGTATCATTTTAGCCGAATGGAGTAATCTATTGTGTAATGTGGAAAAAGGGGAAAGAGAAAAATGGAAAATGGTTTTTTAATTTATTTCTTGCCTTATTTAGTAAATAAACTATTTTCCCTTTTTCCATTTTCCCTCTTTCACCTTCCCTTACACTTACTTCATTCCGCTAAACAGATACCAATTTGCGAATCCGTTGCGCCCCCTCCGAGTCCTGCCCGTGGATTATACTGTGTTCGGTTGAGACTGTCCGATTTCAAGCGAGCCGGGGGGTTTATCCCCTCGGCTAGAATCGCCGAAAAATATCGTATTTCTAGCCGAGGGGATAAATCCCTCGGCTCGCTGTTCGAAATGTCGAATTGCGACAATCTCACCCCAACGCAGTATAGGATCGGAAAATCAATAATTGTCGTGAATGTGGTGCTCCGCAAAGAGGAACACTAATTTCCACTGATTACCACTAATATCAGTGGAGATTAGCGGATATTAGTGTTCCCTCAGATGTTTTCACTCTACGGAAAACACGACAGTTATTGAATTGCCGATCCTTAGTCGGTAGAGGAACAGGAGGTTGGCATAGTCGGGATGACCGGCATTCTTGCCAGTCTATTCTGCCAGACAGGAATGTCCGGCCACCCGATTTTTGCAACTTTACCATTCTCCTGGGGGGATCCAAGGAGGTCTGCAAAGTCTTGCAAATCGGGCAGCTACGCATTCCTATCTCCCGCGAACCGCGACCACTGGTCGCGGCTTTCCAATATGTCCTTCCGTGAAAAAATGACATTACAATGCTCCTGGGGGGGGATTCCAACCATCTATCGAGCATTTCAAAAACGACTTCAATGATAAAGAATGGATTATTTACACCCTCTAATGAGTAATATTTCTGCTTTTTTTATTTTTTTTGTCAGGAATTGGGGGGCAGGGGAGTATAGGAAATAGTTACCAGTTTCACGTATTTCGAAGGAAATTAATTTGTGTCCTCCCTCCAGTTCGTTGTGCGGAAACAACACGCCGGAGTAAATTATTGAGGAATGCCGGGGGGTACGACATTGGCATGCCTCATTTTCCCTCGGATGCAACCTGTCCAGGTTCTTTGTGCGACTGGATGTACTTGAACGCCACCTTTTTTAAGGAGTACGGATTATGAGAAGTTTGATGTTTGCGGTTTTGGTGGGCATCGTAGCCCTCGGATTCGGGGGGCAGTACGCCTCGGCCGCCGTCGATGTGGATTTGGAGTTGTCCTTGCTATCAGACGTTTCAGGGAGCATGAGCACTGCCGAATTCGATCTCGTCAGGAACGGCTATGCCGCCGCATTCAACAATGCGGCCACCTGGACCAAGATCAGCCAAGGTACGTTGGGAAAAATCGCGGTCAACTTGGTTTACTGGTCCGGCGCCAACCAACAGTCCGAAGTGGTGCCCTGGACGTTGATCGACAGCTTCGCCGCCGCACAAGCTTTTGCCACGGCGGTTACCAACGCTGCCCGACCCTTCAGCGGCAACACCGCTCCCGGATCGGCGATCAATTTCGACGTGCCGCTTTTTGCGAGCAACAACTACGACGGAACGCGCCAAGTGATCGACGTTTCCGGCGACGGTTCGCAAAACGAGGGGGCCAATACGGCCACCGCGCGAGATGACGCCTTGACTGCCGGCATCGATCAAATCAACGGTTTGGCGATCGGCGACGCCACGCTCGTAGCCTGGTACAACGCCAACGTCAAGGGCGGCGCCGGCGCATTCGTTTCGCAGGCCAGCACCTTCGCCGCTTTTGAAGCGGCGGTTCTCGAGAAGATCCAAATCGAAGTCGTCGGCGGAGTACCCGAACCCGCAACGATCGTCATTTGGTCCCTGCTGGGCACTTTCGCTACCTTATTTGTCTTGAAGCGAAAAAGCAAAGCGGCCTAATCGGATTCCCGATGATCGATAAACTTACCCGCATTACTTTTAATGCGGGTTTTTCATGCGCGGACGCCGAAAAAAGTTTTTCGGAAAACTCATCCGGATATCTCACCACGGAGACACGGAGGACACGAAGTTTTTTCCTTTGGTGGTTGAAAAATAGAATTAAATCGAATGATTCGGAGGTTAAAAAATAGAATTATTTTATTTACGCTCCGTCCGAGTTTCCATTGCGAAAAGAATCCCCACCAATCCTATTTCTCCGCATCCTCCGAGTCTCCGCGGTGAATTATTGCGAGAAATGCGGGCTAATCCGACTCTCGCTTCACCGCGCCCTTGAAGAGTTTCCGCTCGATATTCGGCTGATAGACGGTCCAGGCGCTGTCGGTGTTGGGATCTTCCCGCATGAGTTGGTGGAAGGAGTTGATTTTCGCGTCGAGGTTGTCGAGACAGTAGAGGGCGATGGCTTCGAGGGTCATCGGCAATTTCGGGCTGCCGAAGCCGTATTCGCCGTGGTGGCTGAGGATCAGATGCTTCAGCCGCAAAACGGTTTCGGCGGGGATTTTTTCGCCGGAGAGCTTCTCGGCCTCGGCGATCTTCCGGCCGAGCATCTCGACCGCGATCACCAGGTGGCCGATGAGCTGGCCTTCGTCGGTGTAGGCCAATCCGCGGTCGTAGCTCAGTTCATCGACCTTGCCCAGGTCGTGCAGAAACGCGCCCATGAGCAATAGGTCGCGGTCGATCTGCGGATAGCAAGGGGCGACGCGGAGCACCAGTTCCATGAGCGAAACGACGTGTTCCAGCAGTCCGCCGTGATAGGCGTGATGGTTCTTGGCGCCGGCCGGGGCCATCGAGAGCTTTTTCACGAGCGACTCGTCCAATAAATAGCATTCGGCGAGATTCAGCAGCGCGGTGTCGGCCATGCCGCGGAGCATTTCGCCGAGGCGGTGCATGAGTTTATCGACGGGGACGGCCGGCTGCGGCTGAAAGTCTTCGGGATCGACTTCGGCGGGATCGACTTTGGCGATGCGGTTGACGATCATCTGCACCGCGCCTTGAAAGACTTGCGTGGAGCCTTCGACGCGGACGTAATCGCCCTTTTCGAACGATTTGTAAAGCGCCTCGCTGGCGTTCCACATCCGCGCGCCGATCGTGCCGCCGCGGTCGGCCAGTTCGACTTGCAGGTACAAATTCCCGTTCCGATTGGGCCGAAGCTGCTTATCGGCGGCGAGAAAGACCTCGTTGACCGATTCTTGATGTCCCAACTCGTTGATATATCGTCGCGGCATGGAGAGAGCCTTTTTATTGTGTTTTTATCCAGGATCACGGAAAGTTCCGCAACTCTATTCAGTATATAGCGAACATATAATTCCACAAGCCATGTCCGATGCGAAGATGGTTGGAATACTGCCCGCGTTGCCAAGTTCGGTGCGAGGTTATACAATGAGGCAAAGAACGAGGGCGAGTTGTATCTTTTAAAACAAGGACCAAGAAGAAAGCGCGTCATGCATTATCGATCATACTTTTGGGCGACATTCGGATTCGTCTATATCGCAGGTCGATCGTTTGTCCCCTCGTACGCCGAGGAATCCAAGAAATCCGAGCCGGTCGCGGCGGTTTCCGCCGTCAAGCCGCTGCTGGTCGTCGTCGCGCCGCGGCAATTCGAGCAGGAGTTGCAGCCGCTTGTCGAGCACAAGCGGAAAGAACTGACGGTGGAACTGGCGTTTTTGGAAGATATTCTTGCCGGGAACCGGGGCGTGGACGATCCCGAAAAACTCAAGCATTTTCTCTATGCGGCTTGGCACGAACGGCACGCGCAGTACGTGCTTTTAGTGGGCGATGCCGAGGTGCTGCCCGTGCGCTACATGGTCCTCGACCGCATCACGCCGGCGGCCTTCGATTATTCGTTTTATCCCAGCGACCTGTATTATGCCGACGTCGCCAAGGCGGACGGTTCGTTCGACGACTGGAACGCCCAAAAGGACGGCTTCCACGCCGGGTACTTCGGCGAAGTCCGCGGCGAGAAAAACAAAGACGATCCGATCAACTACGACGGAATCCATTACAAGCCGGAATTGGCGGTGGGCCGCTGGCCGGTCAACGCGGCGGAAGAAGTGCGCATCGTGGCGGCCAAGACGATTCAGTTCGAGAATCGCATCGCGGCGCAACCGCCGTCGGCTTACCGCGCCGCCCTGATCTGCAACAGCGGCTGGATCGACGCCCGCGGCGCGATGGACCGGGAGGCGGAAACGCTGCCCAAGGGGTGGAAGATCGAGAAGCGGTATTATTCCGACCGCCGCTCGCGCTCGGACGCGCCGCCGCCCGACCGCGCGGAAGTTTTGCGGCTGTTGAACGAGGGGGTCGATCTGATGCTCCACGCGGGCCACGGCCAAGGCAACCAATGGGAGCAATCGCTGCATCTTCGCGATCTGCCCAAGATGAATAATGCCGATCGCTTGCCGGTCGTCATGTCGATCGGCTGCGATACGGCCCGCTTCGCCACGCTGCCGCCTTACGAGCCGTATCTCGACATAAACGGGGTGGAGCACAAAGGGACTTACGTCGGCGAGACGTTCGCCGCCCCGCCGCCGCCCGCCGTGCCGTACGCCAAGGGCAAATACAATCCGCTCGGATTGGGCAAGCAGTTGCTCCGCGCCGGCCCGAACGGGGCCGTGGCGTACATCGGCTGCAACACCGGCGGCCAACCCTGCGGGCTGACCCTGATGGATGGCTTCACCAAGGCCTGGGGCCAGTCCCCTTCGCCCCGGCTCGGCGATTGCTGGAAAGAAGCGGTCGCTTACTATTACGACGAACAGCATCTCGACGCCATCAAGCCCGACGCGGGATGGTATCCGGCTTCGATTTTTTTCCAAGCCATGAAGTTCATGGTCTATGGCGATCCGTCGCTGCGCTTGCCGCATTAGATGGAGTCAAAAAAACACCACGTTCCCACGCGGAGCGTGGGAACGAGTGGATCGACGAACCTGAAAACCGAAACCTTTTTTCACTGGGAAGACGGTCTGAAGCTGACGAAGGCGGGATTGGCGGTCGATTTTCGGCGCCGCCAACCGCGGGCGTTCATCTCGCACGCACATAGCGATCATATCGGGCGGCACGAATACGCCTTATGCACGCCCGAGACGGCGGCGCTCTATCAATTGCGGCTCGGCCCGCGGACCACGCGGCATCTGCCGTACCGCGAGCCACTCGAATGGCGCGGGCTGCGGCTGACGACTTACCCCGCCGGCCACTGTCTCGGATCGGCGATGCTTTTGGCCGAAGACGGTGACGAGTCGCTGCTTTACACGGGTGATTTCAAGCTCGGCGAATCGGCGACCGCCGAACGGGCGGAACTTCCCCACGCCGACATTCTCGTCATCGAAAGCACCTACGGCACGCCGGCCTACCGGCTGCCGCCGCGCGGGGAAACCATCGAGAAGTTTTTGGCCCTCGTAAGGCAGACCCTGGAAAACGAATCGACGCCGGTCATTTTGACCTACGCCTTGGGCAAATCGCAAGAGGTGACGAAAATCTTGACTTCGTCGGGCATCGGCGTGGTGCAGCATCGCACCGTTTTCGACGTGAGCGAGGTCTATGAACGATGCGGCATGAGCCTGGGCGGATTCGAATTGTTCGAGGGCCGCGTCGAGCCGGGCAAGGCGCTCGTCGTTCCGCCGGGGATGGGCCATCTCGACAAGATCGGATGCCAAACCCGCTTCGCCGTTACCGGCTGGGCCATCGAGCCGAGCGCGAAATACCGCCTCCGCGTCGATCATGCGATTCCACTTTCCGATCACGCCGATTACGACGAGTTGCTCGAGGCCGTGAAGATCGTCCACCCGCGGGTCGTCTATTGCACGCACGGCCCGGAGAGTTTCGTCGAGCGCGTCCGCGACATCGGCTTCGACGCCCATCCGCTGGGCCGCCCCAGCCAAGGCCGGCTGTTTTGATCCATCTCTCCCCTATCCCCACTCCCCTCTTGTGGTACAATACCGTTTTACGCGAGAACGACCGGGAACGGGGGACGGCACGGCTCGCGGCGGGGATTATTTCTCTTGTAAGCACAAAAACCATGCAGAATCACGACGACTTGCAGGCGGTGGCGGAACTGAACGAGGCGTACCGAGTGATCACCGAGCAGTTGGGCCGGGTGATCGTCGGGCAGCAGAAGGTCATCGAGGAGTTGCTGGTGGCGATGTTCGCCCGCGGGCATTGCCTCTTGGTGGGTGTGCCGGGCTTGGCGAAAACGCTGTTGATCCGCACGCTGGCCGACGCGCTTTCGCTGGAGTTCCGGCGGATTCAGTTCACGCCCGACTTGATGCCGTCGGACATCACCGGCACCGAGATCATTCAGGAGGACAAGCTTTCGGGCACGCGGGAACTGCGGTTCCTGCGGGGGCCGATCTTCGGGAATATCATTCTGGCCGACGAGATCAACCGCACGCCGCCGAAAACGCAGGCCGCGTTGTTGGAGGTGATGCAGGAATATCAGGTTACCGTGGGCGGCACGCGGCATCCGCTCGTGCAGCCGTTCTTCGTGCTGGCCACGCAGAATCCGATCGAGCAGGAAGGGACCTACCCGCTGCCCGAGGCGCAGTTGGACCGCTTCATGTTCAATACCTTCGTCGATTATCCCGAAGAGGAGGAGGAGTTCGACATCGTCAAGCGAACGACTGCCGATTTCACGCCGACGGTTACGCCCTCGCTTACCGGCGAGAAGATTCTCGAACTGCAAAAGATCGTCCGCCGCGTGCCGGTGGCCGACCACGTGGTGCGCTACGCGATGAAGATCGTCCGGCTCACCCGGCCGCACAAAGGGCAAGCGCCGGAGTTCATCCGCGAGTACGTAAGCTGGGGCGCGGGTCCGCGGGCGAGCCAGTATTTGGTCTTGGGCGCGAAAGCCCGGGCGGTGCTTTACGGCCGGTTTTACGCAGGCACTGAAGATATCCGCGCGGTGGCCCATCCCGTATTGCGGCATCGCATCATGACGAATTTCAACGCCGAAGCGGAAGGATTGAAGCCGGATCATATCGTCGATCGGTTGATTGAGATGGCGGGAGCGGGGGAGTAATGATAAATGCTGAATGATGAATGATGAATGATGAATGACGAATGACGAATGACGAATGACGAATGAATGACGAAGCTCGAATGAATAATCCCTATCCCCTATCCCCCATCCCCTATCCCCCATCCCCTATCCCCTGCAACATGCCCGACGCGCAAAAATTTCTCGATCCCGAAATGCTGGCGAAGTTGCAGGGCTTGCAACTGCGGGCGCGGACGATCGTCGAGGGATACGTGTCGGGCGTGCATCGCAGCCCGTTTCATGGATTTTCGATCGAGTTCGCCGAGCATCGCGAGTATTCGCCCGGCGACGATCTAAGGTATCTCGATTGGAAAGTCTTCGGCCGCACCGATAAGTTCTACCTGAAGCAGTACGAGGAAGAGACGAACCTCGTATGCTATCTGCTCCTGGACACGAGCGAAAGCATGACCTACAAGAGCGACGCGGCGGCGATGTCGAAGCTGGAGTACGCGCAGTGCGCGGCGGCGGCCTTGGCGTATTTGATCTTGCACCAGCAAGACAGCGTGGGGCTGGCAGCGTTCGACGAGGAATTGCGTTCGCTGGTCCGCCCGAGCGGCAATCCGTCGCACTTGAAGGAATTATTGCACTTCATGGAGCAAACGCCGGGGGGAAGGAAGACCGCCACGGGGCCGATCTTTCACGATCTGGCCGAGCGGTTCAAAAAACGGGGAATCGTCGTCGTGCTCTCCGATTTATTCGACGACGTCGAACAGATGATCCGCGGACTGGAGCATTTTCGCCATCGCCGGCACGAAGTCGTGCTGATGCACGTGCTCGATCCGGCAGAATTGGATTTCCCCTTCGAGCGCATCACGCTCTTTCGCGGACTGGAACAATTACCGCAAGCCCTGGTCGAACCGCGGGCGATCCGCAAGGCCTATTTGGCCGAATTCGGCAACTACCTCCGCCGCCTCAAAACCGCCTGCCGCAAGCATCGCATCGATTACGTGCCACTCAGGACCGATCGGCCGCTGGAAGTGACGCTGGCGAGTTATTTGGCCTCGCGGGGAAAGTAGGGAATGGGGGATAGAGGATAGAGGATAGGGGATAGGGGATGGAGGATAGAGGATAGGGGATAGGGGATAGGAAAGGCGTTTGTGCAACATTCAAGAATAAATGGGAGTTCTTTTTCATTGTCAAGGTGCAAGATGGCAATTCACGATTATCGGGACTTGATTGTTTGGCAGAAGGCTATCGATTTAGTGGAGGCGATTTACCTTGCGACGACGAAATTTCCTCGCGAAGAACTTTATGGGCTTACCATTCAACTTCGGCGGGCTGCGGTTTCCGTTCCTTCCAATATCGCCGAAGGACATGGACGGACTTCCACGCGGGATTTTCTGCATTTCCTCTCGGTTTCGCACGGATCGCTCAAGGAAGTAGAAACTCAAATCATCATTGCCGAACGGTTGAAGTATATCGAGAATCCAATCAAAGATGGTTTATTTGAAAAAACTTCCGAAGTGGGACGTCTTATAAGCGGTTTATCGTATTCCCTACGAAACAAAATAAACTCGGAAAAGAGTAACGCTCCCTTCTGAAAAAATGGAGTAGGAAATGTAAAGTGCTGCTCTTCCCATCCCCTATCCCCCATCCCCTATGCCCTTTCCGCTCTTCGCCTTCGGACTGACGAGCCTGCCGATGCTGGGCTGGTTGGCGGCGGCGGCTGCGCCGATTTTGATCCACTTATGGAGCCGGCGGCAGTATCGGGAGATGTCGTGGGCGGCGATGGAGTTCCTGCTGGCGGCGATCCAGCGGCACACGCGGCGACTGCTGTTCGAGCAGTGGCTGTTGCTCTTGATTCGCACGCTCATCATCGTGCTTTTAGTGTTGGCGGCCGCGCAGCCTTTTTGGGAAAGTCCGGCATCTATATTCAATCCGGGCGGGAAGACGCATCGCGTGCTGGTGCTCGATGGCTCGTATTCGATGGCTTACAAGCCGACGGAACAGAGCCGCTTCGATCGGGCGAAGGAGCTTGTCCGGCAGATCGTCGAGGAGAGCCGGGAGGGGGACGGTTTTTCGCTCGTGCTAATGACCGCGCCGCCCCAGGCGCCGGTTGCCAGGCCGGCAGAGGATTCCTCGGAAATCCTGCGCGAGATCGCCGATCTGCCGCCGCCCTGCGCCACCTTAGATTTGCAGGCCACGGTCGCGGCAGTCGAGCAGATTTTGGAAACCGCAGGGCGAGCGAAACCGCGGTTGACGCGACACGAAGTGTATTTCATCACCGATTTGCAGCGCGTGGGATGGGATCCGCAACTCAAGGGCCAAGCGTTAATCGAATTCCGCCGCCGCAGCGCCGCCGTAGGCCAAAAGGCGATGATCGTGGTGATCGACGTGGGCCAGCCGGCGGCCGAAAATTTGGCCGTAACCGGTTTGCGTTCGCTGGAGCCGGCGGCCGTGGCGGGGCGGGAAGTGAATTTGGAGGCGGTCGTTCATAATTTCGGCCGGCAAAGCAAAGGCCGGCAGCCGGTCGAATTATGGATCGACGGAAGGCGGATGGAGCAGAAGTTTATCGAGGTTCCGGCGGGCGGGGACGCGACGGCGGCGTTCGCCCATCGTTTCGAAGCGCCGGGCGATCGCGCGGTCGAGGTTCGCGCTCCCGGCGATGCCTTGGAGGTCGATAATTCGCGGTATTTATCGCTGCCGGTGCGCCAGGCGATTCGGGTGTTGTGCATCGACGGCCGACCTTCGGGCGAGCGTTTTCGCGGCGCGGCCGATTACGTGGCGGCGGCCTTATCGCCGGAAGGGCAGGGGGCCATCGGTTCGCCGGTGCAGGTCGATACGGCGGCCGAATCGGCGCTCGCGGAACGCGATCTGACCCGCTACGATTGCCTTTTTCTGTGCAACGTGGCGCAATTCACCGCGAACGAGGCGCGGTTGTTGAGAGCCTATTTGCAAAACGGCGGCAATGCGGTTTTTCTTTTGGGCGATCGGGTATTGGCCGACCGGTATAACCACGAATTGGGCGTGGATGCGGCAAAGGCTTCGTCGTTTAGCCCGGAGCCAACGGCGACAGCGATTTCGGCGGGGAAATCGAGGCAGGGCAGGGCAGGGGAGGGGAGTCTCTTGCCCGCGCACATCGGGACGCTCGTCAAGCAGCCGCAGTACCGGCTCGATGCGCTGGATTTTCGGCATCCGATTTTGCGGACTTACCGCGGACGCGGCGAAGCGGCATTGCTCACCACGCCGGTTTTTCAGTATTATAAACTCGAAATTCCCAAGGGTTCCGCCGCCCGAAAGGTATTGGCGTTGGCCAACGGCGATCCGCTGGTGGTCGAAGAAGCCGTGCTAAGGGGCCGCGTAGTTTTAATGGCGACCTCAGCCGAAGTAGCTTGGTCGGGTTTGCCGTTGTGGCCGAGTTTCGTCCCCTTGATTCAAGAAGTGTTGGCTTATTGCGTGGCGGGCGGGGCGAAACAACGGAATTTCACGGTCGGCGAACCGATCGCGGTAACCGCGGCGGCGGCGGCGGCCGATGCCCCGACGACGGTGCAAACGCCTGACGGCCGCACGTTGAACGTAACGCCGCGCACCAGCGGCGAGTGGGCGTGCTCCGAGTTTGCGGAGACCGATCGGCGGGGTTTTTATACGGTGCAGATCGGCTCGCCCTCGAATCGCCGGGAAACGTTTGCCGCGAATGTCGATCCGAAAGAGAGCGATCTCGCGCAATTCACTCCAGAGGAACTGCGCGCGGAAGTGTGGCCCGGCGTGCCATTCGTGCATCAAACGACCTGGCAAAACGCCGCCGCGCCGATCGCCGCCGCGCTCGTTCGCCCCGCGGGATTGCAGGTGGAATTACTGTATATCGTACTGGTTTTTTTATTGTTTGAGACGTTTTTAGCGTGGCGATTCGGACATCGCGGGATGCAGCAATGAACGATTTCCTTTCCAATTTGATCGAACGGCTGCTCGGCGTTCATCCGGGCGCTGGGGAGGGGATTCTTTGGAACTTCGATCATGCGTGGTATTGGCCGCCGTGGATTACGTTGCTCGCGGCGATTTTAGCGATTATTTTCGTGGCGGGGATCTACTTGCGGGAAGGCACGGCCGTCAGCCGGCGGTATCGGATGATGCTGGCCGGCGTTCGGCTCATGCTTTTGGCCATCGTCGCGCTGATGATCGCGCAGCTTTCGATCTCCGTAAAACGCACCGGTTTGCCCTCCGTGGCGGTGGTGATCGACGATTCGCAGAGCATGACCGTCGCCGACCGCTACGACGACAACTCGGCTACAACCTTGCTCGAGCGGATGAAAAAAGCGGGTGTCGATGCCGCGGAGCCCCAGCGTTTCCGGCTTGCCGAAATGCTGCTTCGGGAACGCAACGCCGCACTGCTGCGCGGCATCGGCGATTCCTACAAACTGCGAACCTTTTTCCTGACCGGCCCCCGTTCCTCGCCCGCGACCGACGCGCAGGGCACGATCGAGGAAATCCGCGCGGCCAAGCCCCTCGGCGAAGTTACGCGGCTCGGCGCCGGCGTGCGCGACGTGCTCGACGACTTGCGCGGCTCCGCCCCGGCGGCGATCGTGCTTCTGACCGACGGCGCGAACACCGACGGCCCGCCGCTTTCGGAAGGCGCCGCCTCGGCCCAGCGCCGCGGCGTTCCCTTGTTCTGCGTGGGACTGGGGAGCGAGCAGCCCGTGCGCGATTTGAAACTGAGCGATCTTCTGGTCGAGGACGTGGTGTTCGTCGGCGACGCGGTCCCCTTCGAATGCAAACTATCCGCGGTGGGTTTTCCGGGCGCGAAAGTCAATGTCGTGCTTCGCGAAAAGGACAATCCAGAGCCGCTGGCCAAGGCGGAAACCACCGTCGGGCCCGACGATCAGCCGCAGCCGATCCGCTTGATCTATCGGCCCACGCGGGTCGGGCGGTTCGAATACGTCGTCGAGGTCGAGCCGCAGCCGGGCGAGTTGCAAGCCGAGAACAACCGACAATCGCAGTCCGTCGAGGTGCGAAAAGAAAAAGTCCGCGTGCTGTTGGCTCAAGGATATCCGAATTTCGAGTACCGCTATCTGCGCAATATGCTCGAGCGCGACGAGACCATTCAGCTCAACACGGTGTTGCAGGAAGCCGACTTCGATCATGCCGCACAGGACCAAGCCGCGCTGCGGGTTTTTCCCGAGCGGAAGGAAGAACTTTTTTCCTACGACGTAATCATTCTCGGCGACGTCAATCCCGCACTGTTCAGCGCAACGGCGCAGCAGAGTCTGGCCGAATTCGTCGATCAACCGGGCAAGGGGGGAGCGATCATCCTCATTGCCGGGCCGCAATACATGCCGTGGGGATTCCGCGAATCGCCGCTGGCCAAGCTGATGCCGTTCGCGTTGGGCGGCGTGCGGCCGCCCGATCCGACGGCGGAAATCAGCGAAGGTTATGCCGTGCAACCGACCGATCTCGGATTCGCGCTTCCGCCGATGCAGCTTGGCGACACGCCCGAGGAAAGCCGCGCAATATGGGAGCATTTGCCGGAACTTTATTGGCTGCTGGAAGCGCCGGAGCTCAAGCCTGCTGCCCGCGTGCTGGCCGAAGCCCCCAACCGCACGACACCCGACGGCCGCAATTTGCCGGTGATCGTGATGCAATACGTGGGGGCGGGCAAGGTGCTGTTTCACGCGACGGATGAAACCTGGCGTTGGCGCTATCGGGTGGGCGATGTCTATTTCGCCCGCTATTGGATTCAGATGATCCGCTACCTGAGCCGCTCGAAACTTGCCGAGAGCGGCCGGAGCGCCGTGCTTACGACCGATCGACGCGAATTTTCGCCGGGCGAACCGGTGCGGCTCCGCGTACGGTTCATCGACGAACGGCTCGCGCCAGCCGAGGACGAAGGGGTGACGGTCGTCGTCGAGCAAGCGGGCCGGCAGACACGGAAAATCGCGCTTCGCCGCACAACGGGCCGCGGCACGTTCGAAGGCGTGTTGACCCGCCCGACGCCGGGCAGTTATCACGCTTGGATGGCCATTCCGCACGTGGAAGGTGGCGCGCCGGCGGTCGATTTCACGGTTACTCCGCCCGCCGGCGAATTCGCGCAAATCCGCATGGACGCCCAGGCGCTGCGCGAAGCGGCGGCCGCCACCGGCGGCAAGTATTACACCGTGGAAACGGCGTCGAAATTGCTCGACGATTTGCCCCCCGGCCGGCAAGTGCCCATCGAAACGCTCCCTTCCTTGCCGCTCTGGAACCGCTGGCCGGTGCTGCTGGCGTTTCTCGTGCTGATTATCGCCGAATGGGTGATGCGAAAAAGGCGCGGAATGGTGTAGAATGAAAGCGGAGAATAGTATCCCCCTACGCATTTTGGATGAATTGAGGCAAACCACACCGGCACATCTTCTCGAACTGGTGGACTATGTTTGGAAGAATAAGATCTATCCGTCAAATGGCCGATGCGTTCGATTCAATTCATGCCGGGCACTACTCGAATAGATTACTACAGATATACGACTGAACAAAAGGCGCAGCTTAAAGCCAGTGGAATTAAAGCGGACTCCAGATCAAACGGCCGGCTGATATGGCGTACCTGCTGGCCGGCGGCGATCGCCCTGACCGTGTGAAGTTGAACAAAAAATGGAGCATTCATCACCTAGCGCGGCGTAGCCGCAACCAATGCGTACCTTTTATGATAGGGGTAGGGAAGGCCGAAACCAATCGGCCTTCCCTACCCCTATGGGAAATGCGAAAAAAGGGCGTTTTTCCTCGAATAGATGAT
>JADLEL010000129.1 GCA_020846145.1 Pirellulales bacterium | reverse complement strand
GTGCTACCCGCTCGGCGTACCCATCGAGTGGGTCGAATGATTCGCCACACGCCTCTTGTGGCGGAGCCACACCGGTTCAAGAACCGGTGCTACCCGCTACCCGCTCGGCGTACCCATCGAGTGGGTCGAATGATCCGCCACGCGCCTCTTGTGGCGGAGCCACACCGGTTCAAGAACCGGTGCTACCCGCTACCCGCTTTCTCCTTCCCGTTTCAGGCAGACGCCTTCTTCACACGAACCAATCGGAAACCGCTTAATCGCATGACAAGGCTGGTAAGGAGGGTCGAAATTACAGCACCGAACTGGAAGAACAACATTATCTCAACTACCCGCGATATACTCCAAGTCCAATCCGAATAAGTCCAACAAAAAAATGCATCCCTTAAGCGAGCAAATATTCTGGGCGTAAAGAACTTACAACATAGATCCCTGAATATCAGATACAAACAAATAATTACAAACAAGACAACGCCAATCTTGAACTGCGCAACGAAGGTAGATGCCCATGTCTTTTTACTGACTGTTAAGACAAAGAAAGCCACAACCACCGGCAGACTAAGCACACCGACTACCTGAAAGATGGTTTCGGCGCAAACAGCAAACGGGGGAATTGTATCGCGGGGACAAATCAGGCTCAATGTTCGCAAGAATGCGCAGAAGATGGCAAACACCGTTGTGATTATAATAAGGTGTTTTATCCCAAATTGATACCGCCGATAATCGCCGTCGGTAATCTCATCTGTAGGGTGCGACAATTGCCAACCGAACTTCCATCGCATTAGTGACAGGACCATTGTGGCTGAAAGGAATGAAAACGAGAATACGAGCATAAAAAAACCCGGTCCCGGGTACACTGCGGAATACATTTCTCTGATTTGTTCATCAAAATTGGCAATATACATTCCGTCAGGATCGAACCATTCGTGACCTTCACCGTAGTATGATGCTCCATACTCGAGGTTCGACGAAAACAAGAAACACAGCAGAAGTGTCCAAACGAACCGGTGGGAAAATCGATGAGGAGCAAAAGCCGCCCAGAATGCGAATAAAAACGGTTGCGAAAAGAAGAATCCTGCCAACAGGTAAGTCACGTAAGCGGGCAAGTTCGTTCTCACGGGATTGAAACATATTCCCAGTCCCGCGTGAACGATAACCAACAGGCCGAGAACAAGTCCTGGCGTGCGAAAAGTTCGACGTTTTTCAGGAAACGGCGTTGGTTCCATTATGCCACAATCTTACGCCAACGGGAATCTTTCGAAAAGCCACGGGTGGCCCGGGATTTTAATCTGAGGTGATTTTGCCACAAGAGGCGATGGCGGAGTTTTGTCGGGGGGAATGCCTCCTTTGTGGCAGTCCAAGAATAAGTTTGGTGTTTGTTTCACAAGCGGCTCTCACCCACTGCCCCGACCACTTCGTGGCGCCTGCAGACCAACGACCACGCTGCGCGTGGTGCCCGTCGGTGCTCGGCGAGGGGAGTTTTGGGGCGGATTGTTGATATCGGTCGAAAGCAGTTCATGGCGCTAAAGCGGTTTGGTTCACGCGGAGTCGCGGGGACGCGGTGGGCGGGGAAAAATAAAATGAATAGGCGGTCCTAATCACCCGGCGTAAACGCCGTGCCTAATATCGCCTTCGGCGAAGAAGGGTCGTAAACGACCCTCGTTATTGCTTTATTCGCCGACTTGTGTGTAACAACGAGGGCTTTACTGGGCTGGGCGAACGGCTCGGCCTTTGGCCGAAAAATGCAGTCGCCGGCAAAACGTTCATTACGACAGTTATTGATTCTCCGATGCTTAGCAACCCGTTGAAAAAGTCCGATGTTGGGGTGGCGGTTGCACTGCCACCCCCGAAAATGCCGCAAAATTAGGGATGGCAGTACAACTGCCATCCCAACTTGGGACGAAATTCCACTTTTTCAACGGGCCGTTACTCGCCGACTTCGAGTTCGCGGACGCCGGTGATTTTTCCGGCGAGGGGGCCCATGTCGAAGGTGATTTGAACGAGGTACATGCCGCGGGCGTCGCTGGGCACTCGACACGAGTGCGAGCAGAAGCCGCCTCACGAGAAGCCCGACAGGCCGCGGCCGGCTAGAACATTCTGCATGGTCTGACTCAATTCGGGCACGACCCGGGTATGCGAGCAGTAAATTTAGTTATCTGCTTGCTCGAAAATAACGGTCTAAACCGTGCAATTTGAAGTAGTGCAGTTTTCCAAATTTGCCGAGGAACAAACAACCGCACGCTCCCAGGTTCCGCTCCCCCTTCCCTTTCAGATCCGATCCCGGTCCCCATCCCACCAAACTCTAAACCGCTTCGGCGGCCTGGCGGAGGTCGCGGGCGGAGGCGCGGAATTCCTCGAGGTTCATCTCGCGGAGGAAGACGAATCCCCGCGCGCAGCGGATCAGCGGGCTGGGATGCTCGGTGAACCATTCCCGGCCCAGGCACGTTTTCAGCATCTGATACTGCTCGACCTGGATTTGCTGCGCCAATTCGCAGAACGGGCCGTCGTGTTCGTAGCTGGGGAACGACGCCTCGCGCTGCGAGACGAACGTGTTCATGAACGCGCTCTCCATCACCGAGAACATGTTCATTGAAACGGGCACGTAGATGTTCGCCTCGGCGGGGTGGAAGCGGAACCAAACGTTGCGGTAGCCCCAGATGCGGATATCGGGCCGGCCGTGCGCCGCGGCGTGGCGCTGCACGGCCTCGTTCAAGGCTTGCAGCACCTTGTAATGGGTGTCCGGCCCGCTGGCTTCGGGATCGAACGCCACGCTGACGATGTCGGGGGCGATTGCCTCCAGGGTGCGGAGGATCGGCGCCACGTCGCGCTCGACGGTAGGGGCGGGCGTGAAGATATCGCCGGTGTAAAATCCCAACCGCAAGTGGTGGATGTGCGAGCATTGCCAGCCGAAGTATCCCCAGAGGCACTCGGCTTCCCATTCGCGGCACATGCCTTTGAGCCGCTGGGTGGCGTCGGGGTCCTTCCGGCCGGGATAGACGGTGAGGAAATAGTGCTCCAATTCCGACATGCGGTCGCGGACGGCTTTCAAATCGTTCTCGTCGAAGACGGCGATGAAGTTCCGCAGCAGGCGCCGCGCGCTGCCTTCATCGCGCATGGCGGCGTCGCGCGCGGCCAGCCCGTCGAGGTAGAGCCACACGTCGCGGTTGCGGCCCTGCTCGTGGTGCGCGGCGAAATAGCCTTCGGCGTGCAGGTCGGCGAAATTCGGCGTTTCGAGGAACCGTTTGAGGGTCTCGATGCGGCGGAGCATGTACGAGTTCGAAACCGCCGTGAAGCCGCTGGTGAGCGTGGCGAAATGATGTACGTTCGTCGCGCTGCGGATATTCCGCACGATCGCCGGCAGGTAGCCCAGCATCAGGTCGTCGTGATGCGGCTCGGTGTGCAGGAAGCGGGTGTTCTGCGCGGATCGGCCGCCGGCCTCGATCTTCTCGACCAACCGGTCGCGGACCATTTTCTTGAGTTCGGCGAAAGGCTCCGGCCGCTTGCCGAGGAGTTGGGCGAGCAGTGGATCGGCCTTGGC
Source organism: Pirellulales bacterium (assembly GCA_020846145.1). GTDB lineage: Bacteria > Planctomycetota > Planctomycetia > Pirellulales > Thermoguttaceae > JADLEL01. The sequence continues at coordinate 1,382 of JADLEL010000129.1, read as the reverse complement.
CTCCGCTTCGGTCAAGTCGAGGATGCGCTTGCCATTCGCCAGCGAGAGATCGACCACGGCCATTTCGATCTGTTCGCCGGCGGCTTCGTTCGACTGCGCGGCCAGCGCCGATTGCCGCGCGCGGAGTTTTTTCGCCGCGCCCATCGTTACATAGAAACGCGCGTGCGGCAGCGTGCGAAGCGCGCTGGCGGGAATGAGGACGCCGGCCGGCCCGCGGACGGCGTCGGCCACGACGGCGGCTTTCGCCTCGCCCGCCGCCACGATGATCGCGGCGCAGTCGGGATTGCAGGTGATGGTTTTCAGCCCGATGGTGATGACCAGGCGGTTGCGGGAGATTTCCACGCCGCCCAAGTCGCCGGCGGCGGCGGCCTGGGTTTCGTAATTGGTGGCGGTGAGCCGGGTGGTGGAGTAATGATCGGAGCCGCGGACGTTGAAGCCCACGTGCCCGTCCGGTCCGATGCCGCCGAGGAAGAAGCCGATGCCGCCGAGCGCGCGGATTTTGTCCTCGTAGGCTTGGCACCAGTCGTCGATGCGCCGCAGGACGGATTGCTGGAGGCGTTCGAGTTGATTGGCCGCCTGCCGGGTGCGGAGGCTCAAATCGACGCGGAAATCGGGCCAAACGGCTTCCAGCGATTGCCCTCTTTCGAGGCCGATTTTCGTGCAATCCACGAGCAGCGCCTTGTGGCGGTCGAGGCCGAAGCCCTTCAAATAGAACTCGTTGACGTAGTGGTAGAAGCTGTTTTGCTGCTCCGGCCGAATGGGATAGAATTCGTCGATCTGCACGAAATGGAGTCCGCGCATATCGGGAAAGCGGCGGGGATCGACGCCCGATTGCTCGAGCGTTTTTTGCGTTTCCGGCTCGTTCCAATGGGCCTGCAGGTGCGTTACCCACTTGATGAAATGCTCCGGCGTTTTGCCGGTGGGGAGCGAGACGACGCCTTCCGGGTGCTGCTGCACCCATTCGAGAAATCGCATCGCGGTCAACTTGCCCAGGGCGGGGAAATTGCCCACCGTGATGACGGGAATAAGTTCATCGGGCGCGTAAAGCGCCAAAAACGGCGAAGCGGCCAGGGCGGCTCGTTCGACCGGGGAAAATTGAACGGCGGATTCGATCATGGAGGATGGTTTATCTCTTTCTCAAGTTACGCGCGGGAACGAAGAGCTAATTCAGTCCCAAAGGAACTCGGCATGTAAAATGTGCAAACTCCTTTATTTTAAGCATTTACGCGAGTTTATCAACGGGACCTGGGGCGAATGGGGTGCATACCAGCTTTTGTACGAGTTGTCAGGGGGTCAAAAAGATCAATAGGAGAATCTGGGGATTTTCTGGTAAACTGGGCGTAGTGGCGTGTTACGGGGAACGGATTCTCATGGAAAGGAAG
>JADLEL010000128.1 GCA_020846145.1 Pirellulales bacterium | reverse complement strand
TTATGCACTGAAGCGGATTCTGCGGCATCGGGGCTGGCTGGAGCATGCGGGCGGTTCGATGCCCGGCTTCGAGCCTGCCGCCGAATTCGACGCCTACATCGACGGCCACCTCCGCCTCTTGGAGCTTGATGGAAAGGTTTCGGTATGAATCTCGTATTTCGCCGGGGCGCCGCTGCCGGCTTGTCCGGCAGTGCGGTTCGGAGAGGGGCTTCCCGTCAAATGTATTTAGTCGGATCGCACATTGCGATCCTGCTTATTTACTGCGCTGCGCCGCTTTGGGCGGAAACACCGAAAACGCCGAACAGTCCGCCGCCAAAGCTGCATTTCACGTTGGTTCAGGTCGAGGACGTGCCGGGATTGCCGCGGGTGCTGTTGATCGGCGATTCGGTTTCGATGTGGTACACGCCGCCGGTCCGGGAGCGATTAAAAGGAATCGCCAACGTCCACCGGCCGCCGGTCAACTGCCATACCAGCCGCCAAATTCTCACCGAATTGGACGGTTATCTCGGCGAAAAGAAATGGGACGCGATTCACTTTAACTGCGGCGGCCACGATTTTTCCTATCGGAATAGCGTTACCTACGCTCCGCCGCCGGAAGGGAAGATAAACGTCCCGCTGGATGAGTATGAAAAGAATCTGCGGCTGATTGTCGCGCGCCTCAAGAAAACCGGGGCAAAGTTGGTGTGGGCTTCGACCACGCCCATGAGCGAAGCCTACATGCAGAAGGGCTATCGCCGGGAGAGCGAACTTTTCGCCTACAACGCCGCGGCCGAAGCGATCATGAACGAAGCGGGCGTGCCGATCGACGATCTGTACGCGCTGGCCAAGCCCAACGTCGAAAAGCTCTTGAAAGACGGCGTCCACTTCACGCCGGCAGGCTCCGAATTTTTGGCGCAGGCCGTCGCCGCGGCCGTGATGAGGGAACTGCCCGCGTCTTCCCTGAAAGCTTGGCGCAAGCCGGCCGCCGAGCGCAAGCGGCGGATCATCTTCAACAACGACGGCAACGACGCCCGCACACCGCCCGACGAGCCGCGCACGCACGAGAACTTTTTGAGCAAGCGAACGACGGCCTTGGCCGGCAGCCAAGTGGATGCGATTTTCTATTGCACGGGGGGCTTCAATCTTTACACGCACCACGGCAAGGATACCGAAGCGCGCACTTACGGCGACGCGAACGTGGTTAATTGGGCCTGGGATCTGGGCAAGAACGGGCCGGACTCGCTGGAGACGATGGTCCGTTTCGGGCACGAGCACGGCATGGAGGTTTTCTGGTCGATGCGGATGAACGACTGCCACGACTCGACCAATCCGAAAAATATGTCGCAGTGGAAGAAGGACCATCCCCAGTGCCTGGTGGGCAAGAAAGGCATTCGCTATCCGGCCGGCGGCAATCGCTGGTCGGCGCTGAATTACGGGCTCCCCGAAGTCCGCGAGAAAGTCTTCCGCATTTTGGCCGACGTCGCCTCTCGCTACGATGTCGATGGCTTGGAACTCGATTTCTTCCGCTCGCCGATCTATTTCCAGCCGCAAATACTCGGCAAGCCGGTAACGCAGGAGCATCGCGACGCGATGACCGAGCTCGTGCGCCGCGTGCGCCGCATGGCCGACGAGGAAGCGATCCGCCGCGGCCGGCCGCTGCTGCTCGCCGTGCGGGTGCCCGATTCTCTGGAGTGCGCCCGCGCGCTGGGGCTGGACATCGAGCGCTGGCTCGAGGAGGGGCTGGTCGATGTGATGGCGGTGAGTTGCCTGTTCCGGCTGAATCCCTGGGAGACGAGCGTGGCGCTGGGCCACAAGTACGGCGTGCCGGTGTATCCCTCGCTGAGCGAATCGCGCTTCAAGGACACCGAGACGAATGCGCTGCGGCGGACCGACGCCAGTTATCGCGGGCGAGCCTTGGAAGCCTGGGCTGCCGGCGCGGACGGCATTTACCTGTTCAACTTCGACGACCCCCAAAGCAAACTCTGGAAGGAGTTGGGCGATCCCCGAACGCTGCCCGCGTTGGAGCACCTTTACACGACCGGACATACTCCGGCGGCGTCTGGAGACGGCGTCAATCGATGGGTGGCCAAGGGTTTGCAATTTCTCAACTTGCCGATTCCGATGCCGGAGCGTCCGCTGACGCTTGCGCCCGGTGTGCCGGCGAGCGTGGAAATCCGCGCCGGGATGCGGCCCAACGGCGACACCCGTCTCGGGCCGGTGATGCAAATCGCGGTGCGCCTGCGGTTGCAGGACGCGCCGGCGAACGCACCGGCGATCGAAGTGAAGTTGAACGGCCATGTCCTGGCTTCGGGAGTACGAGACGGCCAATGGATCGAATACCCCGCCCGCCCCGAATGGATGCAAAGGGGAGTGAATCGAATCGAACTGAATTTGGCGTCCGGCGGAAAGGATAAGTGCATCGTATCGGATCTCATACTTCACGTTAAACATCCGTAACCATAATAGTTGGACCAGTCCTCCCGTATGTGGCTCTGTTATAAAGGGTAAAAAAACCCTCCCCTTATAATAACCCACGGCTTACGCGTGCGACTGGTCCAACCATTATCTCTACTTATGCCATTAGTTTTCAGGATTGAAACGTCATCCTCAAAGTTCGGGGATTCTGGGACTACGATTAGGATTTTATCGAGAGGTTAATAGGGGGACAAACGCCATTTCGGCGCCTTTTATGTAGCCCAGGCGTTCACGCCTGCGGTTAGGTATCGCCAAATTTCTTTTCTTTTTCTCCAGCCCCTTTAGAGATCGTCCGCCTTTCATGACGGCGATTCTTCGGGGATTCGCATAGGTTCAGCGGGAATTTTTGCGGCTGTTTGGCTTTTCTGTAAAATCAGCAAGTTATAAGTCAAGACGGCCGCCCCGATCTG
>JADLEL010000127.1 GCA_020846145.1 Pirellulales bacterium | reverse complement strand
CGCCGGCAAGCGCGACATTCGCATGGCAACGGCAGATAAACTTGCGGGCGTTCTCGGATTGAAATTGCAAATGAAATAAATAAATCAATCGCTCACCCGCCAGCGGGCGTTGAACAACTCGACGATCGAAAACAGCAGCGACAAATTCAGTACGCCGTAGAGGGCCATGTAGCCGAAAAACACCGGCCAATTGGCTTTAATGGCGACATCCTGGGAGATCGTCAGCGGCAGGGCGTAGGCCGCGGCGAAGGGGCTGGTGAACGTCAGCTTGGCGACGATCGACGTGCCGGACGCGCTGGGGTAGAGCAGCAGCGAAAGCCACTGGATCACCAGCGGCGCGGCGTAGAGCAGCATGATGAGCATGTAGGAGGTCATCATGGCGGTGGCCGTCTTGCGGAAGAATACCGAACAGAAAATTGCCAGCGTAGTCGTCGTCAGTCCGCTCATGAGAATGATCGCCAAATAGCCGGCGATCGTGGCCGTGTCGCGGAAATAGGTCCACGGCGGCAGCAGCCACGCCAGCAGGAGCGGCCAGCCGACGAACGCCGTGAGCACGTAGGACACGCGGAGGCTGGAATACATCTTTCCCCACAAGATTTGCCAGGGCGAAAGCGTGGTAGTCAACAGCAGTTCGAGCGTCTGCCGTTCGCGCTCCCCGGTGATGCTGCCCGCCGAAAACACCGGCCCCACGAGAATGTTGAACAGCACCACGTAACCGGCGTAGGCCGGCAGCAAGAGCGGCTTGACGAAGCAGCAGACGGCCATCAGCGGCAGGGCCAGGAACATGCTCAATTGAATCACCAAACGCAGCATCAGCGTGCCTTGGCCGAACAGTTCGCTGCGCATTTCCTTGTCGAGAATCGGATTCAGCTTGTCGGCCATCACGTCGTTCCGTTTCGGGGGAGCGAAGAGCCGGTCGGGGAACTGCTCGCTGCGGATCACCATGCCCACCGCCGCCTTCTGCTCGAGGTCGGGATCGACCACTTCCTTCGCCTCCGCGCCCACGTCGGGCGGATGGAGCAACCGCCGGCATACCGGGAAAAACAGCGCCGTGCAAACCGCCGCGCAAGCGGCGGGAAAGAAGAACGTCAGCACGATCAGCCGGAAGCCCGCGGTTTCCTCGAACGCTCGATAGAGGGTAACGCCCAGCAGCACCAGCGGCAGAATGATCAAGTAAGAAACCACCAGCGAGGCCAGCGTGCGCGTGAAATAGCTGCTCATGCTGATGCAGATCATGCCGAAGGTGATCGTCGAGGCGGCCATGGCGATGTACGTGGCCCCGACTTCGTAGGGCGAAACGCCGCCCAAGGGGAGGCAGAGCATCACGATCGGCAGCGAGGAGAAGACCAGCACCGCCAAATGCGCCATGGCAGCCATCAGCTTGCCGAGCACGATGGCTTGCGGGCGCATCGGGCTGGCCAACAGCATCTCGTAGGTCTGCCGCTCCTTTTCGCCGGTGATCGCCCCGGCGGCGAAACTCGGCACGAGCAGCGACATCAGCACGTATTGGCCCAGGAAGAACAGATTCACCAATCGCCGGGCTTCCTCGGGGCTTTGCGTCAAATCGAGCCGTTCGCCTTGCGGCCAGGCCATCAATACCACGGCCCCCAAGAGCGACACGTAAGCGAACAGCAGCACGAACGCGCGGGTCATCCGCAGGTTCACCAACAGTTCGCGCTGCAGAACGGGATTTTCGAGTAAGTACATTGCGGAAGGGGGAAGGATGAAGGATGAAGGATGAAGGGGGAAGGGGGAAGGATGAAGGGCGAGTTTTCCCTGCGATGTATTTAGCGCGCCGGGGCGTCCTTGCCCCCGGTGTATTTTCATACTGAATGTTGCCGGGGGATTTTCTTGTTAGGATTTCCTGCCTTTTCCCAATCGAGGGAGGGAATTTTCGCCGTTTGCCCGCCGGTCCGCGGCGGTTAAATTTTCTCGATTCGAATGCAACGGATGGAATCGGGAACGCGAATGCTTGCAAATCGCCACGCAAATCCCGCTCAGAACGCCATTCTACCAGATGGTGCGGCCTGATTCTCGACCATTGCCGGAATTTCGCTTGTAAGTGCGGAATAATCAAGAAGTTAGAGCAAATTCAGTAATGCGAATGGAGGGAGGGCGTGATGCTGCTGGGAGTGTACGTCATCGTGGCCTTGGCGTTCTACCACCTGCCGCATGGCGGCGGCTTACTCGAAAAGCAGTTCCAATAGACCTAAGTCGATATACTGCCCGCCCGTAGTTTGCTTGCAATGAACGGCAATGGTATTCTTCCCCGGCACGATCGCGGCCCGGGCGGCGGTTTCAAGGGAGCAATCTTCGTAATCTTGGGTGAATTTCGAGACTTTCGCGGCTAAAATGCCGTTGATATAGACTTCGGCATCTTCGTCGTGGTGCATGACGAGCAGCAGATTTTCCCGCTTAAAGTCGGTCAGCTCGATTTCGCGTCGGAGCCAAATGTCGGGCGCATTCCAAACCGTGCCGACGACCGCGCCGGGCGTTTTTTCCGTGCCGAATCCGCCCGGCCCCGTCTTCCATGCGGAGTCGTCGAACGCCGGCTGGAGCCAATCGTCGGCAGGCTTCTCGAAGGTGTAACGCCAGTTTTGCGGTTTTTCCTGGGCGGTCGGCAGAATCGTTTTGATTTTGGGACCGTTTCCCCGATTGGCCGCCGCGACCTTTTTCAAATCGACCTTCAACACCTCGCGGTCGTAGGTCAGTAGCCCGTTGCATTCGGTTTCGACGTCGGTCGTTTGCGTATAGACGACCGCGGAAAGCCCCCGCGTTTTTTCCAATTCGTATGCCTTGCGGAGCAAATTGCAGTAGCGGGCGGTAAGTTCGTCGCGGTCTTTCATCGCGCGGTAGCCCCAGTTCTCCTTGGTCCAGGTATGGCCTTCGATGGGCAGGCCCAGCCCGCCGAATTCGCCGAGCACGACGGCGCGCTTGGCATCCGGCGGAGGGCAGGCCGGGCCCGGATAATCGTGAATATCGTTCAGATCGCCCACCTGCTTGTCGGTCCAGCCGCTGGCGTTATCGACCAGCCGCGAAGGGTCCCACTTTTTCACATCGGCCACGTAGCGTTCGGTATCGTGCTGGCCCCAACCTTCGTTAAAGACCACCCACGCGGCGATCGAAGGATGGTTGAACCGCCCTTCGATCATCCGCTTGAGTTCGGTTTCGAATTGCGGGGCGGCTTCGGGCTTGATATTATAGCCGGAGGGCATATCCTGCCAAACGACCACGCCCAGCTTGTCGCACCAATAGTACCAGCGGGCCGGCTCGACCTTGACGTGCTTGCGGATCATGTTGAAGCCCAGTTCCTTGGTCTTTTCGATGTCGAAACGCAGGGCTTCGTCGGTCGGCGCGGTGTAAATGCCGTCGGGCCAGAAGCCTTGATCGAGCGGGCCGACCTGAAAGTACGCCTTTCCGTTGAGCCGCATCCGCGTGATGCCGCGTTCGTCCTTGCCCAAGTCGATCTTCCTCATGCCGAAATAACTGCGGACTTCATCGATCTTCTTTCCGTCCTGCTCGATCGTTACGAGGAGATCGTAGAGGAATGGATTTTCGGGCGACCAGAGTTTGAGTTGGTCCTTGGGAATATCGAGTTTGATCTCATTTCCCAACATCTGTTCATCGCGGGCGACTTCGGTCTTGCCGTCGTAGGCGACCGCGCGCACGCGACAAGGAAGCCCGCGAAGGAAATTGTCCCTCAATCGCAGGCACGAATTATCGACATCGGGAACGATGGTCAGGCGTTCGAGATGCACTTCCGCCATTGGTTCGAGCCACACCGTCTGCCAGATGCCGGTCGCGGGCGTATAGTAAATGCCCTGGGGCTTATTCGTCTGCTTGCCGCGGGGCTGGCTGCCGCCCTCGGTCGGATCGAAAACCTTGACGATGAGCTCCTGTTCGCCGGACGGTTTCAGGGCGTCGGTGATATCGTAGCTGAAGGCGTCGTAGCCGCCGCGATGGGCGCCCTGCCTCTTTCCATTGACGAAGACCGTCGCTTCCCAATCGACCGCGCCGAAGTGCAGCAGTATCCGCCGGCCTCGCCACTTTTCCGGCAGTTGAAACGTGCGGCGATAGAGGAACCGTTCGCCGCGCTGCATGACGCCCGACAGTGCCGATTCGACGGGAAAGGGCACCAGAATTCTCAGCGGCAGTTCTTTTCCGAACTCGACTTTCGTATGGTCATCCTGCTTCTGCAATTGCCAAAGCCCGTTGAGATTCAGCCACTCGGTCCGCGCCATTTGCGGACGGGGATACTCGGGCAAAACGTTCTCCGGCGACACGTCTTTTGCCCAACGAGTCATCAGCGGACCGGCGGCGGGCTTCCAAGGCTCGGCCACCGCGAACGAAGTCAAAATTAGCGCCAATACGACGCTCGAAAACGATTGCCTTTTCATGGGTTTGCTCCTGAACTGATTGGGGAAGATTTCAATAACCGCTTTCCGCGAATTTTTTGCGATATCCGAAATCTGGTTCATCCGGTTAAAGCGTACCTGGTCGATGGATATTGCAACAGGAAGTTGCCGCGGCCTGAAGGGCCGGCAGTTCGCCCAGCCCCAGGCATCGCCTGGGGTTGCGGCATCGCGACGAATGAAGG
>JADLEL010000126.1 GCA_020846145.1 Pirellulales bacterium | reverse complement strand
TGAACCCGAGAGTCCCGGAAACAACTTTATGGTCAGGCGAAGGCCACGCAACTACCGCAGTCGTGGGCCTGACCGTGAAGCCCGTCGGAGAGCCGGATGCGGGAAATCCGCCCGCGGGGGTTCGATGAGCGGGAGGTGGAAACGGAGCACGGCATGCGACTATTGAGACACCGCCGGGGAAACCCCGAAACTGATGATGTCGAAGCCTACCCCACCGCGCCGCCTCTCGACTCTCCCCTTCCCGCGGCGCGAGGGGGACAGTCCCCTGTGAACGGTTACGACGAAGGTTTACCTTCAATTAACCTTTGACCGGACAGTAGTGATCGAACGACTTTTCTCGAAATTGCCCGGACATCATTCATTATACCTGTTCCTCCGTGAACTCCTGTCTCCGTGGTTTTTATGATAACTCCTCGAACCGGAACAACGGCGCGAAATCTTCGCTGCGGAAGAGGGGCGCGGCGGCGGCGGTTATAAGCGGCTTTTCGCGGAAGCGGTATTCGAGTCGCCAGCCGAAGCGGGGATCGTCGAGGTCGGGAAGGCTCAGGAATTCGCGGATCGCGCGGACGCCGTCGAAGAGCAGCGCCCCCGCCGCGACGCCCAGGAATTCGCCGTCGTTGAGCGCGCCTTGGCACGCGCGGATCGCCGTCCAGGGCGGGCTTACCACGCGATGCCACGTGAGCCGGTGGACGGTTACCGGCAATCGTACCTCGCCTTGCGCGGCGGCCGGAAAAACTGCCGCGGCATTGCCCGGCCAGAACAGGTCGCCGCCGGGAATGCGGACCGCGTCGGCGTCGAGGTCCATCTCGTAGGTCAAAAACGTGTTCGGCGGGGCGTCTTGCGGAAGCCGCGCGTCGGGCGGCGCGGCGAGCAGTTCGTAATGCACCGTAATCTTGGCGAAGCCGCGGTAGCCGTTCAAGCCCTCGGTAACGTTTGTCAGGTCTTGGCGGACCATGTCATCGGCGAGCGGCTCGACCTCGAGCTTCACGGCGGCGATGTTCGGCGAGCCGGGGTAGTTCGCGGGCGCGTTGCCGCCGAATTCATAGCCGTCGCCCAGCAGTTCCTGCACCAAGAGGCGGCGGTCGGGCCAGGCGCAGATCAACCGCCGCTGGGCCTTCATGCCCCGCGGGCCGAAAGATTCCAAGGGCGAGCCGGAGAGTTCTTTGAAGGGAATGGACATGGGGAGGGGATAGGGAATAGGGGATAGGGGATAGGGATGAAGGACGAAGGTCGAAGCTCGAAGGACGAAACAGGGTGTTGGTTCGGGCTTCGGGCTTCTTTCGTCATTCGAGCTTCGTCATTCGTCCTGCGTTGGAGGTTTTTTCTGCTCGCGCTTCCTTAAACGGGAGCGAGCACTCCGACGAGGGCGATGGAGTAGATTGCGTCGTCGCCGCCGGCGGCGAATTTCAGGTTGCGATGGGCCGCATCGACCACCCAGCCGTCCGGCCCGGCGAGGAGCAGGCAGGCGGCGTCGGGCGGCAGGGCGATCTGATCGCCCGGCGCGGCGAACGGGGCCGACCATTCGTTGGCGGCCGCGCCGCCGACGGTGAGCGTCCCGCCGCCGCGGTTGACGAGGAGCAGGGCCTTGACGGCCGCGAACTCGACGGCGAGCGTGCCGCCGAGAATCGCGGTTTGCAGGGCGGCGAGATCGAGCGTCGTCGAATTGCCCGCCGTCAGCAGCCGGTCTTTGGCGTTCCAAGCGCCGTCGGCCGGATTGCCGCCGCCGTCGAGAAATTGCCGGGCGTAATCGAGCCGGCCGTTATCGACCGCGCCTAGGTTCCAGTTCCAGCCGATGGACAGGTTGACTTGCGATTTGAAGCTCATGATGGCGGGAGGGAGAGGGATTGTGGATTGGGGGTTAGAGATCGGAGATCGGAGATCGGGGATTGGGGATTGGAGATCGAAGATCGAAGATCGAAGATCAGGGATTAGGGATTGGAGATCGGAGATCGAAGATCAGGGATTAGGGATTAGAGAAGATGAAAACTGATCTCTGATCTCTAACCCCTGATCTCTGATCTCTAACCCCTGATCCCTTCATTCATACTCCTTCGGGCAAAAAAACGGTGCAGCGGAAATCGAGGGCGAATCGCCAGGTTTCGGCGTCGAGTGGCTTTTCGCGGCGGTCGCCGCGCCGCATGTCGAGCATCTTGCGGCCTTCGTCCAAATCGAGCGAAAGGCGTTCGAAGGCCGCTTCGATTTCCTTGAGCACGGCGAGGCCGGCGTCGTATCCGCCGTGGAAGAGTTCGATTTGCACCGCCACCTCGTCGAGCGCGGAGCCGTCGCCGTGGCGGGAGAGCGGCTTCGCGCCTTCGAGGGAGATCGTCGCGTAGGGGAGCGCGGAATCGCCGCTCATGCCGGTGAAGACTTTTTCGACGGGCAGGAGGCCGTTAAGGGCCGCGCTCGAAGACCAATGCTCGTGGAGATGTTTTGCGAGTTTCATGGGATTTACGGATACCGAATGTTTAGCTCCCGCGTCCACGCGGGATTGAGGGGATTGATCGCAAATTGGTAATTGCAAATTTCAAATTGCAAAATGTACAACAGGAAGGCAAGGATTTCTCGGAATTTTCCAAAGCAATTTAGATTTTCTCCACCTCGACCGTTTGCATCTCGCCGTGTTTGGGGAATCCGGCGGCGGCGACGATGCGGTAGAGGGTTCCATCGGGGCCGCGGAGGCGGTGCTCGTGGCCGAGGTCGAACGGCTCCTCGAGGATGATGCGGCAGCGGCGCACGCTATTTTGGGCGGATTTTTCCGCGGCGATTTTCGTCTCGAGCGGTTGGATGCGGCCGCGCACGCCTGCATGGAGCACGTTCCACGTCGTTTCGACCGCGCCCGATTCGCCTTTGGAATACTCGGCCGCGAGCACGTCGATGGCGTCCTCCAGGCCGTAGGCGATCGACAGTTCCCGCGTGCGGCAGCGCCAGCGGACGCCGAGCGCGACCAACCGCGTCTCGAGGATCGTCCACCGCCGGCCGGCGGCGTCGAGGATCGCGTCGCCCAGCCGCGGCGCGGCGGAAACTTCCGCGGCGGGCAGGCTCCAGGCGGCGTCGGCGGCGGTGTAGCGGCCGTCGCTCTCGACGGTGCGGCGATTGTCGCCGACCACCTCGGCCATGTCGATCGTCCGCCGCAGCGCGTGCGGCACGGTCTCGCCCGGCCCGCCGGGCGATTCGCGGCGCAACAGCGTTACCGGTTCCAAGCCGTCGGTTATCGCTTCGAAATCGTCGGCGGGTGTGAAGGGAGTGGTCATGGGGCGTGGGGTGTGGGGCGTGGGGTGAGTTTTGGGTGCCACTGGCGTCTCGCCAGTGCGGCGCTGAGCACGGGCAAGATGCCCGTGGCACCCGCTGCGAGCGTTTTTTCGTCAGCAAAAACCTTGCGACTGCACTTCGATCGGCGCGTGCGCGGCGAGTTGGGCATTGCACCAATCGACCGTCCGCTGCAACTGGTGCAAATAGTCGCCCCAGGCGACCATCTGACCGTCGATCTGATAGGTCGGCTTGGGCTGCGCGGTGATCTCGGCGATTCGCGCCAGCGTTTGCGATTTGACGATTTCGAGTTGTTCGGCGTTGGACATGGGAGGAAATGATGAATGCTGAATGATGAATGATGAATGGAGCAGCCCGCATGGGGCGTGGGATCTGTGGCCAGTGGTTAGTGGCCAGTGGTTAGAGATTCTACCCACTGTCCACTGTCCACTGCCCACTACCTACTGCCTACTGCTTACTGCCTACAGCTTACGATCCGCTCGTACCGGTGCTTTTCACGACGTAGCGGGGATTGATGACCGCCGCGGCGCCGCGCTCGCTGGCCTTGAAGCGGACGACGATGTCCTGGTTGAATTCGGCCTCGCTGCCGACCGGCGATTGCGTAACCGTGATCGGCCAATTCTCCATATACGCGAAGGCCTTGCGGAAATCGCCGATGAACCACCATTTCTTGGCGGCCGCGGCGGTTTCGCCCGCGGCCACGATGCGGCGGTACATCAGCCGGCTCTCCGCCACGCGGTAGTTGCCCAGCGGATTGGCCGCCGTGGTGGCGAGGTTCCCGCCGCCGGTCTCGTAGGTGATTTCGGCGGCGTTGAATACGCGGTGCGCCGCGTGGCGGTAGGCCGGCGTAACCAGCACGGTGGTGGCTTGGATCAGCACCGGCTCGCCGGTGTTCGGGTCGAGGATGTCGGCGAAGAGTTGTTCGGCGGCATCGACGTCGGTCCAATCGCACAGTTCCTGGTCGGTCTGGTTGATCCACGCGCCGTCGGGCGGCGCGCCGCTGCCGGTGGCGCTGTAGGTGTCGTAGTTCACGCCCTTCCACTTGTAGTTGTTCGCCGCGCCGACGACCAGGTCGATCAGCCGCTTCTCCTTGTGCAAGCCCAGCGCCTCGCCGACTTCCGCGGCGCGCTGCAGGACGAGATGCGTGCGGTCGAAAAAGATTGCCTCCTTGGTGACCGGCACGATGAAGCCGTGCTTGGCGGTCTGCGGCGTGTCGATGTAGTCCTCGCCGAAGCCGAGGTGCGGATAGGGCATGCCGGGCGCGACTTCCGCCGCCTGGTCGCCGAGCCGGCCGACGCCGGGAATTCGCTCGCCGTCGAGCCGGGTGGGAATGGTATCGACCAGCTTCGAGACCGCGAAGGCCTCCTGCCGGTAAGCCTGCATGATCTTCGTGCGGATGATCTGCCCGGTAATGTTCGAGAACGCGGTGGCATCGACGCCGCTGCCGCTCTCCAACAGCGCGACGCCGCCGCCGCGGGGGTCCATCTGACGGACGCGCTCGCCGGAGAGCGTGGCCTCGGCCACTTCCCGCAGGCTGAAATCTTCGGGCGTAAGATCGCCCGCGGCGAGGGCCTCCTGCAAGTGCCGCACGGTCTTTTCGGGACCGCTCAGGTCGTACATGCGTTTCAATTCGCGATAGTTGATTGCTTTCACGTGATACTCCTTGAAAATCGAAATAGTTGGATAGTGGTTAGTCTTTGTGGAATTGGTCTTAGGTCTTTGGTCTTAGGTCTTTGGTCTTGGAAACAAAGTCCTAAGTCCCAAGACCTAAGTCCCAAGACCGTCTTCTACGGCGCCGAATAGCTGCTGCCTTCGACGCCGCCGGTCATGACGGTGGAGCGGATGTCGATGAGCACGGTGGCGGCGGCCGGCTGGCGCTTGGCGTCGCGGCCGATGGCGTACTTGGGGGCGGCGACCTTGGCCACCTGCTGGTTGAGGAGCGCGTCGCCGGCGGCGTTTTCATCGACGCCCACCGGATCGCCCAGCTCGAACGCGGTGCTGGGGCAATCGAACTCGAAGACGCCGGTGGTGGCCACGCGGATGGGCGCGGTCTCGCCCGCCCGGCTGCGCTGCATCGCCACGCCGAGGAACTTGCCGGCGAACAACTCCTGGTTGGCCGCCTTGCTGCCTTGGTCGGCTTGCATCGCGGCCGGCCGCGCGTCGTCGGTTTCCTGATAGACCAGGTCGCCGATCTCGATCACCGTGTCGGCATCGACCGCCGCCAAAACCGGATTCGTGTCGCCGTAACGCCATCGCATTTTGTCGCTCATGGGATTTCTCCTTTTTTGGGGGATAGGGGATAGGGGATGGGGGATAGGGGAAGTATGCAGTAGGCGGTATGCAGTAGGCAGTGGTTAGTGGGCAGTTGTCAGTGGGTAGTGATTTTGTTCACTGGCCACTAGCCACTAACCACTAGCCACTGCCGCTTCACGTAATTGCTTCCACGAACGCCTTGGCGTTGGCGGGGGGCGTTTGGACGGGAAGGTGTTGATCGCGGGAAACCGGCTTGCGCTCTTCGGTCGCAAGATGCGGCCGCGCTTCGTGCGCGGCGAGTTTTTGCGATATCGCCGCGATCTCCGCTTGCAATTTCTCGATCGACGCGGCATGGCGGCGGTCGAATTCCTCGATCAAGCGGGGATCGAGTTTTTCCAGTTCCGAGGCGGATTGCGGGAGATCGGAAGACGCCGGGGATTCGGCGGCTTCACGGCTTTCGTGCGACTCGAACAGTCCGCGGGTCGTCGCCGGATCGGCCACCAGATCGACGCTTTGCACGCGGGTGATCGCCTCGACCACGACCTCTTCGCCGCGGCGGGCGGTGCGGGCCTCGACGTTGTGCGAAAAGCCCACGTTCTCCGGCGCGTGCTCGGCGTCCCACGCGAGTTGCTCGGCCAGGGCGTGCTTGGGATTGAAATGCAAATCGCCGAACAGCCCCGCGTCGGGCCGCAGTTCGACGCCGCGGATTTGGCCCAGCCGGTCGCGGTAATCGCGGGGCGACGCCGGGTGGCCTTGCGGATGGTTCACGTTCACCTTCGCGTTTTCGTAGAGCGCGGCAGCCTCTCGCAATGCTTCGGGAAGGTACGTTCGGCCGTTGCGCGATTTGAGGCCGAGGATTTTCACGCCGCGGATGACTCCGGCCGCGCGATCGACGCGCATCGGCACGCCGCGGGAATCGCAGAATTCTTGAAGCTGTTCGGACATGATAGGGGATAGGGGTTAGGGGATGGGGGGGCAGTGGCCAGTGGCTAGTGGTCGGTGGCTAGTGGTTAGTGGTTAGTGGACTGTGGGCAGTGGGCAGTATTTTTCTGACCACTGACCACTCTTTTCTGACCACCGGCCACCGGCCACTGACCACTAGCCACTGCTCACTTCTCGACGCGTTCGATCTTGCGGCGGATGTGCTGAATCGCGCCGTCCTGGACGTTCACTTCCACCTCGGCGGTGCCGTAGAAACCGCGGCGGAGGACCTCGGCGAGGATCTCCGCCCAGGCCTTCTGCAACTGCTCGACGCGGACCGCGTTGTTTGGCGTGGCGACGTTCGTCATAGTGAACATATGTATAGATAAGAGGGCGGCTTTTTTCCAGGAAATTTTTTGCGGATTGTTCGCAAACGCTTGCGGGATTAGAGGTTGCGGCGAAAAATAATTATTTCGATTCGCCGCCGCAAAACGGTTTCGCAGGGAGCCGGGACGGGCGTATCGGGGGCCGGAGTTCAGCGAGCCGGAGCGTCCTCGCCCCCAGCCAAATCGGCGAGTTTTGGTGGGGAAGTTGGCGGGGGGATTGCAATAATGCGTCTGGCTTGGTAAGCTGGAGGGATAATTCTCGTTTAGGGCTTTTGCCGCGAAGCGTACGGGGTCGCGCAGGGCGGAAAGGGCCGAAAAGTCATCGAGGCAGCGTTTTACACTTTTCACGAAGAGGTTATCTATGTTCAAGCTCAAACGGCAGCGTCGGGTGTTGTCAGTCGCACTGGCGACCGTATCATTGACTTTTCTAAGCGTTCATCACGCCTTGGCGATAACTTATAAATCAATCGATTTAACTCCAAGCGGATTTGGATTATGTCATATTTATGGCACGAACAGTATGCAGCAGGTCGGCGAATGTGGCACATGGGGGATGAGTACCGAATCTCATGCGTATCTATGGAACGGTACGGCAGACAGTGCGGATGATCTAAATCCCCTAGGATTCACTACATCGGCTGCCCTCGACACTAACGGTATGCAACAGGTTGGTGTAGGTTCCGGCGCAGTCACAGGTGGTTTCGAACACGCGCTGCTCTGGAGCGGCACTGCAGAGAGTGTCATCGATTTGAATCCTTACGGATTTCGCTCATCGCGTGCCCAAGGCATTAGTGGTAATCAACAAGTGGGTTATGGTGATAGTGGTAACGGTCATATTCATGCTTTGCTTTGGAACGGCACAGCGGAGAGCTGTGTTGATCTGAATCACTGGAATTTAAGTTCATCGTGGGCATTTAGCACTGATGGCACACGACAGGTTGGTTTCGGTTCGGGTAATGCCACGAACGGCGAAAATCATGCGTTACTCTGGTACGGCTCGTCAAACACGTTTGTAGATTTACATCCCGGCGGTTTCAGTTATTCGACGGCTCAAGGTGTTAGCGGCAATCAACAAGTTGGATTTGGTATTGATTGGAGCTATAACGCACACGCGTTGCTATGGAACGGCACGGCGAACAGTGTGGTTGATCTGCATCCGATTGGATTCAACTCCTCAGTTGCGGAGGACACAAATGGCACTCAGCAAGTGGGAAGGGGTAGTGTTGTTCCAAGCGACAACCCTCACGCATTGCTTTGGAACGGCTCGGCAGAGAGTGTGATTGATCTGCATCAATTTCTGCCTCCTGAATATACCGCATCATTTGCCGATGCAATTGATGCACAAGGTAATATTGTCGGATACGCGGATTACATGAGTGATGGGTCGAGCGAGCGACATGCCTTCATATGGATTCCTGTTCCGGAACCTTCGACCTGCGTTCTGTTAGGACTGGGAGGCGTTGGGATTTTTATTTGCGGTTGGCGGCGGGGGTGGTGGAAGGGGTGAGGTTGGGCGGAAGGGACCGGGATTCAGCCTGCCGGGGAAAACGCCGATCTTGTGTACGCATTCTCGCAAAGGGGCCATTTCGTGATACCCGTTTCACGGGCATTGGCCGCCGCAGGCGGTATTCGGCCCGTGCTTCAGCACGGGTTGGGCAGATCGCAATTCTTCTTTTCCCCCGCCCGCCGCCGAAGGCGGCGGGCGGGGGAAAAATTAAAGGGGTGCGAGCGACCTTGTAACCCGACGTGAACGTCGGGCCTAATACGCCTGCGGCGGAAAGGGCCGTGAACGGCCCTCTTTATTTCAAGATGACTTCGGAGTTTTTTGGTGCGGCCGTCCCGGCTGCACGGGGCAGGCGAGACGCCCGCGCCGCAACTTATTCTCGGACAACCGCTTGAACGGAACTGCGGTTTCTATTCCCCCATCGCCGTCGGCAGGCAGGTTTTTTCGAGGGCGCGGATTTGCTTGATGCGGCAAACGGTGCTCATGGGGCAGTTGCCGGTGCAGTGCTCTTCGCGGTTGAAAACGGGGAAGCATCCCTTCCTGATGCCGTGCACCAGCCCGGAAACGACCTCGCCGAGTTGCCCGCGGACGCGCTCCCATTCTTCTTCCAATTCTTCCCCGCCGTTTTCGCCGAGATGGTGCATTTTCAACGCTTGTTTGTGCTTGAATCCGTCCTGGGCGACGAACCAGTAGCCGGCCTGCCAGGGCAGCGCGTCGCGGTCGAGCAAAAAAAGCTCCGTCACGGCGAAAGCGTACACCGGCAACTGCAGCGCGGCACCGCGCAGGAATTCGTCGGTCGAGAATTTCGCGGAGGAGCCGGTTTTATAATCCAGCACGTTGAAAACGGCGTGTTTCGACGCCCTGCCGGCATCGACGCGGTCGATGCGGCCGGAGAGCCGGATCGTGTCCCCGCCGTCGGGAATCTCCAGCGGGGCATCGACCGCCCAAGTCTTGCTCGCGTGCTTCGACAGGCCGAACGAAATCTCGAAAAATTCGGGAACCGGCGGCGATTGGCAATCCGTCCACAGCGCGTCGTAGGCCTCGTGCTGGCGGCGATAGTCGGCCATCCATTTCGAGACCAGCCGGCGGTCGATCTCGCGGAGCGCGGCCCGCACGGGATTGCCCGGCGCGGGCCGAAAACAGTCGTCCATCGCGGCCTGCATCGATTTCTCGAATTCGGCTTGGTCGATTTTCGCGGGCGAGGTCGGCCCCCCGTGCGACTCGTTCACCCGCTGATGAAACGCCGCCAAAACTTCGTGAACGATCTGCCCGCGCTCGAGAAAGTCGGTCTCCAAGGCGATGTCGTCGAGCGGCTGAACCTTCAAAATCCTTTCCAGCAGAAACCGATACGGGCAGCGGGCGTAACTCTCCAACTCGGTAACGCCGAACGTCCGCGACGGCGAATACTCCGCGCACAGCAACTTCCTCGCCTGCTCTCCCGAAAAAATCCCTTCCGCCGCCCCGAACCGTTCGCGGTCCTGCCGCAGGATGGTCAATTCCAAACCCGCGAAAAGATTTCGCGCGGGTGCGAATATCGATCCGCCGGTTAGGACGTGTTGTCGTAATCCCGCCAGCCAACCGTAATTCCCCTCCAGCGCTTCGCTCATCGCGGCAATGCGGAACTCGGCCGGCGAGAACGGCTGGGTGGTCTTCTTCACCGGCCGGAAGTCGCGGTCTTCGATTTTGGCGATGCGATCCTTGCCGCACGCCTGCTCCGCTTCCAGCAAAAACGGACTCGGCGAAAGCGGCTGCGCCGAATCGTCCAACGCCGGATAGCTCAAATACAGCCGCTTCGTCGCCCGCGTCACGGCCTCATAAAACAGCAGCATCTCTTCCCGATTGCGCTCGGTCCGCGCCGCCAGCGGCAATCCCTCGTCGATCAGCCGCAGATATTCGTTCTCGCCGTACAGCCGGTCCTCGCGGTCGGGCTGGGGGAAAGCCTTCTCGGAAAGGCCGGCCAGAAACAAATACGGAATGTGCAGCGAACGCACGCTCGCCGCCGAAAGCACGCGCACGCGGCCCGATTCCTCCTCGCCGGCGGGCAATCGCTCGCTGCCGAGGATATCGGCCAATGCGCGAAAGGCCTCTTCGCGCGTGAGTTCCGGCGGATGCTGCTTGAGCCAGCCCGCCAGCCGATCGCCCGCCGCGAGGATCGACATCAGCATCTTCCAAGCGAGGGCGTCGGTTTTTCGCAGGCGGGGGCCGTCGGCTTCGTCCGCCGCATCGAGATCGTGCAGCATGCCCGTGTGCAAGGCGAGTCGCGCCCAGGCTTTCGCCCACGCGGGAAGCGTGGCGCGTTGCGGCAGTTCGTCGAACGCGGCGGCCAGGCGGGCGAGGGGCGAAGATTCGTTTAGCCGCGACCCATCGGGGAGCGCGGGGGCAGGGTTGTCGGTCTCCGCCGGGAGATTTTCACGGCCGATTTCCCGCAACAAGTTCTCCCGCCCTTGCGGAATTTGCAGTTTGCGGATCGCGCGTTCCAATTCGATTGCCGCGAGGCCGTTTTGCCATTCGGGCCATGGGGGCCGAAAATAGTTGCCGCCGAGGACCGCCAACAAGGATTGAAACGGCCAATCGTCCAAGTCCAGCTTCAACAGCGCGACGAGCGCGCGCAGCATCGGCACGCGATCGAGCCGCACGCCCTGCTCCCAGGCGACCGGCAGGCCCAAGCGGTCGAACACCTCGCCCGCCAATCCGCCGGAATCTTGCGGCGCGCGGAACGCCACCGCAATCTCGCCCGGCTTCACGCCTTCCTCGACGATCAACCGCTTGATCCGCGCGGCGATCATCTCCATTTCGCCGATCGGCCGCGCGGCCGCGAGAATCTCCACCCCCTCCGTCGTTTCCGCCGCTTGCGCCTCCCGCGGATTGCCGAAAAGCCGCCGCTCCAGATGCCGGAGGGAGGAGGGGAGAGGGGAGAGGGAAGAGGTGAGAGAGGCGTGGGGCGCAGCAGCGTCATCGATCCCTGAATCCTCGTTCCTCTCCCCTCTCCCCTCTCCCCTCTCCCCTCTCATCACCACCAATCCCGCGTGCCTCCTCTGCAACTCAGCAAGCGTTTTCAACGGCTTGGCGAACAAGTCTTCGCGGCAAGGCTCCGGCTCCAGCGTGAGAGAGATCGACAGCGCGGCGACGCGGCCCGCGAGAATTTCCAGAATTTCGTGCTGCGTGCGGGTGAAGTCGCTGAAGCCGTCGGCCACGACGAACTGCAAATGCTCGAACGGCCGCCGCTGCCCCTGCTTGAGCCAATGCCGCGCCGACCAGAAACTCCCCTCGGCGTCGAAAAGCTGATGCTCCTGCAACGCCTGCTGGTAGGCCTCGTAGATTTCCAGCAGTTCTAAATCCTTCTCCGCAATGCCGCGCGCTTCGCACGCCCGGCGGAAATGATCCGGCCAGATTTCCAGCCGCTTCAGTTCGCTCAGGAACTCTACCACCAGATCGACCAATCCGCTGGTGTGGACGATCGGCCGAAAGTGCGGCAACCGGCCGCGGGCGTTTTGCTCGTCGAGCAACTGCCGGACGAGTTGCCGCTTCATCGGATCCGAAAGCGGGCGGATGGGATCGGGCGAAGCCTCCAATACCGCCCCGGCGAATTGGGCGAACGTCATGATCCCCGGCCGAAAACAGCCGGCCAGATTTCCGCCCGGCAACCGCTCGCGGACGTCGGCGACCGCCCGCCACGTCGGCGCGAGCCACAACGCCGCCCCGGGCGCGTTTTCCGCCAGCTTGGCCCGATATTCCCCCAACAGCAATTCCGTTTTGCCGCTTGCGGCAGGACCGGCGAGAACGGTTACGACCGCGGACATTCGATCTCTTGAGTTTGAAACTGGTTGACGAAGAAAAAAATCCGCATCCATTTAGCGGAATGAAATAAGTGTAAGGGGAAGGAAAAAGGGAGAAACGGGAAAAGGGAAATATTATTTTACCGAATAAGGCTAGAAACAAGCCGATCGCAATTTTCCATTTTTCCTCTTTCCCTTTTTTCCTCTTTACACAATAGGTTCCTTCATTCCGTTAAAAATGATAAAAAATCCTAACAAACTCCATCACCAAAAGCAAGGATGGACGGCAATCGACCCATCTTCTCCAAATCGCCGGGTGCGGATAAAATAGCGCCATGAATACGACGCCGAACAACGACGCAAATGCAGCCGAGCCGAGCGCCGCCGGGCCGAATGGAGGCGGGCCGTTCGGCCTGCGCGGAGTCGCCGTCTGGCTCCCCGGCTGCTTGCTGCTGAGCAGTTTGGCGGCCTGGGCGGCAGAGGATGCCCAGTTCTATTTCGCCCCCTTCCTCATTTTCCCCTTGCTGGTAGGCATCGGCTTGGGCGCCGTGCTGGTCTTGCTGATGCGCGTGGGCCAGGTCGGGCATCGGCCCACGATCCTGCTGGGCACCCTGCTTGCCGCGCTCGTCGCCGTCGTCGGCCAGCATTATTTCGGTTTTTTAGACGCCCAAAAACTCGAGCGGCGGGAAACCGCGGCGATCGAAAAAGCCAAAGCGGCCCTGCCCGAATTGGCCGCCCGCCTGCCGCCCGCCCCGGCGGAGAATTTTTGCCGATTCATGCGGCAACAAGCCGGCCGGGGCCGATCGGTGTTCAACCTGCTCGAAGTCCGCGGCGGCGGCGCCTGGGCGTTGTGGACGGTCGAAGGCTTGCTCACGCTCGCCGCCGCGCTGGGCGTGGTGATCCCCGCCATGCGCTTGCCGTTCTGCAAACGCTGCCGGAGTTGGTATCGCGCCGCGCGTTCGGCCCGATTCCCCGCCGCGGTCATCCGAGACATCGCCAAAGTCCTCGACGTCGAAACCGCCGAACGAATCCGTTCGGGCCGCTGCCGCCTGCTGAACTGCGCGAGCGGCTGCGGTCCCACCGGCTGCGAACTCTCCTGGGAAGACCTCGATGGCAACACCTTTTTCGCCCGCGTCTGGCTCGACCCCGCCGCCCGCAACGCCGTGGCGCAGGTCTTCGATGAAGCGCAGAAAAAATAAGCCGGGCGCGGAACTTTTTTCTTCCAACACTTCAATATCCCACCGGTTCTTCCCGTTCGGCGCGGGGGATTTCCATCCCCAATTGCCGCATCTTGCGGTACAGGTTCGAGCGGTGAAGGCCCAGCCGCGCGGCGGCGACGCTCATGTTCCCGCGGCACTGCTCCACGAGCCGGCGGATGTATTCGATCTGGAACCGGTCGGTCGCCTCGGCGAGCGATTGGCGGTCGTCGGCCAAGAGCGGCGACTGGCCGCGCGGCGGCTGAATTAAAGTGGACAGGCGCATATATTGGAAAGAATGGGCTGTTTTGGGAAAAATTGAGGTCATGCCTCGAACCACAAGAGTATCGCTCGGCGGAACGCTGTTTCACGTGCTGAATCGTGGCGTTGGGCGAATCCCCTCTGGATTGAGCAGACCGCGGAGCGACTCGGCCTACAATCAACGCTTCGTCCCCGCGGCCGCCCGCATGAACCACGTTCATAAAACATCCATCTAACTCATATTGCCCATTATATGCGCCTGTCCCTTTTAATTCGCCCACGTTCATAAAACATCCATCTAACTCATATTGCCCATTATATGCGCCTGTCCCTTTTAATTCGCCAGGTGATTAAGAATCGCGATGAGTCGCAACATAGCCGATGTTAATACATAAAATGAGCATGATAAATGGAACAACTACAAATTCTAATGTTGTTATTACTGTCACTTTAACGCCTTTTATTGAGGGTATATTCTTTGATCGGTTATCTTGAGGAGGGTTGTAAACTGGCGGCATATCAGGGTTTGCAGGCGTATTATAGTAATCCAACATACTCAATGATACTATTCCAGACACAAGGACCATCAGAAAAACGCATATAATATTCACAAGGATCAGTTTATATTTATCGTCGAGCATATCTCCTGAATATCTTGTATTAGGAAGATTGCTAGGATTATAAATGCCCTTAGAAGGACGAGGAGCTACTTTCGTGCGTGAACGATTATACTCAGCACGTTTTATTGGATCAGAGAGTACCTCGAAAGCTTTTTGAACCTCTTGAAATTTGTCATAAGTTTCCAACTCTTGATTTACATCAGGATGATATTGACGCACCAAAACCCGATAAGCATGACCGATTTGATCGGCTGAAGCATTCCAACGCACTCCCAAGATTTTATAATAGTCTTCCACCATAACTGATTTACCTCAAAATGAATTAAAGGGGACAGGCGCATATACTGGTAAGGATGGGCTGTTTTAGGAATATCCGCTCCCACGATAGGTTGGAAACCAGTCCTACGAATGACAGGTTGAAAATCCCGTCCCACGAATGACCGGTTGGAAACCTGTCCTACGAAAAAGTCTCTTCCCGTTCGGCGCGGGGGATTTCCATCCCCAATTGCCGCATTTTGCGGTACAGGTTCGAGCGGTGCAGGCCCAGCCGCGCGGCGGCGACGCTCATGTTCCCGCGGCACTGCTCCACGAGCCGGCGGATGTATTCGATTTGGAACCGGTCGGTCGCCTCGGCGAGCGATTGGCGGTCGTCGGCCAAGAGCGGCGTTTGGCCGCGGGGCGAGAGGATGAACGCCAAGTCCTCTACGTCGATGCGGTCCTCGGCCGAGAGATACGCCAACCGCTCCATCAGGTTTCGCAACTCGCGGATGTTGCCCGGCCACGCATGGTCTAGCAGCCGCTTCCGCGCGGTGGGTGAAATCGGCGGCGTCTTGCGCCGCGCGCGGCGGCAGAAATCGCTCAAAAAATGCTCGGCCAACAGCAAGATGTCCTCGCCCCGCGTCCTGAGCGGCGGCAATTCGAGGCTCACCACGTTCAGCCGGAAATAAAGGTCCTCGCGGAACTTCTTCGCGCGGACCATCTCCGCCAGGTTCTGGTTCGTGGCCGCCACCACCCGCGCTTCGGTGTGGATCGGCCGCGAGCCGCCCACCCGCACGATCACCTTCTCCTCCAACACCCGCAGCAGCTTCGCCTGGCTCGAAAGGCTCAAGTCGCCGATCTCGTCCAAAAACAGCGTCCCCTCGGCGGCCAGTTCGAATTTGCCCGGCCGCGCCTCCTTGGCGTCGGTGAACGAACCCTTTTCGTGGCCGAACAGCTCGCTCTCGGCCAGCGTGTCGGGAATCGCCGCGCAGTTCACCGCGATGAACGGCTGCGCGCGGCGGCGGCTCATATAATGAATCGACTGCGCCACCACCTCCTTGCCGGTCCCGTTCTCGCCCAGGATCAGCACCGCCAGATCGGTGTCGGCCACGCGGCGGACGATCGACCGCAGCGCGGTCATCGCCGGGCATTCGCCGATCAGCCGGATGCCCTCCGCGGCCTGCGCGGCGATCTGCCGGTTGGCCGAAAGCAATTGCTGTCGGTCCTGCGCGTTCTCCAAGGCCACGCCCGCATGCGCCGCCAACTCGACCAAGGCGTCCTCGTCGTCCTGCGTGAAGCTGCCCGCAAGCTTGTTGATCAGCTCGAACGCGCCGAACAATTCGCCCGTCCGGCCGCGCAGCGGCACGCAAACGAGCGTCCGCGTCTGATATTGCAACTGCGCATCCACCCGATGATCGATCAACTCCGGCTCGATTGCTGCATCGACCCGCCGCGGCAAGCCGGTTTGCACCACCTGCCCCACCACGCCGCGGTCGTCGGGAATGCGCAGCTCGCCGTCGGGCGCACCCAGCGCGGGCCGGCCCACCAGCAGCCGGTTCGGACGGTCCCAGAGAAAAATGCTCGCCCGATCCGCTCCCAACAGCCGCGTCGCGGCCTCGGCCATCTGCGAAAGCAGCGTTTGCACCTCGCGCGTTTGATTCCACGAATTGGCGATCTCCAAAATCGCCTCCAGCCGCCCCAGGCGGCGGCGATCCTTCTCGCGGCGGCGCACCGCCTCCAGCCCCGCGTGCAGCACGGGCGCAAGCGCGCGGAGCGCGTCGAGATTTTTTTTCGCCTCCTCCGGCGTGCGGCAATGCACGGCCAGCACCGCGGCCGAACTCCCGCGCCGCCCCAGCGGGACCGCCGCCCACTCGCCCGCCGCACGGGCCGAATCGCCGTCGAGCGCGGCCGCGAGCAATTCGATCGGCAGCGCGCGGCCTGCCCCCGCCTCGCCCACCATCGACCATCGCCCTTCGTGCGGATAGGCCACCGCGCCGTAATCGCCCGCTGCTTGCGCGAGAATCAGCGGCAGCGTTTGCTCCAGATATCCGCCGGTATTATCCCCCCGGCACGCCTTGGTCAGTATCTCCCCGGCAACGGGCCAAAGCCGGCTTTGCTGGCCGAGGATATCGGAAAGCGGACAATCGGCGGTGTGCATTGTATCGTTTGACACGGATTTGAAGGCGAGGTGTGGTCAATGTGGCCGGGAAACTGTAGTCAATTATATCTTGCGCTTCGTTCGGGTAGTGTCCAATTTGGGATTTTTTCACATCAATTTTGAATTTTCCAGAAATATCACACTTAACAACTTATAGGGAATATGTTATTAGCCATAGGTGTTATGGTCGGTAGCCGGAAAAGACGTGTCTTGTTAATTTTGTCTTCGATAGGCAAAATAAAGAAATGAAGAAGGGCAATGGAAAGCATCGCTGGAAACCGGCACCAACAGAGGCGATCCCAGACAGGCCTCTCGTCCAACCTGGGGAGGAGATCGCTCATTCAGTGCTCGGTTACGATAAGGTATGGTTTACAAGGCACGCTCTCCATAGAATGAAACAGCGGCGAGTTACGCAGGAAGAGGTATTTTCCGTATTGGCAAATCCCACGCGAAAAGGTCTCAGAACGCAACCGGGTCGTTTTCGCTGGCGCAAAAGACGAAATAAAAATTACGTAATAGATGTCATTTTCGAACGGTGGCCCGACAAACTTGGAATCATCACGGTAATTGTGATCCGAGATCCTTTATGAGCGAAAAAAACAGATTTTCCTTCGGAGTTAATGTCGAAACCCACACAGAAACCGGGGAAGTGATCGCCGTCTATCTTCAAATACGCAAGGGAAAGACAAAAACTACCAAAGAATACGCAAATGGAGACGCTTTTGCGGATTACGATAAAAACGGTCTCCTTCTAGGGATTGAATTGCTGGCTCCATGTCGCGCTTCGGTATTAGAGACCATTGCGAAACAACCATCGACAAAGCAATTTGTTCGAGACGCCGTTCCGCGTGGAATGTTGGTTACTTCTTAGTCGTGCGGCGATAAAAAATCGTTCGTTTTCCAACTTCAAAAGGGACAATCTCGCTACCGCGTTAAAAACGCGAACTCGCCGAATTAAATATCGCCCTAACTGCGACTCCCGCAAAAGGTTGCGACTTCATTTTTAATTTTTTTCTGGAAAAAAGCCGCCTCCTATGATAGGTTGGCGTTCGTTGCGAGTGCGATAGGTATCCGAAGAGCTTGAACCGCTTCAAGTATCCCGAAGAGCCTGCCGGCGGAATGCCCACCCCATTCCGCCGACAGGCTCTTTTTTTGCGCATCGATCGCCGTTCTCGATTGCCCTCGTTTAGCCCGGAGCCGACGGCGACGGGGACGGCGAGCATGGAGCATCAACGAAAGATTGCATCCGTTCGCAACCCCGTCGCCGTCGGCTCCGGGCTAAACGAACAATTGAACATCCAGCACCGCGAAAAAAGGTCTGAGCCATGCTTGCCCCCTATCAAATCGATCGCGTGCGAAAACTGCTCGCCGAGGGAAAACTCAGTCCCCGCGAGATCGCGCGGCAAACCGGCGTCAGCCGCGGAGCGATCGCCAAGATCGCTGCCGGCAAACCGCTCGATCCGCCGTCCCCGCGAGCCAATCGTCTCGAGGGCGGCTTCGATGAACCGCTCCTTCCGCCCGAACGCTGCCCCGCGTGCGGCCGCCTGATTTATCCGCCCTGCCGTGCCTGCCTCACGCCGCCGATCCCGCGCTGGCGCCGCCCGAAACCCGGCCCCCGTACGAAAATCGTTCTCGGCCTCGCCCTCAAGCCCCGCCACTTCGACCGCTACCGCGAAGTCCGCAACCAACGCCGCGAAAAATCGTAGGGTGGGTCAAGCTTTAGCGCCGACCCACCATTTCCAAACAAAACTCAAGACCCAAACCCCAAGACAAAAATCATGCACATCCGCGATCGCATTAAGGAATTCCGCCGCGTGCGGGCGAGTTCGCTGCGGCCCCATCCGCGGAATTGGCGGACCCACCCGCCGGTGCAGCGCGACGCGCTCCGCGGCGTGCTCGCCGAAATCGGCTACGCCGGCGCGCTCATCGTCCGGGAACTGCCCGACGGTTCGCTCGAACTCATCGACGGCCACCTCCGCGCCGAAACCACGCCCGAACAGGAAGTCCCCGTGCTCGTCCTCGATCTCGACGAACGAGAGGCCGCCAAATTGCTGGCCGTGCTCGATCCCTTGGCCGATATGGCCCAACCCGATGGGCAAGCCCTCGCCGACCTGCTTGCCCAAGTCGAAACCGAGAACGACGCCGTCCGCGCCATGCTCGACAACCTGCTGGCGAACGCCGATCCGCCCGCCGCGTTGGAGGAAACCGACTCCGACCCGCCCGAAGTCGCCATCCCCGAAGCCTTCCAAGTCGTCGTCGAGTGCCGCGACGAGCAAGCGCAGCAAGAACTCTACGAACGCCTCGCCGCCGACGGCTACAAGTGCAAACTGATAACGCTGTAAACGAAGGGGGAAGGCGGAAGGCGGAGAAAAAAAGAGGAAAACGATACCTGCGACAATTCATCATTCCCCCTTCCGCCTTCCGCCTTCCCCCTTCCTTCATCCTTCATCCTTCATCCTTCCACAATGCCCACCCTCGATCTCACCGTCTCCTGTCCCGTCCACGATTCCTTCCGCGTGCAGCAAGTCGCCGGCATGTTCGACGTGCCCCTGGCCCAAAAGGCGTCGGAACGCTTCCGCCTCGAACTGCCCGACGACTTTTTCGAAGAAGGGGGAAGGCGGGACGAAGAAGGGGGAAGGCGGAAGGGGGAAGGCGGAGAACAGGAAGGTGGAAGGCGGAAGGGGGAAGGCGGAGAACAGGAAGGTGGAAGGCGGAAGGCGGAAGGCGGAGAAAACGAAGAGGAAAGCGATGTCCGCGAAAATTCGTCATTTCCCCCTTCCCCCTTCCCCCTTCCCCCTTGGAAGATCGGCCTCATCGTCGGCCCGTCGGGCAGCGGCAAAAGCACCGTCGCCCGACGGCTATTCGGCAATGCGGTCTATCGCCGCCGCGATTGGCCCGAAAACGCCGCCGTCATCGACGGCCTCGGCGACCGGCCGATCAAGGAAATCGCCGGCCTCTTCACCGCCGTCGGCTTTTCCTCGCCGCCGTCGTGGATCAAGCCCTACCGGGTCTTGAGCAACGGCGAGCAGTTCCGCTGCGACCTGGCGAGAGCGCTGATTGAAGGCGGAAGGGGGAAGGCGGAAGGGGGAGAACAGGAAGGCGGAAGGGGGAAGGCGGAAGGCGGAGAACAGGAAGGCGGAAGGCGGAAGGCGGAAGGGGGAGAACAGGAAGGCGGAAGGGGGAAGGCGGAAGGCGGAGAAAACAAAGAGGAAAACGACGCCTGCGACAATTCATCATTCATCATTCCGCATTCTTCATTTCCGCCTTCCGCCTTCCCCCTTCCGCCTTTGAAATTTCCCCCTTCGCTCGTCGTCTTCGACGAATTCACCTCCGTCGTCGATCGCCAGGTCGCCCGCGTCGTTTCCGCCGCCGTGGCCAAGGGCATCCGGTCGGGCCGCATCGGCTGCCGCTTCGTCGCCGTTACCTGCCACTACGACGTCGCCGAATGGCTCCAGCCCGACTGGATCATCGACATGGCGACCTCGACTTTCCAGCGGAGGCGTCTTCGGCGACCCCCCATCCACCTTGAAATCGTTCGTTCATCGCGTGAAGCGTGGCGGCTGTTTGCGCGTCATCACTATTTGAGCGGAAACTTGAGCGCCTTCACCAAGTGCTACCTCGCGCTCTGGGAAGGCCTGCCCGCCGCCTTTTGCGCCGTGCTGCCCTTGATCGGCCGCAAGAACCGCCGCCGCATCAGCCGCATCGTTACCCTGCCCGACTACCAAGGCGTGGGCATCGGCATGGCCCTGGCCGAAAGCGTGGCCGAACTGCACCGCCAAGAAGGCTACCGCATGAACATCACCGCCAGCCACCCCGCCCTCATCGCCCACTGCCGCCATTCGCCCAAATGGCGCGCCGTCGGCGTAAAGAAAACCGGCTCCGCCGACACCCAACGCTTCATCGAGAACTACCGCAGCTCGATCGGCCGCGCGGTCGTGTCGTTCGAGTACCGGGGCGAGGGGCGAGGGGCTGGAGGCGAGGGATGCGGGGATGATACTTGAATCTGTAATCTCAAATCTCAGATATTAGATTTCAGATTTCAGATTCCTAATCCCCCGCCTTCCACACCCGCCGCCAACACCAACCCAAAAGCCCAAAAACTCCCAAGCCGAGCAAAACGAACGTCGAAGGCTCCGGCACGACGACGAGCGGTTCGCCGACATGAATTAAGTTCAAGTCATAGCCTGTAGCGCCGTTCCTCACGGCGTTATCCACCGTAAATACATACATTAGTACGCTTCGTCCCGACAACATAAATTGAATCGAATCGCCCGCCTCGAGGTTGGCTTGAAAAGTGCCGACTTTGAATGGTTCATTGCCGACTTGCGAAACCGGCGACCGGAACCACAAAACACCCGTTCCAGTTTTTGAGGTCAGTCCCCCATGACCCAACGTCTTGCCATCCGGCGAAAGGTCAACAGGATAGATTGCACCAAAGTCCCATGGCGGCAAGTAATTGCTGGCGACGTCAAAAGGGAGAAAGGAGCCGCCGCCCGAAATTCGCAATCCACCCGTTAATTCACTTAATTTTTCATCACTGAAATTAAGGTTGAGCCCCTTAACCGTCGCCCAAATTTCCCCCGTAATTGGCCCCGGCGGAACCTCCTTGACGCCCAACCCGCCGGGCCCGGTAACGTCGATCGTAAGCCCCAATTCCGTAATCGGATTGGAATATCCGATCGCCGGAGTAAGGAGAACGAATGCCACGCAAATTTTTGGAGTCGCGAACAAAACCGCCCCCCGCCCCCGCCGCCAAACCCAAGCGAGAAGGCCGAAGGCACCCATGCCGAGCAGGGCGAACATCGAAGGCTCTGGCACGGGAATCCAGAGTATAGCGTGTTCATTGTGCGACGTGTCATATGCGTAACCGACGATATTGCCCTGCGCATCAATTGCCTTGGCATGAGAATCGGTGAATTCACCAGGCAGAAACTGATGTAGATCAACCGCACTGTCGGCCGTGCCGCTCCAAAGTAACGCGTGATTGTAGAGGTTCGTGGCCGTGCCATTACCCCACCCAACCTGCTGAGTCCCATTGGTGCTTTGGCCAGTCGTGAAATCGAATCCGTTTGGAGTCAGATCGAGCGCACTGTCTGCGGTGTCGCTCCATAGCAATGCATGTGTTTTGTTGCCTGTGACCGTGCCGGAACCATAACCGATCTGTTGTGAGCCACTGATGGCACAGGCCCACGATTGAGTGAAGCCGCTGGGATTCAGATCAACCGCGCTGGCTGCTGTGCTGTTCCATAGCAATGCATGTGTTTTATTGCCCGTAACCGTGCCATAACCGGCACCAACCTGCTGAGTGTCGCTGATGCCTTTGGCATACGACTCAGTGAATCCGCTAGGATTCAGATCGGTCGCGCTATTCGCCGTCCCGCTCCAAAGCAATGCATGAGTATATCCACCCGTGACCGTGCCCCATCCATGGCCGACCTGCTGCGTCCCATTGGTATCGGAAGCATAAGAACCTTTGAAAGTACTGGGATTCAGATCGACTGCACTGCTTGCCGTGTTTTCCCATAGTAAAGCATGCTGGGAACTACCCGTAGCTGTAAGCCCGGAGCCGACCTGTTGTGTGCCACAGGTGCCAATGGCAAACGACGAAGTGAACCCGTTGGGATTCAGATCGAGCGCGCTCTGGGCCGTGCCATTCCAAAGCAACGCGTGATTGTTGCCGCCCGTGGCTGTACCAGAACCGTAGCCAATCTGTTGCGTGCCAATGGTAGCAATTGCATACGACCGAGTGACCGCAGTGGGACTAAGATCGACAGCAGTATAAGTGACCGACAGACTTGACCGACCACCTAGCAGCCCAAAAAATACCACTGACGCAATTGCGGCCGTCGCAATCATCCCATTCAGTTTGTGCCACATAGTAGATTGCCTCCTCGTAAAAAATCAGCTCCAAAGGAGCGAAAGTTTGCCCAGCCCTGGGCAACGCCCTGGGGACAGGTGTATGCGTCCTTGTATTTCGGCCCGACGGGCCAACAGTTCTCCTGGAATGATTGGCCCGTTGGGCCGATATGAAATTTTATCCTCCCGTTTCCCAGGGCGTTGCCCGTGGGCTGGGTGAACGGCTGCCCCTTCGGGGCAAATATATTCGTACACGTCCGATGTGCGCAGGCGCAACCGGAAACGGATCAATAAAAGGAAAAACACCCAGCCCAAGAACGGCCCGCGGCAAGACAATGCCTTTAGCGGCGAGCTTTTGACAGCTAGGATTTTTGACGCTGCCTCAACGACTTTCCCGGCTACACCGCAAAAGCGCGACGAACGCACACTTCACGGTCCAGAGAGCCGCATTTCGAGATTAACAACCATCATACCAAGTCAAATCAACGATTGCAACAGACCCCAGAATGAGGGAGATGGCCGGGGCTGGGGGCTAGAGATCAGGGGCTAGAGATCAGGGCTTTGAAAGACATTCGTTTTCTCTAGCCCCTAGCCCCCGATCTCTAGCCCCTAGCCCCCGATCTCTAGCCCCTAGCCCCTAATCCCTAATCCCCAAGGAGCCTCCCATGCCGAAACGCGGCCGGCCGCCGGTCTTGGATCAAGAGAAGCGGCGGGATATCTTGACGATCCTCACCGTGGGATGCAGCCGCCGGACCGCCGCGCGGTACGTCGATTGCGCGCCGAGCACGATCCGCAACACCGCCGAGCGCGACGCGGAATTCACCGAAAAACTGGCCAAAGCCGAAAACTCCTCGGAGGTCATGCACCTGCGGAACATCAACGCGGCCGCCAAGGATCCGCGCTACTGGCGGGCGTCGGCCTGGGCGCTCGAACGGCTGCGGCCGGAATTTTACGGCAGCCGCAATCCCGAAATCGTTACCCCCGACCGACTCGCCGAACTGCTCGCGCAAGTCGCCGAAACGATCGTCGCCGAAGTGCCCGTCGATCGATACCGAAAAAACATCCTCAAGATATTGGAGGAGGTGCTGCGAGAATTTAGAGAGAAATAAATGCAATTATCGACACGGAATAATCAAACAAATTGTCAACACGGAGGCACGGAGATCACGGAGGAAAACAGCAAATCGATGCAAATTCAGACATAATCATGCCCTTCGTTGGACCGACTCTTTCGTGTGTTTCGTGTGTTTCGTGGTTGATCGTTCATTTCCGAAAAACGCCGACCTTCACCGCAAAGATCAACCACGAAACACACGAAACACACGAAATTGAGGAGAACGGAATGGTTTTGTCGCCCTCCGCGTCCTCCGTGCCTCCGTGGTGAAATACAACCATGCCAAACATCGAATCGCTCAACGTCGAATCCTCGATGCCTCGAGAAAAATGCCGCGAGATCGTGCAACAATTGCGCGACGACGTGGCGCGAAAACACGGTCTTGCCCGGCGGAAGCAGCAGGGCGATCGAGGCCGCGATATTTTGGCCTGGGGACGACAGTTTCTCCCCCGGCACTTCCGCCTCCCGCCCTCCCGCATGCACTACTGGCTCGCCGGGATGCTCGACTCGTTCACGCGGCAACGGGGTAGAAAAATCAACCTCCTCGGCCCCCGCGGCGCCGCCAAATCGACCCTCGCCACGCTGGCTTACGTCCTCCGCGCCGCGCTCGAAAAACGCGAACCGTATATCTGGATCGTCTCCGACACCAAGCACCAGGCCTGCGCGCATTTGGAAAACGTCAAGGCCGAACTCCTCGAAAACGAACTCCTCGCCGAAAAATATCCCGCCGCCGCCGGCAAGGGACCGCTCTGGCGAAGCAACTCGATCGTGCTCAAAAACGGCGCGGCCGTCGAAGCCTTCGGCACGGGCCAGCGGTTGCGGGGAAAACGTCGCCGCGAGCACCGCCCCACGCTCATCGTCTGCGACGACCTGCAAAACGACGGCCACATCCGCTCCCGCGCCCAGCGCGAACGCTCCCGCGAGTGGTTCCACGGCATGTTGATGAAGGCCGGCACGCCGGAGACCAACGTCGTCAACCTGGCCACCGCCCTGCACCGCGAAGCGCTCGCCATGCAGCTCCACCAAACGCCCGGCTGGAAATCGAAAATCTTCCAGTCGATCGTCCGCTGGCCCGAAAACGTGTCCCGCTGGGCCGAGTGGGAGGCGATCTACGCCGATCCCAAAAATCCGCGTTACCTCGAAGACGCCCGCGCGTTCTACGAGCTACACCGCGCCGTCCTCCATGCCGGCGCGATCGTCCTCTGGCCCGAACTCGAAGACCTCTACGCCCTGATGTGCATCCGCGCCGAAAGCGGCCGCGCGGCCTTCGAGCGCGAAAAGCAGAACTCCCCCCTCGACACGGAAGCCTGCGAATGGCCCGAATCGTATTTCGACGAGGCGATTTGGTTCGACGATTGGCCCGCGAATCTGCTGGTCAAAACGATGGCCCTCGATCCCAGCAAGGGCGGCGACGCCCGCCGCGGCGATTACTCGGCCTTCGTCATGCTCGGCGTCGGTCGGCAGGGCATCATCTACCTCGAAGCCGATCTCGCCCGCCGCCCCACGCCGCAAATCGTCGCCGACGGCGTGGAACTGC
Organism: Pirellulales bacterium; assembly: GCA_020846145.1. Lineage (GTDB taxonomy): Bacteria > Planctomycetota > Planctomycetia > Pirellulales > Thermoguttaceae > JADLEL01. The sequence goes on along the minus strand of JADLEL010000126.1, from coordinate 9,841 downwards.
TCCGCCGCTTCCAGCCCGACGTTTTCGCCGTCGAGGCCAACCAGTTCCAAGACCTGCTGGCCGTCGAGTTCGAGCAGGAAATCCGCCGCCAGGGCCTGTTGGGCGCGCGGCCCATGCCGCTGGAAAACCACGTCAACAAATCGGTCCGCATCCGCCGCCTCGGTCCGTATCTCTCGACGCGGCGGTTGCGCTTCAAAGCCGGCAGCCCCGGCACGAAACTGCTCGTCGAGCAATTGCAGGAATTCCCCCAAGCCGACCGCGACGACGGCCCCGACGCCGCCGAAATGGCCCTCCGCCTCGCCAACCATATATACCAAGCCCGCGCCCTCAACGACGGCCTCGGCAACCGTTTATTCGTCGGAGAATAAAAAACGAAAGAAAAACAATAATTCAACACGGAGGTCACGAAGAACGATAAAATCATTCCGTTCTCTCCTCGTTTTCGTGTGTTTCGTGTATTTCGTGGTCGATCGTTCATTTCTGAAAAACACCGATCTTTATTGCAAAGATCAACCACGAAATACACGAAACACACGAAAATAGTCGGGCCAAGAAAGGGCATGATTATGTCTATATTCGCATCAATACGTTGTTTTCCTCAGTGGTGCTGATATTATCGGATACTCGATCGTGAATCAATTCGCACGAAGCCGTTTTTTACTTTGGATTTCGAGTTTCATTCATCATTCATCATTTCCCCCATCCCCAACCACCCATCGTTCAATTTGCAATTTGCAATTTGAGATTACCAATTTGCAATCCCCAATCCCAAGGAGAACCACCATGCAATCCGCCCTCGAACGCCGCCTGCTCGAAGCCTTCGACGAACTGTGGAACGGCTTCGTCGATCCCACCGAACCCTACTACGACGTTGACGGCTCGCGCTGGCGATCGGTCGCCGTAGGACAGGTTTCCAACCTGTCTGCCATAAACGCAATCCCCTTCGCCGGCGAGGCCGAACTCGCCGAAATCCGCGCCCAATGCCGCGCGTTGGCGGTCGAAAACGAATTCGCCATCAACGGCCACGAAAACCGCATCTCCTACATAGTCGGCAGCGGCCACGGCTATCGCGCCGCGACGAAAAAAGGCTTCGCCCCGTGTGCCACTGGCGACTCGTCGCGTGCCACTGGCATCTTGCCAGTGCCGCGTGCCACCGGCATCTCGGCGCGTGCCACCGGCAACTCGCCGCGTGCCACCGGCAACTCGCCGTGTGCCACTGGCATCTTGCCAGTGCCAGTGTTCGGCGAAAACCTGCTCCGCGACGTGCAGGCTGTGCTCGACGAATTTGTCCGCCTGAATAAATGGCGCGCCCGCCAACAAGAGATCGTCCGCCGCAAGGACCGCGACGGCGAATGCTTCTTGCGATTCTTCCCCGCCGCCGACGGCATCCTCCGCGTGCGCTTCGTCGAGCCGGACCAAGTCGCCGCGCCGCCCGATAAGCTAACCGATCCGGCCACCTCCTTCGGCGTCGAGACCGATCCGCACGACGTGGAAACCGTGTTGGGCTATTGGATCGACGGCCGCTTCGTTGACTCCGCCGAAATCCAGCACCGCAAGGCCAACGTCGATGCCAACGTGAAGCGCGGCCTGCCGCTCTTCTATCCCGTCCGAAAGAACCTCCGCCGCGCCGAAAAGCTGCTCCGCAACATGAGCGTGGTCTCCGAAATCCAGTCGGCCATCGCCATCATCCGCAAGCACCGCTCGGCCACCGCCGCCGGCCTCGAACAATTCGTCGCCAACCAGGCCGATTTCACCTCGATGCGGCCAAACAGCGGCACGTCCCATTTCCGCCGCTTCGCGCCGGGCACGATCCTCGACGCGCTCGCCGGCACCGAGTACGAATTTCCCGCCGCCGGCATCGACGCCGGCCGCTACGTGATCGTCCTCCAGGCCGAACTCCGCGCCATCGCCAGCCGCCTGGTAATGCCCGAATTCATGCTCAGTTCCGACGCCAGCAACGCCAACTACTCCTCGACGATGGTCGCCGAGGGGCCTGCCGTGAAGATGTTCGAGCGCCTGCAGCACGAAATGATCGAAGACGACTGCGAAGTGATGCGCCGCGCGCTGTCCCACGCCGTCGCCACGGGCCGGTTGCCCGCCGAAAGCCTCGACCTGGTGGAGATTCGCGCCATCCCGCCCACCCTCGGCGTCCGCGACCGGCTGAAAGACGCCCAGGCCGACCAGATCCTCGTCCGCTCCGGCGCGATGTCCGCGGCCACCATGTCCCTTCGCTTCGGCCTCGACCCCGAACACGAACACTCGCTGCAAAGCCGCGACCATTGGTCGCGGTGAGCGGTTGCGCGCTGCAAAGCCGCGACCATTGGTCGCGGTGAGTGGTTGCTTGCCGGGGAGGGGCGACATCGAGACATCTTGGAAATGATGTCGTCCCGCCGGGGCTTCGTGTTAGCCCCGTCGAGAAGAAGAAATATTCATCCGCTCAACGGCGATTGTAACGTCGCCAAAGGAGCATTCCCAACCTTGATTAGGTCGTCAATCTTTTTTGAGGTTACTCCCCCCTAGAAATTGAAATAATAACTCTTCGCAGGGTTTTTCCGAATAGCCCAATGTCTCCTCCTGGGCGAGGCTTGATGAATTATCTTGCCGCACCACCGCTCATGGCCGTGCGAACCAAAAACTACCCAAAAGAAGGGGGTGTTTAACGAGGATCACCTTATATTTCTTGACGAAAGGGAAGTATCGCGCCGGGACGGTTGACAGGTTTGTGGTAAAGTCTGTAAACTTTCCCGTTTATTCCGCACTGCCGGAGCGTACTTACGCGCCGGCGGAATTTTAGTTTTACGGCATGAATCGTTCGAAGAAGGGTGGGCTAGGCCCGCCAATTTGCGTAGGTTATGCTTCAGCATAATATCCAGGATGAAAAGTTATCTTGAAACAGAACGGCAAGTTATGCTGAAGCATAACCTAGAACTTCGAGATAGCCGATGCGTGCCGTAATTCGCACCAACTTCCAACCTTTTGATTCGAGGAGTATTCGCAGACATGAAAAAAAGTGGTAGTACAGGTCCCCGGCCCATCAGCCCGCTCCGCAAGCGGCTGCATGTGGCTTGGTTGTTGTTTTTATGCGTGGGATTGCTGGCGGCCGCCGGATTCCAAGCGAGCACGCCCGCCGAGAACGCCACGGCGGTCGCTCCGGCCGCGGGGGAAACCAGCCCGGAAACGGCGGCGGCGCCGGCCCATCAGATGGTCGTGCATCTCTTCCAGCCTTTGGTGAGCGATGACTACTCGCTCGGCGAAAAGATCGCCCTTGCTTCCTTGGTGATCGTGGCGTTGGCGGGCTTGGGCTACGCGTTGACTCTGGTCAAGCAGGTCATGACGGCCGACCAAGGCACGAAACGAATGCAGGAGATCGCCCAAGCCATTCGCGAAGGGGCAAACGCCTATCTTTATCGCCAGTTCAGCGTGGTGGGAGTCTTGATCGTGATCCTCACTTTTTTGCTGGGATATGCGGCGTATAAAACGGGCCTGCCGAAGGAAATCTACGTCGGCCGGGCGATTGCCTTCTTCGTCGGCTCGACTTTCTCGGCCACCGTGGGTTTCGTGGGCATGCGATTGGCCACCGTCGGCAACCTCCGTGTCGCCGCCGCCGCGCAAACCAGCTTCGGCCAAGCTCTGCAATTGGGCTACCGCACGGGCACGATCACCGGCATGTTGACCGACGGCTTGGGGCTGCTGGGCGGATCGATCATTTTCCTCATTTATGGCGAACAAGCTTACGAAGCCCTGTTGGGCTTCGGCTTCGGCGGCACGCTGCTGGCGCTGTTCATGCGCGTCGGCGGCGGCATTTACACCAAGGCCGCCGACGTGGGCGCCGACCTGGTCGGCAAGCTCGAAGCCAACATTCCCGAAGACGATCCCCGCAACGCCGCGACCATCGCCGACAACGTGGGCGACAACGTGGGCGACTGCGCGGGCATGGCCGCCGACATCTTCGAGAGCTACGAAGTAACCATCGTCGCCGCCATGATCTTGGGCATCGCCAGCTTCGGCCACAAGGGCGTAATTTTCCCCTTGCTGGTCCGCGCCATCGGCGTCATCGCCAGCATCATCAGCACCTACAGCGTGAAGGCCGGCGACAAAGGCTCGGTCGCCGAGGCCATGAAGAGCGTCAACCGCGGCTTCGTCATCGGCTCGATCCTGAGCATTGCCGGCTTCATCGCCCTGGGCTTCGGCTACTTGAAGTTCGATGACGGATATCTCAAGCAGTATCCCCAATCGGTCGATGGTTTCGTCTTGACCAAGGAATTCAAGGAAGCCCGCACGACGTTCAACGAAGAAGTCGCGAAGCAACTTGCCTCCGCGAAGTTGGCGGGCGACAAAAAAGCCGTCGAGACCTACCAGAACGAGGCCAAGCTGTTTTCCGAATGGATCAACGGCAAACTGCCCGCCGAGAGCAACATCGCGCCCTATAAGGGCGAAATCATGCAGAAGGTGCAGCCCTCGTGGACCTCGTTCGGCATCGAGGGCCTCGACATGCGCGCCGCCTGGACGTGCCTGATCGGCATCGTCTTGGCCGTGTTCCTCAATAAATGCACCGAGTACTACACCGGCACCGAGTTCTCGCCGGTCAAGGGCCTGGCCAAGTCGTGCGAGACCGGCCATGCGACGAACATCATCCAGGGTCTGGCCGTGGGCTACGAAAGCACCGTGGCCGCGGTGATCATCATCGCCGCCGCGATCTTCGCCAGCGTGATGATCTACGCCGGCACCTCCGCCACCTTCGTCGCCTTCGGCGTGGCGATGTGCGGCATCGGCATGTTGACCTTGACGGGCAACACGATCTCGATGGACGTTTTCGGCCCCGTGGCCGACAACGCCAACGGCATCGGCGAGATGGGCTACGACGCCAAGGAGATGGGCGAGAAGAAGTACAAGGAAGCCCGGCAAATCCTCGCCGACCTCGACGCGGTGGGCAACACCACCAAGGCCATCACCAAGGGCATCGCCATCGGCTCGGCGGTGATCGCCGCGGTGTCGTTGTTCAACAGCTTCATCGTCTCCGTCGGCTCCGGCGGCGGCGGCGAAAACGAGCGGATTTCGAGCACGGTTTACGCGGCCGTCTCGAACATGATCACCATCTCCGATCCGACCTTGTTCATCGGCATGTTGATCGGCGGCGCCGTGCCCTTCCTGTTCAGTTCGATGACCATCCGCGCGGTGGGCCGCGCCGCGTTCCTGATCGTGAAGGAATGCCGCATCCAGTTCCGCGACAAGGACATTTGGGCCGGCAAGAAGAAGCCCGACTACGGCCGCGTGGTGAATATCTGCACGGGTTCCGCGCAGAAAGAATTGATCGGTCCGGGACTGCTGGCGATGCTCGTGCCGCTGCTGGTCGGTTACACCCTGGGCGTCATCGCCCTGGCCGGCTTCTTGGGCGGAATGATCGTATCCGGCCAGCTTCTCGCCGTGTTCATGGCCAACGCCGGCGGCGCTTGGGACAACGCCAAGAAAACCATCGAGGACGAACCCAAGACCGAACAGACCGGCAAAGGCAGCGAGAAGCACAAGGCCGCCATCACCGGCGACACGGTAGGCGATCCTTTGAAGGACACCGCCGGCCCCGCCATCAATCCGCTGATCAAGGTGATGAACATGGTCAGCCTGCTGATCATCGGCCTGATCCTGCCTTACGACAAAGGCGTCGTCGATAAGCTGCAAAGCCTGGGCGTCGCCAACTTGGTCGAAAAAAGCAAGGACGGCATGTTTTACGGCATCGTCGCCGTTTGCGTCGTCGGCCTCGCCTGGGCGATCTGGCAGTCGAAGCGCGAATCGAAGCACCAGGACTAGCATACTATCCCGCCGAATTCGTTCGGCATGGAGATAAATCGAAAAAAAGCCCCCGGCGGTTCGCCCGACCGGGGGTTTTGTTTCAAGTTGAAGATGTTAAACTAAGTTGCGGATCAACCGCGGTTCTTAGTCCCGAAGGGACGGCAGTCATTAGCCAGGGGTGTAAACCCCTGGGATGTAAGGAAAGTAAGATTTTTAGCCCTGAAAGGGCGGCAGTAACTCGATCTTGAACATACTGCCACCCCTTCGGGGCTTTGAATTGCAGTTCCTCTCTCTTCCAGGGGCTTACACCCCTGGCTAATGACTGCCGTCCCTTCGGGACTCTGCAATGTTGATCCTTACTTAATAGAGCATTCGGCCTCGTCCTCTCGAAACCATCCAACGACAAGGAACTCAATCATGCGGAAGAATTACTCTTGGCTGGCGATTGCAGCGTTGTTTCTGACTTTGGCTTGCGGAACCCTCCAAGCCGCCGTGAAACTGCCCGCCCTATTCGGCGACGACATGGTGCTGCAGCGCGATCGAGCGGCGCCCGTATGGGGCTGGGCCGACAAGGGCGAGGAAATCACCGTCCGCATCGCCGGGCAAACCCATTCCACCAAAGCCGGCGAGGACGGCCGCTGGAAAGTCGCCCTCGACAAACTCCCCGCGGGCGAGCCGTTGGAGATGTCGGTGAAAACCTCGAAGGGCGAAGAAATCAAAATCAAGAACATCTTGGTGGGCGAAGTCTGGATCTGCTCCGGCCAATCGAACATGGAAATGGGCGTCGGCGCGTGCGATAACGCGAAAGCAGAAATCGCCGCCGCCGACTATCCGAACCTCCGGCTGTTCACGGTCCCCAAAAACAAGGCCGCCGAGCCGGTCGCCGAGTTGAAAGCCAAATGGCTGCCCTGTACACCGAAAAATATCGGTCCGGATAACTGGAGCAGCTTCTCCGCCGCCGCTTATTTCTTCGGCCGGCAACTGCACAAGGAACTCGGCGTTCCCATCGGACTGATCCATACCTCCTGGGGCGGGACGCCGGCCGAGTTCTGGACTAGCCGCAAAACGCTGGAGGCCTATCCCGCGCTAAAATCCCTGGCCCGCGGCGAGTCGTCCTGCCTCTACAACGGCATGATCGCGCCCTTGATTCCCTACGGCATTCGCGGCGTCATCTGGTATCAGGGCGAATCGAACATTGCGCGGGCCTACCAATATCGCACGCTCTTCCCGGCGATGATCCGCAACTGGCGAACCGATTGGGGACAAGGCGATTTCCCGTTCCTCTTCGTGCAAATCGCTCCCTTCCGCTACGGGAAGAACGATCCGGCCCTCTGGGCGGAACTCTGCGAGGCCCAGGCCATGACCCTGCAAAACACGCCCAACACCGGCATGGCCGTTACGGTCGATATCGGCGACGTGAAGGACATCCATCCCAAGAACAAGCAGGAGGTCGGCCGCCGCCTCGCGCTCTGGGCGCTGGCCAAAGTTTACGGGAAGGAGATCGTCCATTCCGGCCCGCTCTATAGGTCGATGTCCGTGGAAGGCGGCAAAATTCGCCTGCGCTTCGAGCACGCGGACGGGGGATTGTTTTCCCTCGACGGCAATCCGCTAACCGATTTCACCGTTGCCGGCGCGGACCAAAAATTCGTGCCGGCGTCGGCCGAGATTGACGGCGACACCGTCGTCGTTTCCAGTCCGGAGGTCGCCGCGCCGGTCGCGGTGCGCTTTGCCTGGCGCGACGACACTTCGCCGAACCTGGTCAATCAAGAAGGCCTGCCCGCCGGCCCCTTCCGGACCGATGCGTGGAAGGGACTGACCGAGGAAAATTAATCGCAGATTAATGATTTCAACACGGAGGCACGGAGGACACGGAGGAACAATGAACACTAAATGATGAATGATGAATGATGAATTAAGAGAGCCAGTTTTTTTGGCGCTCGCATTCATGTTTGTTCCATTCATCATTCAGCATTCATACTTCATCATTGTCCCTCCGTGTCCTCCGTGCCTCCGTGTTGAGATCTCCCGGTATAGCGTTTCGCCGTTCTTTTCCCAGGAAATTAGTTGCTCCGCAGAATTTCGATGCGCGGCTTGCCGAAATCGGAGAAGCCCTCGAAGAGCGGCGAATCGGGCCGCGGCGGTTCTTCCAAGCGCCAGGGAAGGCGGACCGTGAAGGTGCTGCCCTTGCCGAGTTCGCTTTGGACCGAAACCTCGCCCCCGAGAAGTTTGCACAATTCCTTGATGATCGAAAGCCCCAGGCCCGTGCCCGAATGTTCGCGGGTCATGGCGTCGCCGCCGGGCATGACGGTGCGGCCTTGGCGGAATTTCTCGAAAATCGCCTGCTGGTCTTCCGCGGCGATGCCCACGCCCGTATCGCCGACCTTCAGCACCATGAAATCGCGCGCGTCGCGCTCGACCGAGACGGAAATCCTGCCGCCTTCGGGCGTGAATTTGATGGCGTTCGACAGCAGATTGTTGAGAATCTGCTGCACCCGGGCTTGGTCCTGGAGCATGGGCGGGGGATCGGCCGGCAGATGGCATTCGAGGTCGATATTCTTCTTTTCCGAAAGCGGCCGGGCCATGTCGCACTGCGCGCCCACGACCAAGTCGATGCGGAACTCCGTCGGCCGCGTACCCATTTTGCCGCTCTCGATCTTCGCCAAGTCGAGAATGTCGTTGATCATTTCCAACAGCGTGCGGCCCGACTTCTGGATGTTCTGCACGTAGCGTTTTTGCTTCTCGTCGAGCGCGTCGATCGCGCCCAGCACGTCGCTGAAGCCCAAGATGCTGTTCAGCGGCGTCCGCAGTTCGTGGCTCATCGTCGAGAGGAAGTCGCTCTTGAGCATGTTCATTTCGTAGAGCCGCATGTTGACCTGCGCCAGTTCATCGACCTTGCCGTCGAGGCTGGCGTTGACCTGCCGCAGTTCCTCTTGGATGGTGGTCAGGTGCCGCAACATGCGGTTGAAGGCCACGGCAAGTTCCTCGAATTCGTCGCCGGTGTGGATGTCGGCGCGCTGCGAAATGTCGCCGCGGCTGATCGAGTCGCTTACGTCGCGCAAGTGCCGCAGCGGCTTGACGATTACGTAGCGCACGATGACGTACGAGGCCAGCATCGCCAGGAACACCGTAACGATGGCCGTCGCCAAGAGGGTCGCCTTGTTCCAGGTGATCGCTGTTTGCGTCGGTCCAGTGGAAAACTCGATCCGGGCGACGGCCATCAGATCGCCTTCAAACTGAGCGGTGGAAAAGCCCAAAGTACCCCGGTTTCCGCCCATGATGCTGGTGGTTGCTTCGAGCGTCTGATGACAAGCCGTTACGCATCTTTGTTTGGCCCGGATCGCTTGATAATAAAAGTATTTTTCACCGTTTTCGGAGTATTTTTCGTCCGACTCCACGGTGTCTTTAAGCGAAGTTGTTTTGGGATCGTTTTGCAAAAATTTTTCTAGCAGTTCCTTTTCGAATTTGTTGTCGGGCTTGAATTTTTCGTAATCCGCTTCCGGGATTTCGGGGGGGGAGGGCAAGATGAACTTCACTTCGAAGTCCTGGTTCTTGAAGTCCTCGGCCATCTTGGCCGCCACCGACTCACTCTGGGATTCTTCCTTCGATCCCCATTTTTTCCAATGGCGAATCCCCAATTCCTGAACGACGAGCAGCTTTCCCGTTTGGAGGTTTTGGTCGTTGACGATTTTCTCGGTTTGGAAGCTGTACCACCAGAAACTGCCGAAAATCAGGAAAAACAGGCAGACGCCGAACAGAAAGCGGCATTTCCGCTCCAAGCTCGTTTCGCCGAGAACGCGTTTGATCGACCGATACGACATAACGCCCCATTGTACGAATACGGGGGGGTTGTCGCTAGAGGAAAACCGGCGGTGGACGGCGGCGGAAAATATCGACATACTAAAAGCATGGAGGAGCCTTTCGATCCTTGTAACCGTTCACAGGGGACTGTCCCGATTTTCGCGGCGCAAAAGATGATGGCGCCGTAAAAGTGCTTAATCGCCGCGAAAATGGGACTGTCCCCCTTGCGCCGCGGGAAGGGGACAGGTCCATGTTT
>JADLEL010000125.1 GCA_020846145.1 Pirellulales bacterium | reverse complement strand
GGCTGGGCCTTCGGCCCGAAATCGAGGAAATCCGCGCTCGATAACGCAATTCCATTGCTCCTTGCGATTCATTCCTTGAAATTCCCAGCAAACCAAATCATCGGGTACGCTTTATCCGGATGAGCCAGAAAAATCGTCTCACTCTCCACTGCCTACTGCCTACCGCCTACCGCCTACTATCCACCCATGCACGACCTTCTGCAAAAAGCGATCGCCGGCCGGCGCTTGACGCCCGTAGAAGGGCTGCGCTTATTGCAGTCGCCCGATCTTGCCGCGTTGGGCAGCGCCGCCGACGCGGTCTGCCGCCGTTTGCATCCCGAACCGTATCGCACGTACAACATCGACCGAAACATCAATTACACGAATATCTGCGTAAGCGGCTGCCGCTTTTGCGCCTTTCATTGCAAGCCGGACGCGAAGGAAGGCTACCTTCTCTCGCGGGAAGAGCTTTATCGAAAAATCCGCGAGACCATCGGGCTGGGCGGCGATCAGATTCTCTTGCAAGGCGGCCTGCATCCCGAATTGAAACTCGATTGGTACGAATCGCTGCTCCGCGACATCAAGCGGAGTTTCCCGGAAATCAACGTGCATGGATTCAGCCCGCCGGAAATCGATCATATCGCCCAGGTGTCACAATTGCCGGTCGAAGAGGTTTTGCGGCGGCTGCAAGCGGCCGGTTTGGGGAGTTTGCCCGGCGGCGGAGCGGAAATTTTGGTCGATCGCGTCCGCCGCGAGCTTAGCCCTTGCAAAACTTCCACCGAACGCTGGCTGGAAGTCTGCCGCGCGTGGCACGGTTTAGGGGGGCGCGGTTCGGCCACCATGATGTTCGGGCACCTCGAGACGCTTGCGGAACGCATCGAACATCTGGAGCGTTTGCGTCAACTGCAAGATGAAACCGGCGGCTTTACCGCATTTATTTGCTGGACATTCCAGCCCGGCCAAACCGATCTCGCCGAACTTCCCAAAGCGGGCGCGTTCGAGTACCTGAAAACACTGGCCGTGAGCCGATTGTATCTGGACAATTTCGCCAACCTTCAAGCTAGTTGGATTACGCAAGGCATGCGGATCGGGCAATTGGCGTTGAAGTTCGGGGCCAACGATTTCGGCAGTTTGATGATCGAGGAGAATGTCGTGGCGGCGGCGGGCACGCGGTTCCGCACCAGCGAGGCCGAAATCCGCCGTGTCATCGCCGAGGCGGGTTACACCCCCCGACGCCGAAATGTTTTTTATCGGTTGACGGATTGAAGTGTGGTAAAATTGTGGAAGTGGAGAGTGGAGAGTGGCTAGTGGCTAGTGGCCAGTAACTAACTGCCGCTGACAATTAGGCTCGCAGATAAAAAACATTTTTGCCACCCTTTACTCTCCACCCTCCACCCTCCACTCTCCACCCTCCACTCTCCACCCTCCACCCTCCACTCTCCACTCTCCACTAACCACTAACCACCGGCCACTGCTCCCCCCATGATCCAAGTTCACGAATTGACCAAGCACTACAGCGACCTGCGGCGCGGGCAAATCGTGGCTTTGGGAGGGATCGGTTTCCGCGCCAAGCCGGGGCAAATCTTCGGATTGCTCGGGCCGAACGGCGCGGGAAAAACCACCGCGCTGCGAGTTTTAAGCACGATCCTCAAGCCCACTTCCGGCACGGCCACGATCGACGGCTTCGACGTGCTCACCCAATCGGCCCAGGTGCGGAGCCGAATCGGATTCATGTCGGCCAATACCGCCGTCTATGACCGCATGACCGGCTGGGAGACGGTCGAATACTTCGGCCGCCTGCACGGCATACCGCGGGACGAACTTCACGGGCGGATGGAAGCGCTCTTCGCGCGGCTCAAGATGAACGACACCCGCGATATCCTGGGAGCGAAGATGTCCACGGGCATGAAACAGAAAGTATCGGTCGCCCGGGCGGTGATCCACGATCCGCCGGTGCTGATCTTCGACGAAGCCACGGCCGGTCTCGACGTGCTGGTCGCCCGCGCGCTGTTGATGACCGTGGCCGAGCTGCGCGAACAGGGCAAGTGCATTATTTTTTCCACGCACATCATGCGCGAAGCCGAGAAGCTTTGCGATCGGATCGCCATCTTGCATCGCGGCCGGATCCTCGCCGAAGGCACGCTCGAGGAAATCCGCGACCGCCATCACGAACGCGATCTGGAGGAACTATTCTTCCAACTGATTTCGCACTACGATGAGGAGGCAGTGGACAGTGGGCAGTGGGCAGTGGGCAGTGGGCAGTGAAAAAAAGTTTTCGACAATAATCCAAAAATGGGGAGACTTGATTGTGGCAGTTAGAAATTTCAAAGATTTAATCGCTTGGCAGAAAGCAATGGATTTTACGGAACGAGTATATCGTGAGACCGCTTGTTTTCCACGTGAAGAAATTTATGGCCTGCGAGCGCAAGTGCGCGGTTCAGCATCTTCCGTGCCAAGCAATATCGCCGAAGGACAGGGACGAAATACGACGAAAGAATTCCGCCATTTTCTCTCGATTGCGCATGGTTCGCTATGCGAATCGCAAACCCAATTGCTTTTAGCGTTGCGCCTGAAATACATCACCGATCGAGCTACATCCGAACTCATAAAACATGCCGAAGAAGTCGCCCGGCTGATCAATGGCCTATCCAACTCCCTCAAACAAAAAACCACCCCAAAGAAATAGCATCGATCCACTGTCCACTGTCCACTGCCCACTGCCTACTACATGACTTTCGCCAACGTCAAACTGATTGTCGCCCGGGAGATCCGCGATCAAATGCGCGATCGGCGGACGCTGTTCGTCATCGTGGTGCTGCCGATCTTGCTCTATCCGCTGTTGGGCATGAGTCTCTTCCAGGTTTCTCAGTTCCTGCGCGAGCAATCGGTGCGGGTGCTGGTCGTAGGCTCCGACGATTCGGTCGAGTCGCTGCCGCTTTTCGGCATCGACGGGCAATTCGACGAACGGCTGTTTCTCGATGCCAAGCGCGCGAAGTTGTTGGAAGTGGAATTCGCCCCTTCCAGCCGGCCGAAGGATTTCGATCCGCGAAAATACGCCCGAAACCAGCTTCAATCGGGCAAATGCGACGTGGCGATCTTCTTCCCGGCCGATTTTGCGGAGCGTTTGCAGAAGTTCCCCGAATCGGTGCAGTTCCGCGAAACCGACTCCGCCGTCGCGCAACAACGGGAACCGTCGCCGCGGAGAATCGAGAAACCCGCGCGCACCGGGCAACCCGAGAAGCCCGCCGTCGAAAGCGGCGCCGCCGCGCAACCGCCGCCGATCCCCAACCCCGAAATCATCTACACGACGGCCAACGAAAAATCGCAAATCGCCTTCCGCCGGCTCTCCGAGGTCATGCAGCGGTGGACGGAAATCATCGGCGAAAACGCCTTGAGGGAAGCAGGCTTGCCCGTCGTGGCCCTCCGCCCGTTCACCACGGAGCAGGCCGACCTGGCCGGCGGCACCGGCCTGCGCGGGGCGGCGGGCTGGGCGAAAATCCTGCCCGTCATGCTCCTGCTCTGGGCCTTGACCGGCGCGTTTTATCCGGCCATCGATCTCTGCGCCGGCGAAAAGGAGCGCGGCACGCTGGAAACGCTCTTGAGCAGTCCCGCCGAGCGCAGCGAGATCGTCGTCGGCAAGCTGCTGACGATCATGCTCTTCAGCATTCTGACCGCCGTATTGAACCTGCTGAGCGTGGCGTTTACGGGCTGGATCGTGTTGTCGAAACTGGGCAGTTTCGGCCCGCCGCCGCCGCTGGCCCTGCTCTGGATTTCGCTTGCTTTGCTGCCGGTGGCCGCGCTCTTCAGCGCCGTATGCCTGGCGTTGGCGGCCTTCGCGCGAAGCTCGAAGGAAGGGCAATACTACCTGATGCCGGTGCTGCTCATCACCATGCCGCTGGTGGTCCTGCCGATGTCGCCGGGCGCGCAGTTGAACTTGGGCTACAGCCTGATTCCGATCTCCGGCATCGTGCTCTTGCTGAAAACGCTGCTCGAGGGAAATTATCTGCCGGCCTTGCAGTACGCGCCGGTGGTCGTCGGCGTGACGGTCGTTGCGTGCCTCGTGGCGATTCGCTGGGCGATCGACCAATTCAATTCCGAATCGGTGCTGTTTTCCGGGAGCGAACGGCTCGATTTGAAGCTTTGGCTGAAACGCCTCTACCGCGATCGAACGCCCACGCCCACGGTGCCCGCCGCGGTGTGCTGCGCGGTGGTCATTTTGATGCTGCAGTTCTTCGTGGGGCTTTCGGTCGATCCGCAAAAAACGATCGCGGGGTTTACGAAGGCCGTTTTGGTTCCTCAATTGGCGGTGATCTTAACGCCGGTGCTCTTGATGACGCTGTTCCTCGCGTCCAAACCGCGCGAAACGCTGCTCTTGAAACTCCCGCATTGGAGCGCCCTGCCCGTCGCCTTTCTCGCGGCTTTGGCGATGCATCCGGTGATGACCGTGGTGCAGCGGTCGGTGATGGAACTCTATCCGGCCGATCCCCATCTCGGCCGAGAGTTGGGATGGCTGCTGGAGATTATCCGCAAGGGCGACCTCTGGTTGCTGCTCTTGTTGGTCGGCCTGACGCCCGCCGTGTGCGAGGAACTCGCGGCGCGCGGCTTTGTGCTCTCCGGCCTGCGGCGGCTGGGCTACAAATGGCGGGCGATCGTGCTGAGCGCGGTCTTTTTCGGACTGATGCACCTCATTTTGCAACAATCGGTGAACGCCTTCATCGTCGGCCTGGTCTTGGGATACATCGCCGTGCAAAGCGGCAGCATTTTTCCGTGCATGGTCTTCCATTTCACGCACAACTCGCTGGTGATCCTCAGCGGCCGGATTACGCCGGAACTGTGCGAACGCCGGCCAAAACTGTATTGGATACTCGCGCCGCTCGAGACCGGCGGGGTGGAATATCGCTGGGAATTCATCGTCTTTTGCGGCATCGTGGCCGCGCTGGCTTTGGCGGCGTTCGGCCGATTATCCTATGTCAAGACGCCGGAAGAACGATTGCGGGAAGCCATCGCCCGCGGGAAGGCAAAGAATCCCGAAGCCAAGGACATCTCCGTCAGCGTGGCGTCGATGATCGAGTAACCGCCGTCGTTTAGCCCGTTGAAAAGTGGAATTTTGTCCAAAGTTGGGATGGCAGTTGTACGGCCATCCCTTATTTTGCCGCTTTTTCGGGGTGGCAGAGCAACTGCTACCCCAACATCGTACTTTTTAACCGGTAGCTAAACGATCCGAATTGAAGATAATGCCATCCCGCCAAATACTCCGCGCCCGCTACGTCTTTCCCGTCGTCGGCGAGCCGATCGAGAACGGCTTCGTAAGCGTCGAAGGCGCGCGAATCGCGGAAGTCGGTAAAATCCCGCCGCGCGGCGAGCGCATCGATCTGGGCAACGTCGCCCTCCTGCCGGGTTTGGTCAACGCCCACGCGCATCTGGAATTCTGCGGATTATCGCAACCGCTGGGCGCGGCGGGCATGGCTTTCGTCGATTGGATTCGCAACGTCATCGAGTGGCGAGAATGCAATGCCCTCGATCGGAACGCGGCCCTTGCGGCCGGTCTGCGGGAATGCATGCGAGAAGGCGTTGCCTGCGTCGGCAATATCTCCCAGTTCGATGAACCGCAATCCGCGTTCGATGACTCCTCCATCGACGGAATCCGCTTTTTCGAACTGATCGCCCCCAACCGCGAACGAAAACCGCCCGTTCTCGATTTTTTTCGGAATCGTTTCCCTCAACGGCAAGCAGAAACATCGAAAAATCCCTGGCGGCTCGGACTAAGCCCCCACGCTCCTTACAGCGTGCATCCCGATCTGCTGCAAAGCGTCGTCGATTTTTCGGCCGATCGAAAAGTTCCCCTGGCCATGCACCTCGCCGAATCGCGGGAAGAGATGCAGTTGCTCCGCGAGGGGACCGGGCCGTTCCGCGAGTTTTTGGAAGAGCGGAAGCTCTTCGATCCCGCGGTCTTCCCCGGCGGAAAGCGGCCGCGGGATTATTTGAGGCAGCTTGCCGCCGCTGCGCGCGCCTTGGTCGTCCACGGCAATTATCTGGACGAAGAGGAAATCGCGTATCTCGCGGAAAATTCCGCGCGCATGGCCGTGGTATATTGCCCGCGAACGCACGCTTACTTCCGGCACGATCCGTATCCGCTGGAAAAAATGCTGACCGCCGGAGCAGCGGTCGCGTTGGGCACCGACAGCCCGGCCTCCGCGCCCGACTTGAGCATCCTCGCCGAAATGCGATTCGCGGCAAAGCGGCATCCGCGAATCGGCCGCGAGCGGATTTTGAGAATGGGCACGCTCGACGCCGCCCGCGCCTTGGGCCGGGCGGACGAAATCGGCAGTCTCGAAGCGGGCAAGGCGGCGACTTTCGCCGTCGTCGCGCTGCCCGACGAAACTCTTGGCGATCCCCATCGATTGCTCTTGGAATCGGCGGGGTCGGTCGTGCAAACGTGGATCCGCGGCCGCCCGATTCCGGTCGATCACCGGACGATTGAACCATAAGTCCATTGCCGCGCAGGACTTTCGGCATCTGTAAGCATTCACGCCCCGGTCGGGGACTGGCTCCGCAACATGTTGTATTGTCGTCCTCTACCAACCCCTAATAGTTGCGGCGCCTGTCCCCGTTTTCATCGCGGTTTCATCAGACCAGACTACGACATCCGCCTTCGCCCATGCCAAGCCGATACGGCGAGGAGCGCAAATCCTAGAAGGGCAAAGGTGGAAGGTTCGGGAACGGGGGTGAAGATCAATTGCGTTCCGATAGCGGTTCCTCCCCACCGCGGAGTTTGCCCCGCTTTGTAGAGGTAGCCGGGATCGCCGTACATATTGTACACTTCGAGTTTCCACGTGCCGTTGGCGTTCTCGCCGTCGAATTTGCTGAGAACGTCGTACATCGGCAGGTAGGCGGCGCCGCCCGGATATTCCGGTCCCGGCCAAGGCGCCGTCCGGTATCCAGACTTCCCGAAATTGCCGATTCCCGCGTCGTCGTCGAAGTAGGTGTCTTGAAAATTGACGTTCTGGCCGTTGGTCGGATTGATGCCGCTGAAAATATCCAGTTGCGTCATCGAAGGAGAAGTCAATCGCACCCAAATCCCGTTGACCCACGCATGATAGCCGGACAGGCGAAAATCCACATCCGAAATTACTCCCACGCCCGACACCGTGAAAGTGTAGTTGGTGATGCTGTAGTATGCGGAGCTGAGCGGCCCTCCGGCGTTCACGTTGAAGATCATGCCGCCGCTTGCGCCTGAGGTCATTGGGCCGAGAAGGCCCAACGCAACCAGTCCCGCCAACGCCCACTTGCAGGAATGCATTTTCATGAGATGAACCTTTCGATCGAGTTCCGAACCGTGTTGAGTGAGGAGCTTTACGTTCACAAAGCCGGCTAATTTGGCAAATGAAGGAAAACCAAGACCAGGAACTATCAACGCTTTCGATGAAGAACCATGCAAAACCGCTTGTTTCCGCTTGCGGAAAATAATCGCATTTATCGGTCTTTTCGGCATAATTTCGCGGGAAAACGCGCGACAAACAACGTTTCTCGGCCGCCGTTGGGGAATTTTCCCACGAAATAAAAGTAAAAAAGAAGGAAACCGAATATCTTCATATTTAACAGACGCATCTGTTATATTTTGTTTATTTTATCGCGGATTAAAAACGTGTCAAGCATTTTTTCTTCGGAAAGCGATTTTCTTGCGGCAGCCCCCCCTGGATAGGTCGAATTCCCCGGAATTCCAGGGGAATTTCAGACATTTTGGGTTGGCTTGCAGCCGTGGGGATTCACCGCATTGGGCATAGGAATTTCGTAAGCGTTCACAGGGGACTGTCCCGATTTTCGCGGCGCAAAAGATTATGGTGCTCTAAAAGTGCTTAATCGCCGCGAAAATGGGACTGTCCCCCTCGCGCCGCGGGAAGGGGACAGGTCCATGTTT
>JADLEL010000124.1 GCA_020846145.1 Pirellulales bacterium | reverse complement strand
GCGCTGTCCGACAATAAACTACCGAATTCCTATGTAGTAGGCACACTCCGTGTGCCGTAATTCGCGGACGGCACACGGAGTGTGCCTACTACGATTCCGGCAACTTATTGTCGGGCAACGCCTTAGGGGCGGCAAAAGCCCGCGTCCGCAAGGATGGCGGGCTTTTTTCTCGGCTCCAAGAACGTTCCATGAAGCCATTTAGCCCCCGGTGAAGACACCGGGGGCGGCTCGTGGAAATTCTTCGCAATGCGGGATTTTCGAGAAAATCAAAGGTTCGTTCTCCTCGCAATCCCCCCGTGTATTCACGGGAGGCTAAATTTGTCGGAAAAGTCGGTAAAATGACCGTTTTCCGCGCAATCCGCAAGCCTCCAACCGCCTGGGGCGGGCGAATGCGAAATTGCCTCGCCGCCGTAAGCTATATAATGATGGTGAAGTAGAGTATTTTTTTCTGGGGAGCCGTCGCCGGGTCTCCCGCAGACTTCAAGGGAGATGCCATGAACATCAATCAGAAAACGATATCGATCGCGATCGTAATCGCCGTGGTGGCCGTCGCGCTGCCCTCGTTCATCTACGAGGAATGCCGCATCGACGTGCCGAACAAGCACATGGCGATTCTCACGCGAAAGACCGGAATCGACCTGAAGCGGCACGAGATTTTCGCGCCCACGCTGGAGCACAAGGGCGTACAAAAAGAGCCGTTGCGCGAAGGCCGCTACTATTACAATCCCTACGATTGGACGTGGCAGGTCGTGCCGCAGGTCGAAATCCCGCTGGGCAAGCTCGGTGTGCGGATTCGCTTGTACGGCAAGGATTTGCCGGCCGGCGAATTGATCGCCCGCGCGGAAGATCAAAAGGGGATCGTCGCCGAAGTGCTGAATCCCGGGCTGTACCCCATCAACGCCTACGTGGCCGGAACGGACCGCGAGCGGAATAATTGCGCGGAGATCATCGAACTGCACGATCCGGTAACGATCCCCGCCGGCTTCAAGGGGCTGGTAACCGACCTTTCGGCCCCCATGCCCGCGAAGCCCAACGAGATCGTTTCGGCGAAGGGGGAGCGCGGGGTGCAAACCGAGACCTTGGAGCCGGGCACCTATTATCTGAATCCCTACGTGAAGGATGTCCGCCAGGTCGATTGCCACATCAAGCGGTACAACTTGAAGGATATCGGCTTTCCCACCAAGGACGGTTTTTGGGTGAGCCTCGAGGCGATCATCGAATTCCGCGTAAAACCCGAAGACGCCGCGAAAACCTACATCCTCTTCAACGAGGAGAGCGACAACAAAGTGCTTCCCGAGGAAGTCATCGCGAAGGTGATTCTGCCCAATGCCCGGGCCTACACCCGGCTGCAAGGCTCGAACTTTTCCGGCAAGGAGTTCATTGCCGGCGACACCCGCGTCTCGTTCCAAGCGAATTTTCAGGAAACGATGAAGCGGAACTGCGACAAGCAGGGGATTGAGATCATTCAAGCGCTGATCACGCGCATCAACCCGCCCGACAAGATCGCCGAACCCGTCCGCCGGCGGGAAATCGCGCTGCAGCAGGAAAATCAATACAAGAAGGAAATCGAACAGCAAAAGGCCGAAATGACCTTGGCGGTGGAAAAAGCGCTCGTGCAACAGAAGCGCGAAAAAGTGGCCGCCAATCAGGAAGTCGTGGTCGTAACCACCGAAGCCAAGAAGAAGCAGGAGGTGGCGCTGATCGACGCCGACAAGCGTCTGGCGGTCGCCGAACAGAAGCTGCAAGCCGCCCAGGACCTGGCGGCGGCGATTCTGGCCAAGGGCAAGGCCGACGCCAACGTGATCAACTTCGCCAACGAGGCCGAAGCGGCGGGCTGGCGGAAATCGGTCGCCGCCTTTAGCGGCAACGGCGGGGAATTCGCCCGTTGGACGCTGTTGAAAAAGTTGGCCCCCGCCTTCCGCGCGATGATGATCAACACCGACACCAGTCCGTTGATGGACGTCTTCAAGACGTTCGAAACCAAGCCGTCGGGCGCGGCGACAGCGCCGAATCCGCCACCGGTGAATAAGTAAATCCCGTCCAGTTCAACCGTTGGGGTGGCAGTTGTACTGCCACCCCTTGAAATCGACGGGTAACGGGGAGTGGCAGTGCAACTGCCACCCCAACGAAATTCGATTCGTCGTTCATTTCCCGCAAAATAAGCCTTTAGGGAGAAACATCCCATGATGCGAATTAAGCTGAATATGGCCTCGTGGATCGCGCTGGCCGCGATATTCCTCGCGCTCGTCGGCTTCTTTGCTTACCAGGCCTTCGACTGGACGGTGAATCGGTACTACGTGCCCGATGGATATAGCCTGCTGTTGCGCTACAAAGGCCCGTTGATTATGACCTGGACCGGCAAATATGCCGCGCCGGGATGCTTTGCCCAACCGGGCGAGATCGGCGTACTGGAAGACATGCCCGGCCCGGGCCGGCACTTCTATTGTCCGATCTGGTGGGAGCGAAACCTGATCCCCGACGTGGTGGTGAAGCCCGGCGAATTGGCGATCGTAACCAGCAAATTGGGCGCGGACCTGCCCAGCGGACAATTCCTGGTCGATGGCGACATCGGCGAGGCGAAAAGCAAGGGCATCTTGCGGCGGACCTTCGGTCCCGGCCGGTATCGCATCAACGCTTACGGCTATAAGTACGACATGGTCAAAACCGTGCAGGAAGATGTCGGCGAAGGGCAAATCAAGCAGTCGGGATGGGTTCAGATCCAGCCCGGCTATGTCGGCGTGGCGACCTACTTGACCGATAATCCAAAAGCGACTCCCCAGCGATCGGCCGGCATCCAGAAAGACACCTTGCCGCCGGGCCTGTATGCCGTCAATCCGCGGGAAATGCAGATCGACATCATTTCGATCGGGTATAATGCGGAGGAAATCTCCACGGAGAAAAAGAAAGACGCCCGCGGGACGATCCTCTTCGACGAGAGCGGCGAGGAGCAGCCCGTGGCCGACACCGGCATCAGTTTCCCCTCGAGCGACGGCTTCAAAATCCACATGGATTTCAGCGCCGTTTGGGGCATCTTACCGAGTCAAGCCCCGGAGATTATCGGCCGTTTCGGCAATCTGGAGGCCGTGCGGCAGAAAGTCATTATCCCCCAATGCGAAAGCATCTGCCGCAACAACGGCTCGAAACTGGGGGCCGTCGGACTGTTGATCGGCAAAAGCCGCCAAGAATTCCAAGAGAACGTGGACAAGGATTTCAGCAAGGTGCTCGAAGAAAAGAACATCAGCCTGCTTTATGGGCTGATCCGCCATATCTTCATTCCCAAGGAAGTCCGCGAGCCGATCCAAAAAGGCTACGTCGCCGACGAGTTGGCCCTGACCCGTGCCCAGGAAACGACCACGGCGAAGATGGAGGCCAGCCTTCGCGAGGCCGAGCAGACGGTGCTCCTCGAAGCTGCCAAAATCACCGAGGGCACCAAAAAGCTCATCGCCGAAACGAAAGCCACCGGCCAAAAAGAGTCCGAAACCATCGCCGCCGAGACCGAAAAGAAAGTCGCGACGATCGATCGCCAGTGCGCCGAAATCGACGCCAAGAAGACCGTGGCGTTGGGCGAGGCCGAGAACAATTCCAAGCGAATGCAGCAAGAAGCCCACGCGCAACTGTTCGAGTTGGCGGTCAAGGCGTTCGGCGATCCGACGGCCTATACGCAGTGGCAATTCGCCCAGGGCCTGCCGGAGAACATCGATCTGAAAATGATCTATTCCGGGCCGGGAACCCTGTGGACCGACCTGAAGGGCCTGACTCCCATGTTGAACGTGAATCCCGAAAAGCCGGGAAGATAGTAAGTGAAGTAGAAGCAGAATCCAGGAGAACTGCAAAGTTGATCCTTGTTCCCAGGCTCCTGCCTGGGAACACATTGTCCTGGAGGCTCTGCCTCCTCTATGGTAGTGAAAATGTCGTTTCGCAGTTGATCCATCCTGCTTAATTTTCCGCGATGTCGCTTCGAGGCGGAGCCTCTCCAACAGTGCGTTCCCAGGCAGGAGCCTGGGAACGAGGACTATGCCGAGCTATGCTGAAGCAGAACCGCAGGCCGTTGCCGAAAGGCAAGGGTTTTGGTATCCTATAGTCGGTTCGATTTTCGCTCGCATAACCACGGAAACCGCTTGTTTCCGCTCGTGCTTGGAATTCGATTGCTTTTATCGGAAAGCAACGCATGATTACCATCGAGATCACGATCATAATTTTGGCGGTCATTGGGGTGGTTTTCGGCCTGCCGGCGCTGGTGAAATTGTTGAGCGCGGGATCGGCTCAAGCTCGGAAAATCACCCGGCGGCCGGAAGATGCCGATCCCCTGGCCTTGCTGAATCAGGCGGTCGATGACGGGGTGGCGTCGATCCAGAGCGCCAAAACCGGGCTGGATAATTACCGCGTGCTGATCTTGTCGGTGCAGCGGCAGGTGGAAAACGGCGAAAAGGAAAAAGCTCGGCTGGAAGCGCGGATTCGGGAAGTTCTCGATTCGGGCGATCCGCACCGCACCGCCCCGGAATACGCCATGATGCTCGCCGACGTCGAGCAGAACATCGAAGCCAACCGCGAGCAACTCGAACGGCACAAGGAGACCTACGAAAATTTCGCCAAGCAAGTCGAGGCCGGTCAGAGCCGCGTCCTCGCCGCACGGCAGAAAGCCGCGCTATTGGGTTTGGAGTTGGAGCAAAGCAAGCGGGAGAAGGAGATGGCCCGCTTCGCCCGCGACTTTTCCTTCGATCCCCAGGGACTGGAATCCGATTTGTCCCGCGCCGAGGAACTGATCTATCAAAAGATCGACGCCAACCGCGCAGCGGGCCACGTCGCCGAGGACTTGTCGAAACTGGTGATTGCCGAATCGGTCGATGACGACAAGGAGCGGAAAGCCGCCGCCTCGAAAATTCTCGAACGGTTCAACCGACCGCCGACGACGAAGCAGAGCCGGTAATCGCCCGCAGAACAAGGAGGTTTCTCGTGGTTCCCCGCAAGCAAACCATCGCGCATTGGCTGCGCAGGTGGCATCTGCTCCAGTTCGCCGATCGTCTCGCGTTCCTCCGCGCCGCTTGGCAAAGCAGGCGGGAAAACAAAAGATTCCTGGCCGAGCACCCCGGCTTCACGCCCCCGCCCGCGCGCCTCGCCTACGACGCCTACAACCACGTCAATTGGCGGAGGTATTGCGACGTGGGTGCGGCGAACGCGAGACTCATCGCCGAGGCGGTCAAAGAGCACGTTTCGGGGAACGATCTTCAAATTTGCGAATGGGGCTGCGGGCCGGCGCGGGTGATTCGCCATTTGCAGCGCATCGAAGGCTTCGGAAAAATCGATCTCGTCGGCGCCGACTACAACGAGCAGACGATCGACTGGTGCGAGAAAAACATCGACTTCGTGCGGTTCGTGAAGAACGGCCTGGAGCCGCCCTTGCCGCTGGGAAGCGATTGCTTCGATTGCGTTTATGCGATCTCCGTCTTCACGCATCTTTCCGAGAGGATGCACTACGCCTGGATCGAGGAACTATTCCGCATCCTCAAGCCGAGCGGTATTCTGCTGTTCACCACCCACGGCGATCTCGCCGCGAAACGGTTGCTGCCGGCCGAGAAGGAGCGATACGATTCGGGAAATCTCGTCGCGAGAGACCGGATCCGCGAAGGAAAAAAGCACTTCGCGGCCTACCATCCGCCGCGGTTCGTCGTAGAGCGGCTGCTGAAGGATCGCGCGGTGCTGAAACATTGCGACGACGCGGCCTCCTACCAACTGGAGCAGGACGTTTGGATCGCACGGAAATGAGCCGGGTGCGGCATGCCCGATAGTGTGTGGGGACATAAAAACAACCTCCGCTCTTTTGAACGGAGGTTGTAAAGTTTCAACTCCCTCTCCCGAAGGAGAGGGGTGATTCGGATTTTCGCGGGACGTTACTTCCGCCGCCAAGCGGCCAGAAGCATGCCCGCGCCGGCCAGCGCCAACAGCAGCAGCGTGCCGGGTTCGGGCACGGCGGCGGCGGCGGCCAACGGGGCACCGCCGATGGTCATCGAATTCGCCGCGATGGAAGCGGCGTTCAACGTGCCGCCCGTCGCCACGTAAACCGCGGCGGCCGGGGTGTTGAGGGCCGCCAAGGTCAGGGTGCCTTGATTGACGGTGGTGTTGCCGTTGTAGCCGACCGCGCCGGTCAGGGTCAACACGCCCGCGCCGCTCTTGAGCAAGCCGCCGTCGGCGCCGACGCCGCTATGGTTCAAGGCCTTGGTGACGGTCAGATCGAAGCCGTTGCTGTCGATCTTCGCGCCGCCCGCCAGGATGTTGAGCGTCATGACGCCGAGCGGATCGTCGCTGGCGATGAAGTCGGCGTTGGCGGCCGAGGCCTTCAAGACGCCGCCGTTGAAATTCACCGTGCCGGCAGTAGCGCCGTGAAGTTCCACACCGAGGTCGGCGGCGTTGGTCGAAATAACCACCGAGCGGGTCGAGAGCGCCGGAGCGGTGAGCGTCCCGCCGTTCAGGTTCAGCACGCCCGCGCCCGAAGTGCGGGATAACGGAGCGTCGCTGTAGTCGTACTCGCCGATGACCACTTTCGTGGCGACCGTCGTCTGGCCGGCATTCTGGTTCCACTTGCCGTCCTGGCCGCCGTCGGCGCCCAGGACGATTTCGGTCGCCGTGGCCACTGCCCCGGCGCCGTTGACGTTCACCGTCCCGTGGGTATCGGTAACGACGCTTCCCCAGTTGTAGCCGACCTGGATGTTGGTGGCGGCAAACTGGGCGCTGCCGTTGACGTCCACGGTTCCCGTCCCGCCGAAGCGGCCGATAACCGCCGTCGCGCCGCCGCCGAATACCGCACTGTCGTTGAGCGTTACGGTTCCATTGCCGTAGGCTCCCGTGCCGATTTGCACGGTATTGGAGGCGCCGATGCTGAACTGGGCGGTGTTGTTGAGCGTAACATTCCCCACCGAGTTCCGGGCGGCGGTGCCGTTGCGGCCGATATAGGCATCGGTGCCGACGGTAATATACGACCCGCCGTTGAGCGTGGCGTTTCCAGTCGAACTGTCGTTGCCGAAATAGGCGGGCGTGCCGGTAGTGATGTGGGAAGTTCCGTTGAGCGTAACGTTCCCCACGGATTGCGTGGTGCCCACAAGTAAGTCCGTGGTCGCGCTCAAGTACGAATTATCGTTGAGAATCACCGTGCCGACGGTGTTGGTGAGAGTTCCGCTCTCCCGCACGCCGATGAACATCCTCGTGCCGGCGGTGAGGTAGCTGTTGTTGTTCAGCGTGAGCAATCCGGTGCCGCCGGAAAGGCCGACGCCCGCGATCGTTCCCGCGGTCATGTACGAAGCGTTCTTCAGCGTAACGGTTCCGGAAGCCGTGTTCCCGTTGCCGATGGTCACCCGCGCGCCCGCGGTAATGTGCGTATCGGCGCCGTCGAGCATGGCGGTTCCGCTCGTCCCCGCCCCGCCGTTGCCGCAATAAAAGGTCGTGCCGACGGAAATCCACGTATTGTCGTGGAGGGTCAAGTTTCCGACGCCGGCGGTGTTGTTGCCGCAAAGGAAATCGGCGGGAACCGTGATATTCGAGGAATTGTTCAAGGTCGCCGTGCCTTTCCCGGCCACGCCGAGGAAGAACCGTCCGGTGGTGCTCGAGCCTAAGGAGGTTATTTTGGAGGCATCCCACATGGTGAGCGTACCCTGGGCGACGGTGTTGCTCAAGGCATAGCCGACGTAAATCCATAAATTGGCATTTAACTGCGCGGTGCCGGTCAAGGTCAAAACACCCTTGGACGCCGCGCTGCCGTAACCCGAACTGAATGCCGCGGCAGTCATCGTGACGTTATTGACGACCGCCGACGATTCGTAGTTGGTGCCGGTGTGGAAAATCCAGGATTTATATTCCGTGCCGGTCAACCCGGTGAAAACCGTGGTGCCGCCCTGCGAGTAATACTCCCGGGCGGGACTCAGCGAGAAGCCGAAGTCGTTCACGGTAACGGCGGGGGTGTTGAAGGTCAACGTCCCCGGTCCGTTCTTGATGAAATAGCCCCCCGTGGCCGTCGTGGTGACGGTGCCCGTGAAGGTAACGTTGTCGGAGGCGCCGGGAACGGTGATGCCGCCGCCGTTCGCGGTGAAGCTGCGATCGGTGGTCGTGGTCCCCATAACCGAGAGGAATCCGCCCTTGAGGATGAGGTTCGCGGCGTCGGCGGTCGAGGCGCCGATGGGGCTGGCCACTCCGCCGTTTGCCAAACTCGGCACGGCCAACGTGCCGGCATTGATCGTCGTGATGCCGGTGTAGGTGTTCCCGGTCGCGGGAGCGAGGGTCTGCGTACCGGCGCCGGCTTTGGTCAGCCCCATCGTGCCGCTGCCGTTTTGGATCACTCCGGCGAAGGAAGTGCTAACCGCCGTGGCCGGAGATATGGTAAGGACCGCATTGTTGGCGGCCAGAGTCGTGGTAACGGTGCCGTCGCCGGAGATGCCGGCCACGTTGAGGGTGGCGCTCCGCAGATCCAGCGTCGTGCCGCTCACCATGCTCAAAATCCCGGTTCCCAAGGCGGTGTCGTAGCCGGTCTCGATCTTTCCGACGGAAAGCGTCGTTCCGCCCGAATAATTGCTCGGCGAGCCGCCGAATAATCCGGGATCGTTGAGCGCCAAGCGGCCGCTGCCGATTTTGGCGAGGGCGACTTTTCCGGTGCCGGTATCCATCAAGGAACCGGCGAAATCGGAATCGGTATTGGCGTCGCCGGCCGTCAATGTGCCGGTCGAGGCTAACACCCCGTTGGTGACGGTCCCGAAGGAGGTCGGATTGGAGAGGCCGTTGACGGTTTGATTGCGGCCGTTCAGGTCGAGCGTGCCGCCGTCGAAAACGACATTTCCTTTGCCCGTGCCGTGCGGCAGGGCATTGTCGATGCCAAGCTTCAGGGTGCTGAAGCTGCCGATCGTGGTGGCGCCGCTATAGGTATTGGCGCCCGCGAGGGTATAAGCGGCGGAACCGGCGAAAGTTGCGCTGAACGCCCCGCTGCCGCCGTCCTGCATCACGCCGGCAAAGGTATTCGCGGTCGCATTATTGACGGTCAACGTGGCGCTGCCGGCGGCGCCGTTTTCGACGACCGGGGTGCCGGGCGTAACCGCGTCGGTGGTCAAACCGCTGATCGCGATGCTCGTGCCGTACAATTGCAGTATGGCGGTCGAGGTCGCGCCGGGGAAGAAGCCGACCGGACCTCCGCCCATGGCGGAGGCGTTTCCGACTTGAATGGTGCCGTCCACGATCGTCGTGCCGCCGGAGTAGGTGTTGGGCGTGTTCATCGCCAGCGTGCCGGCGTTTTTCTTCAACAGCGTGGTCTTGGTCGCCGAAGGACCATCGACGATGCCCGCCGCGCCGTTAAAGGTGTACGTCATCGCGGCATCGACGGTGACGCTGATGGGCGCGACGTTGTTGGGAATATCGACGAAGTTGTGGGCGGCGCCCGCGGCGTCGCTGAAGAGCACCGCGTCGCCGATGCCGCCGGTGGCGGCGGGATCGGTGCCGTCGATGAAGTAAAACGCGCTGCCGTTGGTATTCGCCTTCCAGTTGGTAACGGCATGATCGTTGGGCGTCCAGGTGTTGTTGGTGGCGGCTCCCACCACGCCGGACCAGACGGGATACGCGCCGACGACGACGTAATCGAGGTAGCGCGTGCTGCCCGCGCCCGCGTTATCGGCGAACGAAGCGGTTTGGCGGGCGGAAAGGACCGCGTTCGCCGCCTGGAAATTCGACAGCGCGCTGCCGTTGAGGTAACTGATCGCGCCCTCGTGTTGAATGAAGTGGTAAGTGCCGGAGGCGACGTTCGCGCCGCCGAGATCGAATTGCACGGTGCCGGCGAAATCGGCGCCGAGGGTCAGGGCGCCGCCGGCCACGAACGCGGCGTTGCTGCCGGTGTAAGCCCCGATGTTTTGCGTGGCATTGCCGATGTAGGCGAAACCGGAAGCGTTGAACGTGAGGTTGGCCATGTGCAGCGAGCCGATGCCGTTCTGTCCGGCTTCGATTCCGCCCTTAACGCCGAGCGTGTTGCCGTAGTTGTTCAGCACGGCAACGTTGCCGAGGGTTCCGGTGCCGCCGAGCAGGGCGTCCGCGCTGGAAGCGGAAAGGCTGCTGCCGACGGTGGTCAATCCGGAGATCGTGCCCGTGCCGTTATGATGCCAACTAAAGCCGTTGTTGACGTACGCGGTTCCGGAATGGGTGGCGGTCAGGTTCAAATTGCCGCCGTTGAGGGCGAGCGTGCCGGAGAAAGCGTTGGCGGCCAAGGTCGGCGCGCCGGCATTGAACGAGAGAGTCCCCGCGGTGCCGAAGACTTGGCCGCTCAGGGTCATGGTCGTCGAAATCGCCAAGGTGGCGTTGGCGGCGATCGTCGCCGAACCGGCCAGGGCGGCGGGCGCGGCGATTTCGAGGGCGCCTTCGTTGACGTCGGTCATGCCGGTGTAGGTATTCGTGCCGGCGAGGGTCAAGGTGCCGGCGCCGGTCTTCGTCAGGCCGCCGCCCGTGGAAGTTCCGTCCTCGATCAGCGAACCGTTGGCGCGGACGTTGTTGGGGGTGTCGATTTTCGCGCCGGCGGAGGCGACTTTGTAAACGACGGCGGTTCCCAGCCAGTCGGTTTCGTCCTGCGAGGACCGCAACGTGCCGCCCTTGAAATTCACGGTGCCGTTGGCCGATCCGCGAAGGTAGGACGTTTTGTAAACGCCGCCGTTGAGGTTCAATACGCCGGTGGCGGAGGTTCCGCCGACGAGCGTGCCTTGGGCGCCGGTGTTTTCGAAGGAGGCGTTGCCGTTCAGGTTGAGCGTGCCGGTGGAGGTGCCGTGCCAACCGATCCAAACCTCGCCGCCCGACTGGGTGAACGTCGCGTCGTCGTTCATCGTCAAGGTGGCCGAGGCGCTGTTGCCGTTGGCGCCGACTACGACGTAGCCCGATTGGTTGATCGCGGCGTTGTTGCTCATGGTTACGATGCCGATCGTGGAGGCGCCGACGTTTCCGCTGTTGGCGATTTGAAAATCGCCGGTGTTCGTCAAGCTGGTTTGGCCGATCATGTTCAGATCGCCGTGTCCGCCGTTTCTGCCGGTATAGCAGGATGAGTAAGTGACGAGCTTGGCGGTGCCGGACATATTCACGGTTCCGGTGGCGGCAGCGCCGGCGGTATCGCCGTCCGCGATTCGAAAAGCGCCCCCCACGGTAACCGTGGCCGGGTCGAGCGTGCTGCTGCTCGTGATGTTGAGCGTGCCGGTGGAAGCGGCGCGTCCGACGTAGAAGTTCCCGCCGGTGCCGGTCGTCCATTTCGCGGAATCGAGGACGTTCAGGATTCCCACGCTGCCGCCGGATTGTCCGACGAGGGTGTATCCGCCGTAATGGGCATGGGTGGTGGTGATGACCTGCGCGGAATCGTGCAGGGTCATGGTGCCGACGCCGGCGGTGCCTTGACTGATGAAAAAGTGGCCGGACTGATTCAAGACGGAAGTGTTGTACATGTCGAAAGTGCCCGTTCCGCCCGTGTCGCCGATGCGCACGCCGCCCGTCGAATTGACGACGGCGGCGTTCTTCATGGTCATCGCGCCGACGCTGCCCGTTCCCGTGCCGATGCCCCAGAACGGATTGGTGTAGTCGGGATATACCAAGGCATCGGTGCCGAGGGCGGTCGCGGTCAGCGAACCGCCTTCCATGAGGTAGGTTCCGGTCCCGCCGCCGCCGCCGATGGAGCGAATACTGCCGTTAATGGTAATGGCCCCGGCGGTCTGTTTGACCGTTCCGGTCGTCGAAGCGCCCTGGCCGATATAGAGCCATTGCAGGACCGGAGTAACGTCGGCCGCGATATTCGCCGTGCCGCCGTTGTTGACGTAGGCGGTGTCGCCGGTTACTAGAACGCCGGTTCCCGCAGGCGGGGAGTCGATATCCCAGTTGGCGCCGTCGTTGAAATCGCCGGTCGTGCCGGTATTGTTCCAATAACGATCGGTAAGCGCGGCTTGCAGCGGCGCCGCGGCGAACGTGCTCGCTGTCGCCATAAACGCAACGCATCTGAAAAATAGTCTCATAAAAAATTCGTCCTTTTGAAAGTGGCGCAAGAAAATAATAAACGCTTCCGCTAATGCCTCGTCCGAGATTCCGCGCGATCGCGCGCATTCGCCGAAAAAACCGCGGCTTCATTTCAAGGGAGGGAAATTCGACGAGCGGGAACGATTACCGGGAATAATCGCTCGCGACGCGGTGGAATTTTTCCCGCCCGAAATAAACCGTGGATTTTCGGGATCCGAAAGAGACGTGCATTCGACAAACGAGGAGCTCAATCTTTACGCAAGCTTCTCCTGTAGGGTTGCAAAGTTCAAAGTGTCGTTTCAAGGAGGCGCGAGAACCGCCCGGAAAGCGATTTCGGGAAAATCGCCCCCGGCAATAGCGTATCCTTAGGCGCTGTCCGACAATAAACCACCGAATTCCAATGTAGTAGGCACACTCCGTGTGCCGTAATTCGTGGACGGCACACGGAGTGTGCCTACTACGATTCCGGCAACTTATTGTCGGGCAACACCTTAGCGAGTTCCTACATCGTAAGGCAGGGGAGTCGAATTCGATATTTCGTATCGCCTCATTCTTCCATTAAACCTTCAAGATGGGATTGGTTTCTAGAAGTCGTTTGCGCAAAAATACGTCGATATGCGAATCCCTCCGATAGGTGGATCGTCGTCTGCCGGTTTTTGAAAACCGCCTCTCGGACGGGAAAATTGCGGCTGGTGATCGGCATCCCAACTTGCGAACGCAAGCGATGCCGGAATCTTCTGCCATGGGAAAAACTATCAATTTCGAACCGCGGTTGCTAGAATAAAATCGTGGTAAGCGTTCACACCCTGGTCGGGGACTGGTCCATTTTTCGGCGAAATGACGTATTTTGCGGACAAACGGCAGGCCGAAAACATGGACCTGTCCCCTTCCCGCGGCGCGAGGGGGACAGTCCCATTTTCGCGGCGATTGAGCATTTTTACGGCACCATCATCTTTTGTGCCGCGAAAATCGGGACAGTCCCCAGTGAACGGTTACAAATCGTGAAGTTGCGGCTCGTTTATTCGCGCGCCGCGGGGCGTGCCCAGGGACCATTCGATGCCCCCGCATAAGAACATCAAACGAGTTGCCTTGACGTTTCCGATCGCCGTGCCCTGGATGGCGCATTGCGTCCGCGGGATCGTGTCGTATTCGCAGGAGCACGGCGGCTGGAACCTGTTTACCAGTCCCCCGACCTTGAGCAGTTCCCAGGAGTTGAGCCTCACCATCCGCGAACTGAATGGCTGGCCGGGCGACGGCGTGGTGTCGCTGATTACCGATCCCGCCGAATGCCGCGACGCCCAAGAGTTGGGCATCCCCGTGGTGAGCGTGAGCGGAACCTTGGAGAATCCGGGCCTTCCGCGAGTGATGTCCGATCAATCGGCCATCGGCCGGCTCGCCGCCACGCATCTGCTCTCGTGCGGATTTCGCCATCTGGCGTTTTACGGCCTGCAAAACACCTGGTACGCCTTGCTCCGCCGACGGGGATTCGAAGCCCGCGCCAAAGAGGCCGGAATCGAATGTTCCTTCTTCGAAGAAGCCCCGCATCCCGAATCCCCGATCTCCTGGCAAAAGCGGCTCAAGCCCTTGGACCGCTGGCTGAAATCGCTGAAAAAGCCGGTGGGCATCATGGCGGTCCACGACTACCGCGCGCGCGTGATGCTGGAAGAGTGCCACTTCCTGAAGCTGAATATCCCCCACGAAGTCGCCATTATCGGCGTCGATAACAACACCATCGTCTGCGAAAATTGCCAGCCCACCTTGAGCAGCATTTCCCGCAATCCCTGGCGCACCGGATACGAAGCGGCGAAAATGCTCGACCAATTGATGGCCGGCAAGCGGCCGGAGTCGCTGGAAATCCTCGTGCCGCCCGACGGCGTGGTGGTCCGCCGCTCCACCGATACGATCGCCGTGGACAACGCGCACGTCAGCACGGTCGCCCGCTACATGCACGACAACTTGAGCAAGAACCTGACCGTCGAGTACGTTCTCAAGCAGGTTCCCATCTCGCGGCGTCTTTTGGAGAAACTCTTCCGCGGCCATTTGGGGTGTTCGCCGCACGATTATCTCTGCCGCCTGCGCGTGGAAAAAGTCAAGGACTTGCTGGCGGCCGTGCCGCGAAAGAAAATGCAAACCATCGCCAAGGAATGCGGTTTTGCCACGCCCGACCGCATGCGCTTGGTCTTTTCGCAACTCACCGGGATGAATCCCACGCAATACCGCCAAATGCTGGCCGCGAATAAAACGGAGAAAGTTGCGATCGAAGGAATGTGATCGCCCTACTCGATTTTTGTAACCGTTCACGGGGACTGTCCCGATTTCCGCGGCGCAAAAGATGATGGTGCCGTAAAAGTGCATAATCGCCGCGAAAATGGGACTGTCCCCCTTGCGCCGCGGGAAGGGGACAGGTCCATGTTTTCGGCCTATCGTTTGTCCACAAAATACGATTCCACGCCGAAAAATGGACCAGTCCCCGCCCGAGGCGTGAACGCTTACCGATTTTTTTACCGATCGGAGACTCGTTATGAAATCTCGCTACGCCGGTTTCCCGCTTTCCGCGGCCGTCTTGGCGGCGCTGGCCGCGGCGTTTTGCCTCGCCCCCGCGCTGGCCTTCGACATCTATAACGACATGCCCCCGCTCTTGGCCGGATGGGATTCCAACGCCGAAATCCACGTCCATTCGGCGGCCGAAGCGGACGCGGTGCGGCAAAACACCGTCAATTACCTGTGGGGCGGCGCGGGCTTGCCCGTCAACAAGCTGCCGACCAGCACGGTCGTCTATTCGGGCGGCGGCACGCTGCCGGCCGACCTCAAAACGCTGGACGTCGCGAACATCGCCGCCGCCGAGAAGTGGCAGGCGAACATCGACTTCGGCTACAGCACTTCGATGTACCTTTTGCGCCCCGTCAATACCGCCAACGCCAACCGCCTGGCCATCGTCCATCACGGCCACGTCGGCTTCAGCGGCCGCTTCAACCTCGGCACCGGCACGCTCACCGACCACTTGCTGAAAAACGGCTTCACCGTCCTGCAAATGCAGATGCCGCTGATGGGCTGGAACACGCAAACTACGTTCAATCTGCCGTCGGGCACGGTCACCCTGAGCAACCACAACGCGATGGTTTCCACGCTGGAAGGACAAGGCGGCAGTTCCTTGCGGTTCTTTTTGGAGCCGGTGGTGCAGGGCATCAACAAGTTCGTCCAGCAAACGCCCAATTACGCCGATATCTCGATGTTCGGCCTCTCCGGCGGCGGCTGGACGACCACCCTGGCGCCGGCCATCGACGCGCGAATCAAGTTGAGCGTGCCCGTGGCGGGATCGCTCCCCTTGACCGTCCGCGACGCCTACGCCGCCGCCCAGGGCTACGGCTACAACGACGACGCCGAGCAGGATTTGCCCGCGATGTACGTCGATCGCGCCGGTTACCTGGACCTCTACGCGCTCTCCGGCTATGGCGCGGGCCGAAAGCAAATCCAACTCAACAACCGCTACGATTCCTGCTGCTTTTACGGCATCTCCGGGCAAACCTACGCCGACAACGTGAAAAACGCCGTGGCGGCCACCGGCGCCGGCTCGTGGGACTACTATTTGGACACTACGGTCAATCAACACCAGATCTCGTCGAACGCCGTGTATAACGTGATCGATCCGGCGCTGGGCATTTCACCCCCCAAGCCCACCGCGCCCGCGATCAACGAACAATTCAACGTCGCTTCCGCGGGACCGCCGTCCGGATGGCGATACGATCCCACGAACGGCACGTCGCCCCCGGTGGTCATTTCCGGCACCGGCGCCGAAGCGCAGTTTTCCAGCGGCGGCGGCGTGAAGTCGATCGTCGGCGGTTCGACCTTCGATCCGAAATCCGTGCCCATCACCGCCACGATCAGGATCAAAAGCGTCGGCGGCGGCGGCTACCTGGGCATGTTCTTCACCGACGATCCCTACACCCGCACGCACCACTTCGGCCTGCAAGTGAAGTCCGACGGCCAACTCATCCTGAACACCGATCACGGCGGTGGATTCAAACAAGACGTGCTGACGACGCTCGCCGGATACGGCGGAGGCCCCATCACGCTGAAACTCACTTTCGACGCCAATGGATTCATCGCCTCGACCGACGTCGGCAACTATACGTCCAACCGCCGGACCTTCGCCTCGCTGACGAACGGCAAATCATTCAGCGTCAACGATATCGGCATGGAGGCGTTTCCCTTCTTGCAGTATTACGCCGGCACGAGCGTGGGGACGGTCGATTGGTTCACCGTCGCGCCGGCCGATTTCACCTGGAATCAGGCCAACGGCGGCGCCTGGTCGCTAGACGCCAATTGGTCGGCAAAATGGTCGCCCAACGGGGCCGGCGTTACCGCCAGGTTCACGAATTCCATCAATCCGGGAGCCGTTGTGTCCCTGAATGGCGCCGCCACCGTGGGTAAGCTGCTCTTCGATAGTGCCGCCCATTATAAAATCGCCGGCGCCGCCACGCTTTCGCTTTCGCCGGGCTATTTGGGAACCAATCGGATCGAAGTCGCCTCGGGCAGCCACGAGATCGCCGTGCCGATCGTGCTGAATGCCCCCACCGAGGTGAATGTCGCCACCGGTTCCACCCTCACGCTGAGCGGCATCGTCGGCGGAACCGGGAACCTCATCAAAAGCGGCGCGGGGAATTTGATTCTTACTCAAAGCGCCGCTTACGCGGGCGAAACCACCGTCAACGGCGGCGAACTGATCCTCCTGGGCGCGCTGAATGTGCCGCCTGCAAACGTGAATGTCCACGGCGGCGCCGTCTTGACCGCCCCCGCGCTGGTTGCCAACGCCTTGACGGTCGGCGGACCGGCCCAAACCGCCGTGCCCGAACCCGGCGCTTTGGCGCTTTTAAGCCTGGCCGGCGTCCTCGGCGGCTTCGTCCTCGTGCGATTCCGCCGGCGCGCCTGAAAGGCAATCTTCGCCAAGCCCGGCGGAAAAACCGCGATGCCATCGCCGGGATTATTCTTAAACATCGTAGATGCGGCATCCTGCCGCATTTTAGGCAAAAGCGGCAAGATCCGCTTCCACGAATCGCTTTTATGAATAATGCGGTTTAGCGGGAATTGGCCTTCGAGGAAACTCCATCGCGGCCTCGACCGACGGAAAAAACGCGGCGCGGATCGAGCCTGCGCGCTTCCCGGCGGGCAGGACCGGCCTGGGCAATCCTTTCAACATCGGCCGATGCGGCGAATTCGCGGGTTTGCCGTCAATCTTGAAAGCATTGTCCACTACCGGAATGCGAGTTTCATTCATCCTCCAAAAACCGAAGTTGTTCTTGGGAAGTACCGATTTGGCGGCCATAAGATGTTTCCACGGCCTCGTCGAAATTATTGATCGCATTTTCATGCCGCGTCAAAAACCACGTCTTGTGATTTTCCAAATACTCGCGCCTGGTTTCGGGATTCCTAAGATCGCATGGCACGCGCTCCATTCGAGGGTCGATGCTATCGAAGCCGAGAAATTCAACGCTTAAGCGACGTCTTGTCATCTCCGCATATTCCGGATTAATCTCGATCCCAATCGCTCTTCGTGCAATTTGCTGGCAAACGCGCAGCGTAGTGCCGCTCCCGGCAAATGGATCGACGACGAGATCGTTTTCATCCGTGGAAGCGAGAACCATTCGTTCGACTAACCCTTCCGGCTTTTGGGTGGGGTGGTTTTGTCGGTTCTCATTACAATAATGGACGTGAGAAAATGTCCATACGTCTCCGGGATTGGCGCCCCGCATATTATTTCGCTCCCGGTAAAATTTTTGAGGAACGCGTACGTTATCCAAAAAGAATTTAAACCGCGTGGATTTTGTGAACATAAGAATATCGTCGTGTCTTGGACTGAATCCTCTGGTTTTGCCCATGCCCTGAGTGTAATGCCAAACGATCCAACTGTTGAAGAACATGCCGAGTTCCCGATCCAATATGTCGTAGAGATGCGAGATGAAGCGGAATCCCATGAATACATAGATCGTTCCCGTAGGACGAAGTATGCGATGCGCCTCTCGAAGCCATTTGCGGGAAAAAACCAGATATTCGTCAACTCCGCGAACGTCGTGGTTATTGCCGTAGTCTTTGCCGAGATTGTAGGGCGGGTCGGCGACGATCAAATCGACGGAATCCGAGTCGATTTTTCCCAGTTCGACGAGCGCGTCGCCGACGATGACGTCGATATTATTCATTCGTTTTTATCCAGCCGTTTTGTCGGGCCAAAAGCAACCATCCCTCAAAGCCTTTTTTCGAATGGATGAATTTGCGGTCGAGCAAGCGGCAAAATTCCCAGGTGGTGCGCTTGGCGATCGTCACATAATGAATATCGCGGACCTGAAGTTGGCCGCTGCCTAACGCGGGATTATAACTCAAATCCGAGTCCGACAAATACTTGAGGTCGTAGGCGTTATATGCGACGACTTCCATGATGCCGTCCATCAACTCGGTCGTCGCATTCTTCGTGGAATAGACTTTGTGCTTTAATGAAAGAATCATGAAAATGTAATCGGGATCCTCGACGTAAGCCGTTCGTATTCTTTTAAAAGACGTTATATTTGGCGACTTGCCGCTCGAGGCGATGTCTTCGGCGGTGGCTTTGACGTCCACCTCGGCGGTTACGCCGATTTCTCTCTTGCGTTCTTTCTTGAACTGGAGAATGATATCCGCCATGTAAAGCCGTTCTTTCGCTTCGACATTGATTAAGGAATAACGGTTATTCTTGTCCTCAAGTACGTTGTGAAATGCTTCGACCGCCCATGCCTCTACAAAAGGGCCGGCAATCTTGTTGATGTTTTCCATCGGAAGCCCCAACTTGAGATTCGTGTTGATAATGATTTTATTTCGACCCGAATCGATCGCTTCCTTCATGATGTCTTCGATCGCGGTCGCGACGAAAGCAGAGCATTCGTCGTAATCGGCGCACTGCTCGGGGATTTTGAAGTCGAGTTCCTCGTATATCAAATCATCTTCCTTTGAACTTATCGAATGGCAAGAAAACAAACGGGGATGGCAAATAGTTGCCATCCCCTAGTTATATCGCATGAGCATTCAGCGTCAATCCAAAAATCCGACCAACTCCTGGCTGCGGCACGGCTGCTGCAGCTTGCGGACCGCCTTGGCCTCGATCTGGCGGATGCGCTCGCGGGTCACCTTGAAAATGTGCCCCACTTCCTCCAGCGTGTAGCTGTAGCCGTCGCCCAGCCCGTAGCGGAGCTTGATGATCTCCCGCTCCCGGTAGCTCAACGTCTTCAACACCTTGTTGATGCGATGCCGCAACATGCCTTGCGTCGCGCCGATCGCCGGATTCTTCGCGCCGCCGTCGGGCAGCAAATCGCCAAAATGGCTGTCTTCGCTGTTGCCCACCGGCCGGTCGAGGCTGATCGGGTAGCGGCTCATGGCCAGCACGCGGCGGGCCTCCTCGACCATCGTCTCGCTGGCGTTCGCGGTCTCCTCCAGCGACGGCTCGCGGCCCAGGTGCTGCAAAAGCTTGCGCGATACGTTGCGCACGCGGGACATCGTCTCCACCATGTGCACCGGAATGCGGATCGTGCGGCTCTGGTCGGCCACCGCGCGGGTGATCGCCTGCCGAATCCACCACGTGGCGTAGGTGCAGAACTTGAACCCGCGGCGATACTCGAACTTATCGACCGCGCGCATCAGCCCGGCGTTGCCCTCCTGAATCAAATCCAGGAAGCTCAAGCCGCGGTTGCGGTACTTCTTGGCGATCGACACCACCAGGCGGAGGTTTCCTTCCGACAATCCCCGCTTGGCGGTTTGGTAGTGGCGGTAAATATCCTTCAAATCGTGGACGCGGTTCCGCAGGCTGGTCGGCGATTCCTGCGTATTCCGCAAGATGTTGCGGTACTCCGAAATCCACGGCTCGCGCTCCTTCAGCGGCCCCTTGGCCTTGACGTGCTCGCGGATCCGCAGCCGCAACTCATCGACGCGACGGCTGAATTCGTCGAGCGTCTTGATCATCGGCTCGATCCGCTGCGTGCGCAGACCGAGCTCCTCGACCAGCCGCACGGCGCGGCGGCGGCGGCGGCCCAGGCGCCGCCACGCGCTGCGGCGCTGCGCCGACGGATGCGATTTGCCGGTCGCCAGATTGAAGTCGCGGCGGTTCCGCTTGAGCAGGGTCTCCAGCGTGCGCAGATTGTGCGGCAAGCGGCCGAGAATCTGGTGCTTTTCGAGCTGGTCCGTCACCGATACCTGCACCGTGCGGTCGAAGGGCAATTCGCCCTGTTCGACCCGCCGCAGCACCTTGAAGGCGATCTGCATCACGTAATCGCACTCCAGGACCCGGCGACGGAAATGCGCGCGGGTAAGCTCGATCTGCTTCGCCAGTTTCACTTCCTCCTGCCGCGAAAGCAAGGGAATCTCGCCCATCTGCGTTAAATACATGCGAACCGGATCGTCGGACCACGAATCGCCCTCCTCGATCTCGGCCAACAATTCGTCGGCGTTCACGTCGAGATCGGAATCGCGGTCCGCTTCGTCCTCGAGAACCGTCACGTCGAGGTCCGCTTCATCGTCCAGAACGTCCACGTCCTCATCGACCAGATCGAGGGTGTCCTCGGTCCGGGCCAAGGGTTCGTCGTCGATTTCGTCCAATAGTGCATCGTACAAAGTCATACTCCTCGCATGAGTCGTCGGTAGTGGGTGCCTTTTCGGTTTTCCCTACGCCGGGGGAATTCTCCTCTCAACGAGGAAACTCCACGAAACAATCCGCGCGATTCGGCGGAAAACCACGCAATTCTACCACCTTTTTCGCCGCCGCCGCCGGGGATTTGCCATTTGGCAAAGACTACGGCCTGCGAAAAGAATGTGCGTGCGTTTTCAACGCGACAAACAACCCAAAGTCCCCCGTCGCGGCGCTCGTTGCGACCGCCGATTTCCCTCCCATGCCTCCAAGCCGAAAAACTTCGCGTTTTTTCGGTATCGAAGTTTCGGGAAAATCGATAAAAATCGGATTTCGATTCAGCCGTCATGCGCTCGGTTTCCCACCGCGTGCGACGCGCCATGACGTTTACCGCAAACGGTCGGCAATGAAACTCACCGGGATTATTCATAAACATTGTAGATGCGGCATCCTGCCGCATTTAGGCAAAAGCGGCAAGATGCCGCTTCTACAAATCGCTTTTATGAATAATGCGGGCTAAAACTCTCCCGGGGAGCCAGGTCGCGCCAATGACCGCGCAGTCTATCAAATCCGTCCTCGCTTTTCGGGACTTCAGGTGCGGACGGCAGCAGCGATTTATTCGGGACCGCTTTCCGCGAATTCGTCGAAGCGACGAATCGGAAAGCCCCGTACGCCCACAGGCCTAGATGCGCAGACTGCCATCGCTAAAATGTCGAGCAAACATAATTTTAATCGATTACCGGCCAATGTCCAGAAATTTATTCTCGGGCAACCATTTTTTATTGAATTTCTGTTAGAATTCATTGCTGAAAACTATCTTAATGTTAATATAGATAATCTGCACAATATACACAACTTGATTGCCTGCGATCGCATTCATACACAAATCGATCACTTCAAACGTGAAAAAATGCGTGAATCACGTTCGAGAATTGCCCCAACCTCCTCAAAAATTTTCCGATAGGGTACACTGGGAATATGGAGAACTGCAAAGTCCGGGGACTGGTCCATTTTTCGGCGAAAAGACTCATTTTGTCGGAAAACGGTCGCCCGAAAACATGGACCTGTCCCCTTCGTGTCGGGACTTTGCAGTTCTCCTGCACTGGGAATATGGAGGAACGCACGTGCCCATGCAGTATTTAGTGCCCTGTTCTTGCGGCCGTAAAACGCGCGTCGAAATCCGCCAGGCGGGCGAGGCGATTTCCTGCGAGTGCGGTCTCAAGTTGGAAATTCCGCGGCTGTTGGAACTGAAAAAGCTGGAAACGGTGGCAATCTCCAGTGGCGATCAAAAAAAACCCGCCGTTTGGGGCATGGGCCACGGCCTTCTTTTAACCGGGATCGTGATTTTGGCAAGCGTGGCGGTGCTGGGGGTTTTCGTGCTGAAATTCGGTCACGACAATCCCTACTCGCGGATGACGCCCGACCAAATTCGCGCGCAATTCCAGAAAATGTCGCCCGTGGAAACCTGGGAAACGTGGATGTATTTCAAGCAGGTCGGCATCAATCCGCGCAAGGAGCGCATCGATCGGCATCTCGAGGGTTTACATGAAGTAAGTAATATGCACCTGATTTTCCTGGGCATTGCCGCCGGGGGGGGCTTCGCCCTCGTTGTCGCCGGCATCATCATTGCCTATCGGAAACGCCCCGCTCGAGCAACTCTCGATCCAAACTAGTGGTCCGACACAAACAATTTGACATGTTCATGTTGGGGCGATAGTTGTACTATCGCCCCAGGGATGGCAGTACAATTTCCATCCCAAAAACCTGTCTTTTTACCGTTATCGAACCACTAATCGAGAGGATAAACCCATCGAATGGCTGAAAATCGTTGAATAAAACGTAGAATATGCGAGGAAAACCGGCCAGGAGAACTGCAAAGTCCGGGGACTAGTCCATTTTTCGGCGAAAAGACTCATTTTGTCGGAAAACGGTCGTCCGAAAACATGGACCTGTCCCCTTCGTGTCGGGACTTTGCAGTTCTCCTGGAAAACCGGCTCGAGCGGCTTCCAAAAACTCATCGCTTTGATACAATGATTGGTTTGAAATTCCCGATACCAAAAATCCTCGCCCTGGCGAGGCCCGATCCCTGAACATACCGTTGGAGTAAAAATCGATGGCGAAGAGCAAGAAAAAAGCGGAGGTCGTCTTTCTGGTGTGCAAAGAGACCGGCGATTACAACTACACCTTGCGCCGCAAGCCCGGCGGCGAAAAGTTGAATATCAAGAAATACTGCCCCCGGCTCCGCAAACACACCGACCATACCGAAAAGAAGAAGTAAGATAGGGGATGGGGGATAGGGATTAGGGGATAGGACGGCAGATCGATCTTGGGACATTCGAGCAAATAACCATCTTGCTCTTGCCCGTTATCCCCCGATTCTCGCCCCTATCCCCCATCCCCTAATCCCTATCCCCTACTCTCATGGCCAAGCGCTGGCGGATTCACGCGCACGACGCCGAGCGGATCACGGCCCTGGAGCGGGCGGCCGGAATTCCGCCGGTGGTGGCGCAGTTGCTGCTCTGCCGCGGCGTGGCCGAGCCGGCGGCGGCCAAGGGCTTTCTCGATCCGAAACTCTCCGATCTCCGCGATCCCGAACTCCTCCCCGGCTGCGCGAAGGCCGCCGAAATCGTCCACGCGGCGATCCGCGACCGCAAGCGGATTTGCGTCTATGGCGATTACGATGTCGATGGAGTCACCGGCGCGGCGCTGCTCTGGCAATGCTTGAAGCTCCTGGGCGCCGAAGCGAGCTATTACATTCCGCACCGCGTCGAAGAAGGCTACGGATTGAACTCCGAGGCGATCCGCGCGAAGGCGGCGGAAAAATTCGGCCTGTTGATCTCCGTCGATTGCGGGATCGGTAGCAAGGCCGAGACCGCGCTCGCCCGCGAGTTGGGCATGGAAACGATCGTCACCGACCATCACGAATTCGGCCCCGAACTGCCCGATGCCGCGGCCATCGTCCATCCCCGACTCCCCGGCGGCGGGTATCCCTTCGGCGGCTTGAGCGGCTCCGGCGTGGCGTTCAAACTCGCCTGGGCGATCTGCCGGCAAGCCAGCGGCGCGAAGCGCGTCGGCGACCGCATGAAAGAGTTTTTAGTGCAAGCGGTAGGCATGGCCGCCTTGGGCACGGTGGCCGACATGGTCCCCTTGATCGACGAAAACCGCGTCCTCGTGCGGCACGGCATGTTGAGCCTCGCGCGGATGCCCACCCTCGGCCTGGCGGCGCTCATCAATCTGGCCAAACTGGATGGCAAGAAGCAACTGGCCAGCGACGACATCGCCTTCGCCCTCGGTCCGCGATTGAACGCCGCCGGCCGCTTGGGGCAAGCGCAACTGGCGGTCGAATTGCTCGTTACCGACAAGCCCGACCGCGCGGCGGAGTTGGCCCAATACATCAACCAACTCAACGAATCGCGGCAGACCTTGGAGCGGAGCATCCAACTCGCCGCCTTGAAACAAGCCAAGGAGCAGTTCGATTTGGACGCCGAGCCGGCTCTGGTCCTGGCCGAGCGCGGCTGGCATCCCGGCGTGATCGGCATCGTCGCCGGCCGACTGGCCGAGAAGTTCCATCGGCCGGTGGTGCTCATCTCCTGGGATCAATTGGGCATTCGGCCGGGAATCGGCTCCGCCCGCAGCGTGCCGGGCTTCAACCTTCACGCCGCCCTCGAGGCCTGCGACGAGTTCCTGCTCTCGCACGGCGGACATGCCGCCGCCGCCGGACTGAAGATCGAAGAGCGCCAGCTTGCCGGCTTTCGCGGCGCGTTTTGCGAGGCCGTCGCCGCCGAACTGGGCAACGCGCCCCGCGAAGGCGAATTGGCGATCGACGCCGAATTCCCCCTCTCCGCCTTCACGCTCCACGCCGTCCAACAAATCGAGCGGCTGGCGCCCTTCGGCCAGTCGAATTCCCGCCCGCTGCTCTGCACGAACGACGTCGCGCTGGCCGAGCCACCCCGGGCCATCGGCGGCGGCGGCAGTCATCTCTCCCTGAAACTCTCGCAATACGGCGTAACCCTCCGGGCCGTGGCCTTCGGCGGCGGCGAGTGGATCGACGACCTGATCGCGCTCGACGGCCCCATCGACATCGCCTTCCGCCCCGTCATCAACACCTTCAAAGGCCGCCAAAGCGTCGAACTCCACCTGGTCGATTGGCGGGCGAAAACCGGCGACAATCATTAGACCGCAAGTTTGACGCGAGTTCTTCGTGTATTAAAGCGGGATTCATGGTGAACTTGACAAGATTCAGGGATCGAGTGAAAATATAGATAGAGTATCCCATGTATCGAGGTCGTTTCATGATTCGCATTAGTGCGGAAGCGCTTCAAAACGATTGGCAGACCTACCTCACGCGCATTCAAGCGGGTGAGACGGTGGTCGTTTTTCTGGACGACACGGCGGTTGCGGAGATCAAGCCCATTGAGGTCGTCGAATCCTCGCTTCGGCCGGCGGGGCTTTGTGCCGGCGAATTTGTCGTGCCGGACGATTTTGACGCCTCGCTGCCTCCCGAAATTCTGCAATCTTTCGAAGGCCGATGAAATTACTTCTCGATACGCATGTTTTCCTCTGGTTTATCGCCGACGATCCGCATTTGCCTGCGAATTGGCGAAGCGCCATTCGAGATCCCGGCCATGAAGTCTATTTGAGCGTTGTTTCCGTTTGGGAAACGATGATCAAACATCAGATCGGCAAATTGCCGTTGCCTCAATCACCGGAGCAATATCTTCCCACCCAGCGCGAGCGGCATCGAATCGCTACTTTGCCCGTAGATGAAGTGAGCGTTTGCCGGTTGGCCCAACTCCCCGCTTTGCACCGCGACCCATTTGACCGGATTCTAATCGCGCAAGCCTTGGAACATCAAATGACGCTCATAACGGCGTAGAGTGCCACCCCGCCGCAGGTTGGATAAATAATTGATTTTTCAAGTCTCGGAATCTGGCCCCCGTTTGTAATACTTCAATATTTGGCGTTTCGCTCCTGCAGCGACCGA
The DNA here is from genome assembly GCA_020846145.1 of Pirellulales bacterium. GTDB lineage: Bacteria > Planctomycetota > Planctomycetia > Pirellulales > Thermoguttaceae > JADLEL01. The sequence goes on along the minus strand of JADLEL010000124.1, from coordinate 39,852 downwards.
CCTACTGATTTTACGCAATCCCCAAGGCACCATGTTTGGTACATGGGGCAATTTCGATACTAGATGTTTTGGGACATCGCTAACATACCACCATCCACCGCGAAGTAAATCCTCCCCGACAATCTCAAACCATGCGTATCCCCGTATTCCCTTCGCATTAAGCCACCTGAACTGACTGAAAATCGTATTTCCGGTTCTCTTCCAGTTATACAATTCCCCGGTTTCATCCCCATCATCCGCATACGAATAGAGGCAACGCAACTGATCGCCTATTTTGATGCACCAAGCAGTAGTGCCGCTTGAATCACCTCTCCACGTCCCTAGCAAGACTTCAGACGATTTTCCGTCACTGCCTATTGTTGAAGCCGTCTCCCCTCGACTTTCTCTGGAAGGCAGTGCTTGAGCATAGCGTGCAAAAGACGACAATGCAATTCGCATTTCAGCCACTTGGATGCGAAGGGCGTCGAGTTCATTGGATATAGAGTCCGTATGGGAACTCCCTGTATCCCGTGGACCTAGCGTTTGTATGGCTGAAAGTATCGGTGAGGTGGCTGCACTGAGAGCAGCATGGATATAGCTCGGTTTGCTTGGTGGAAGATAAGTTGCCGCAGTTACTCCCGCTAAATCTGTCGGTAAGAGTAGTTCATCTGTTTTGCAGTGGACAAAGAATGTTCGATCACGCCCCAGTCGCCCCATGAACAAGCCTAACTCAAAAAGGATATTATCACGGGGAGCATTCCCGCGTTGCTTTCGCCTTCGGACTAGATCGTCAGCGGTAAGAACGAAGACCGCAAAGTCAAAACTGTCGCATTCATTGACAAGAGATTCGAGGGTACCACCTGAGAGCCCAAAAACGCCCTGACTCCAGACGATTGGCTCTGCCTCATAATAGAGTGCAGACTGCAATGCTCGTGCTATCGCAAGTCCTTCTGTCGAAGAACCTATGAATATCTTCGGCCTTGGACGCTGACTTAGAGACGTTAGTTTGTGTTTTGTCTTCATCTTAATCAATCTCCCCTGAGTACTTTTTGTCGGATGTGTGGCACTGGCTTTGCCAGTGCGTTAGGTGCCGGGTGTCCCTGCTCGCTTGTCCCACAGTGCGTGCGATGCGTCTAACGCCGGGCGCCAATCTGCGACGAACAACGGAGCTTCCATGAACGATTCTCTTTTCACGCTTTCGCCTTTTCGCGCTTTCGCGATCCGCGTTTTTAACCGTGTTCCCTCGCCGGCTGGTCTAGCAACACCGTACCTGGACAGGCGTCAACAAATCGGCTTTTCCCCGCTCCCTCCGCAAAACCGCGCCAAACCGCTCCAATTATTTTATGTCCCAACTCCCTGTCCCGCAACGCCTTGCGAGGCAAGCCGACACTTTTTTATTGAAAAAAGCCGCCCGCTCCTATATATACATAATTACAGACAGAATTGCGCGTTGCGAGTCCCTCCCCCTGTCCTCTGTATCCTGTCCCCTCTCCCAAAATGAAAACCAACCACCCTCCGTTCGTCATCCGTCATTCATCATTCAGCATTTATCATTCATACTTCCCCCTTCCACCATCCCCCTGAACCCTGAACCCTGTCCCCTAAAATCCAAATCGGCAAAAACTCGCCCCAAAAAACCTCGTTTTCCCACGGAATTCGCCATCCTGCTCCCGCAAATACCCCGAAAAACCCTAAAATCCACTTGTTAAGCCGGAAGGAATAAATCCCCGATTGCCAAAAAACGCCGAAAAACGAGCTCTTTTCGCCTCCCCTGCAAACGGGCATAATAGCGCAATCGGGAATAATTCCGGCGGCAAGGAGAACACAAAAAATCCATTTCCGTCATTCCCCGTGCCGGGGACATTCCCTTCCCCGGCGATTCGGACAACTTCCATGAAAATGGCGTAGGTTATGCTTCAGCATCACAAACCGGTCAACGATACGGTGCTGAAGCATAACCTACGGAATAATTCTTCTTCACCGTGGATTTTGAGCGAAAAAGGTGCAGCATGGACGACTTCAATCCCTATCGCAAATGGCTGGGCATTCCGCCGCACGAGCAGCCGCCGAATTATTATCGGCTGCTGGGGCTGACGCCGTTCGAGACCGACGCCGAGGCCATCGCCAACGCCGCCGACCGGCAGATGGCCCACCTGCGGACGTTTCAGGGCGGCAAGAATTCGGCCGTCTCGCAAAAAATCCTCAACGAAGTGGCGGCCGCGCGAATCTGCCTGATGGACCCGAAAAAACGCGCGCAGTACGACGCCCAGTTGCGGGCGAAGATGCAGCCGCCGGACTTGCCCGCCCCGCCCACCGTGGAGTTGCCGACGATCGCCGCGCCGCCGATTATCGTTTTCCCGCCCGGCGAACGGGGACGCGCCGGCGCGCAATCCGCCGCCGCGGCCCCCTATCATCCGCCGCGGCGGAAGAAAAACCGCTCGCAAGGACCCGTGGTTACGCTCATCGTTTCGGGCATCGGCCTGCTGATTGCCGCATGGTTCATTTATATCGCCGTGGATAGGCAGTTGTTCCCGCCGATGATGAATCAGAAGACGGTGAAGAAGCCGCCGCGGCAGCCGGCGGTCATTCCGAAAAAAACCGCCGAGCAGCCTGCCAAGGAGAATCCGCCACCTCCGCCGAGTCCCACCTCGAAAGAATCCCCGCCGAATTCCGCGAAGAAACCGGCGGACGTGGCCGGCGAGAACGAAAAAATCGGCAAACGGTTGTGTTTCATGAAGGGCAATTGGAGCGAGGGACTGCCCAAGTTGGCCGCTTCGGGCAATAATGAACTCAAATCCTTGGCCGAAAAAGAATTGGCCAATCCCGATGCCGCGGCCGAGCGCCTGGCGGTGGCCGACGGCTGGTGGGCGGTTTCCGAAAAATACTATCCGCCGGCCGGCGAACAAATCCGCCGCCACGCCGTCGAGTGGTATCAAAAAGTCGTGGGCGATTTGGAAGAAGGTTCGGACAGGGACCGCGCGGAAGGGCGCATCGCCCAGGAAACGCCGCCCCCGTCGGGCGAAAAACCGCCCATCAATCCCGACATGTTGGAGTGAGGTCTTAGCCGTTGCCCGACAATAAGTTGCCGGAATCGTAGTAGGCACACTCCGTGTGCCGTCCGCGAATTACGGCACACGGAGTGTGCCTGCTACATAGGAATTCGGTAGTCTATTGTCGGACAGCGCCTTAGCCCGGATATCTCACCACGGAGACGCGGAGGACACGGAGTGAAATGTCGAAAGCCGAAGCTCGAATGACGAAAGAAGGTCGAATGAATAAAATCCGAAAAGCAATTCTTGTTTTGGCCTTCGGAATTCTTTCGTCATTCGGGCTTCGACCTCCGACCTTAATTTTCTCCGTGTCCTCCGCGTCTCCGTGGTGAATTATTGTGAGTCATTCATCCTTCATACTTCATCCTTCCGTTTATGGCCACAAAAGCCCTGCACGCCCTGGAATATTTGGATCGTCCGGAAAAAAATCCGCCGCGGCCGGTTTGCGTCGTTTACGGCGACGAGCCTTTTTTACGGCGGCAGGCGATTCTGAAACTGCGCGAGGCCGTGCTCGGCGGCGAAGAGGGCGATTTCTCCTTCTCCGCCGTCGATGGCGATAAGGCCGAGTGGCGCGACGTGTTGGAAAACCTTTCCACGGTGGCCATGTTCGGCGGCGGGCAGCGGCTGGTGCTGGTCGAGGAAGCCGACGACTTCGTCACCCGCTATCGCGGCGAATTGGAAGGTTACGTGGCCAAACCCAGCCGCACCGGCGTGTTGGCGCTGGAACTGGCTTCGTTCCCTTCAAATACCCGGCTCTATAAGTCGGTGGCGGCGGAAGGCCTGGTGATCGACTGCTCGACGCCCGCCCCGGCGAAGCTTACGAAGTGGCTCGTCGATTGGGCCAAAAAGTTCCATCGGACAAACCTTGCGCCGGCGGCGGCTAATGAGTTGGTGGAAATCATCGGCCCGGAATTGGGGCTGCTGGATCAGGAAATCGCCAAACTCGCCCTGGCTGCCGGCGGCGAATCCATCGAGCCGCGGATGGTGAAGCAATACGTCGGCGGCTGGCGGGCGAAAACCACGTGGGAGATGCTCGACCTCGCCCTGGACGGCAAAGTCCGCGAAGCGATGCTGCAACTCGATCGGCTCTTGAGTTCCGGCGAGCAGCCGATCGGCATCTTGGCCCAAATCTCGGCCTCGCTGCGGCGATTTGCCGCCGCCACGCGGTTGATGCTCCTGGCCGAGGCCGCCGGCAGACGAACGGCTCTGCCCGACGCCCTCCAGCGGGCCGGCATGAAACCCTTCGTGCTGCAAAAAAGCGCGATCCAACTCCGCCGCCTGGGCCGCGGACGCGGCGCGAAACTCTACGAATGGCTGCTCGAAGCCGATCTCGACCTCAAAGGCGACAGCGCCATGCCCCCCCGATTGATCCTGGAACGCTTGATCGTGCGCCTGGCCGCCCCGGCGTAGGACAGGTTTCCAACCTGTCATTCTGATAGCAGACGAGGCTGCGAATCCATCCCACATCGCCTAGATTAACGGCATTTCGCTCTTGCAATTCGTCGCGTTTTTCTTTATCATCCGCCCCCTATTCTACGGGCTTATCGGTGCGAGACTTTTCCGGGCAGTCGTGGGAAATTATGGTTAATCGGCGGCTACTCTCGATCTTGCTTTGCGGCGCGGTCCTCGGCGGCTGCCGTGCCTCGCCCTGGGCAACGCACAAGAGCGAATCGCCCGCGACGAACGCGGCCGATGCTGAAAAAAACGGCTCGAAGGCCAATGCCGCGAACCGAGCCGCTCATGCGGAGGCCGCTCCCTCGGTCCAAAAAACTTCCCCATCGGCGGTCGGTGAAGCAACCGCGGCGGCGGGCAATCCCCCGGCCGACGCCCAATCGCTTCAGGACGTGATGGCCGAAGTGCGGGAGTTGGGCGTGCTCGATCCGCAAGAACAACACAAACTCCTGGAAGACCTCCGGCAGACCGATCCCGCGCTCTGGCCGCTGTTGACGAAGCAAGTCCGCGCCACCGTGGCGTACCGGCGCAAATCGATGCCCAAGGAAAGCGCGAATGCCGCGAAGTTCTTGGAAGTTGCTCCCGCAACCGCCGTCGCCGCAACGTTCGCGGCGAAACAAACGCACGGCAACGCGAATTCGCCTCTAGGCAAACCGCGCGACATCCAATCGCTCGATCCGAAATCGCTCGAAACGGAAGACCGAATATCGCCGGTTTCTTACGAGAAACCGGTTGCCGCAAACCTACCGGCGAAAATCGATCCCGCCGAAAACGTTCTTTCCAAGTCCTCCAAGAACGCAGCGGTGGGAGAACCGACGTCGGCGGCAACGGCGCAAAACGCCGATTGGCGGGAACTCATCGAGCGGACCATTGCGGCTATGGAGGCCGACGCGCCCGAGAAGCCGAAGACCGCCGAAGAACTCGCGCGGCAAGCCCGCCTGCGGATGCTCTACGCGCTGGCCGGCCGCCGCGAAGAGGCGGCCAAGCCGATCCCCGCCGCGCCGCCGGCCTTGCAGGATTTTTGGGCGAAGGAGCTTTACGGGCTGACGGTGCTCCTGGACACCGCGCGCGCCCCCGACGCCATGTCCCGCGCCGCCGAGGCCAAGCAGCACCTGGGCGAAGGCTACGCGCGGTTGGGCGAAATGGCGCCCCTCTCGGTTCGCAATTTGTCGTTCTGCACGGTGGTGCAGAGCTACGGCTGCTATACGCCGTTCAAAAAATACGAATTCCTGCCCGAACAGGAAGTGCTGCTCTACGCCGAAGTGGAAAACTTCGGCATCGAATCGACGGCGAAGGGCTATCACACCGCGCTGCGGAGCAGTTACCAGATTCTCGACAAGAGCGGCCAGCGGATCGCCGATCGCGCGATCTCGACCACCGAGGAATACTGCCAGAATCCGCGCCGCGATTTCTTCATCGGCTATCAGCTCCGCATGCCGCCGCGGATCAATCCCGGCAACTACACGCTGCAGTTGACGATCGAGGATTTGAAGAGCCAGAAGGTGGGGCAAGCCTCGGTGGAACTTTCCATCAAGGGCGGGGAGAAGGAAAAGGCGGAACGATAAGCCGACGCCGGCAACCGACAGGGGACTGTCCCGATTTTCGCGGCGCAAAAGATTATGGTGCTCTAAAAGTGCTTAATCGCCGCGAAAATGGGACTGTCCCCCTCGCGCCGCGGGAAGGGGGCAGGTCCATGTTTTCGGCCTACCGTTTGTCCGCAAAATACGTTATCCCGCCGAAAAATGGACCAGTCCCCACCGGGGTGTGAACGCTCACAACCGCCGCCGGCAACCGCTCTATCTTTTCCGGGCGAATCGAATCAGCCCTCCCGCGGCGCAGGCCGCGGCGCCGAGCAGCAACAGGATGCCGGTCGAAGGCTCCGGGATGAAAATCGGATCGGTGGGCAGGGGATTCCAGCTACCGACGTCCACGCCGCTGGCTTGCAAGAGGTCGCGGTCGAAAAAATTGACGACGCCGTCGCCGTTCAAATCGCCGTAATTCCACATCGCCCCTCCCGATTGCCCGATGGCGCCCCAGTAGTTGGCCATGATGACGAGGTCCGACTGATTCGCCAAACCATCCATATTGACGTCGCCGGGGGCGATCTTCTTCCAGGTCATCAGCGGATCGCCGACGACGGTGTTCACGTAAGAGAGTTGCCGGATGGAACTCCAGGCGGCTTCGGCCCAGGTTTTGCCGTCCAGCAGCATCTTGAAAATCTTATCCTCGTTGGCCTCGAAATTCACGCCCGCTCCCGGCTCTTGAACGTTCCCGACGCCGACCGTTCCCCCGACGGCCAGCCACTGGGCGAGTTGGCCTTGTCCCATCGCGGTTCCGCCCGGGTGGAAACTAAAGGCGTTGAAACTTTCGTGGGATTCGAAAACGGCGCCCGGCGCCAAGGCGAATTGCAGTTGGCCGGTAACGTAATCGGCGGGTAATCCCGCATGCACGCCGTGGCTCACGTAGCCGAGCACCGCATTGGGTGCGGTCTTCACGGCGCTCGAAGTATTGTCGTAAACGCAAGGTTGACTTTTCGCGGCGAGAATATCCCGCAGCGCCGGCATCTGGTCGATGAGAGTCGGTGAGGAATCGTCATCGACAACGATTTGACCGATTCCGGGAAGCAAGACGGCCTTGGCCGCCCGATCGATCGAGGATTTGACGTCTTCGACCGTATATCCGTCGAGGCGGGAGGTCAGCCGCATTCCGCCGTACACGTTGCCGTTATACGAGTAGGGATTGTAGTAACCGGCGTAGTGGAAATCGGCGCTCGTGCGCGAGGAGGATTGGTAATAGGGATTGGACGAGGGCTGGGCGAAGTAGGGCTTCCCAACGGCGCTCGTGTAGCTGTTGTCGCCCATTTGGTTGACGGTTTTGATCGTGTCGATGCGCGTCAATTCGCTTTCGAGGCTCGAGTAGGGCTTCCACGCCCCGAGCGATATCGAGCGGGTAACGTTGAAGGGGTCCGTGTAGCTGCCGGGACCCGTGGCGGAATTCGCAATCCGCAGCGGGAGACCTTTCGTCGTTACGATCACGTCGATGGACGACGAAAGGGCGGGAAGAATTTGCGGGCGGATCGTATTCAGGTAATCGCTCGCCGAGATATCCTCATGCGTCGAAACGTTCGCTAATCCCAGCAAACGAACGCCGGGATGAGCCTGCGCGTAATAGTTGGCAATGGCGATGCCGTCGGGGCTTGCTTGATTATAGAGAACCAGGACGTTGCCCGCGCCAAGGGCTCCCTGAACCTCATTAACCGATCCGACAAACCACGCCGAAGCGCATATAACAAATGCCCCCCAACGGTGAGGACTCATACGTCGATCTCAATGATTTTCCGAGGAAACGGGGAAGAGAGACTCGAATGCACTATTTGCGCCGCAGCGTGCGATAGACGAGAAGAATCCCGCCGAACGCGAGCAAACCGCACAACGAAGCCGGTTCGGGCACGGGGCTGGGCAACTGGCCTTCCCACCAATTGTATTGCTCGCCGCCGAGTCCTACCCAATGCGCAACCGTGCTTTGCGAATAGATCGTCGCCAGCCGTTCCGTCGGGCCGTATGGACTGGTAAAAATCAGCATCTTGCTGTAATTGCCCGGTTGGATTGCGGCGGACGAACTATAGCTCCACGAGGCGGAAGTGGGATTGGGCGTACCGATGAGCGCCGCCTGCTGCAGCGGCGCGATGCCGCCGCTCGGATAGAGCGGTCCCGGCTCGATATACTTGCAATTGGCCGATAGCGTTACGCCGACCAATCCCACGGTCAGCTTCTTCATGTAATCGCTGCTGGTGCCCGCGTTATTGTAGAGTTGGTATCGATAAACGTAATGGGCTCCATTGCTGGGATCTTGGCCGGGAAAGGACAAATTGAATTGCCCCGGAGCATAAACGGCGTAATCGACGCTGCCGTCAACGTATTTCCCGTTGGATTCTTCGGTGTATTGGACGCTCTTGGTGCCGTACCAGCCGGGAATCGCATTGGCCGTATCGGCGCCGAGCAGAACGGCGTGGGCCGGCGTGGAACACGCTACGACGAACGCCATCGCGGCCAATGCCGAAAGCCTCGCAATCAACCGCCCCGGTTTTTTTTCGTAGGTTGCCATGATGCAAGCTCCGTTGCGTAAAAAATGCCCAATAATCACGAAATACACGCACCCGATGATCGCGCCGCGAATGTCGCAACTCTCAATGCAAACACTTGGTAATTTTCTCGATGATGCCTTTCGGCGTACTCGCAACCGTTTTCCAGCTAGACCCATTCTAACGGCGGGATATGCGCCGCGCCAATACGAAAAATCCGCCACCCGCGAATAATAGCGCAAGTGTGCCGGGTTCGGGAATGTCGTTCGGGCCGGGCGCCGGAAGTTGAATGCCGCCGACCGACGAACCGCCATTAGTGATTCTCCCATCCAAGGTTACCTCGGGCGCCTTGGGACTCGTATAGATCAAGCCCGCGCTCGAATTTCCCGCATTGATGTGGTTGAATCCCCATTCGACCCAGCCTCCCGGTCCCGAAACGTAATCGGTGAACGCGGCGAGATCGCCCACGACGCGACCGGGCGAAATGAACGAATCGGGCGGTCCCACCGTTTGTTGCACGGAAAACGTTAAATCGGATATGGCGACGGCCGCCGAAGTATTCCTGATTTGATACACGTAAGAGTACTCGCTCGCCGGCGGGGTATAGCCCGAATCGCCGTAGGGGAACTGTCCCGGCCCATAGACAATCCAATCGATTTCTCCCGTTAGACCGGAAGTAGCGTGCGCGAAAGGACTCGTGCCCTTCCACGTAACGTTCGAAACATCCGTGTAAGGGGTGCCGTAATCGAGGATGCCCCCGAACGCCATCGCGGAAACGAGATTTAACGCGAAAAACATCGCCAAGCACGCCAATGCACCCTTGCTCTTACTCATAATTGCACCTCGGAAACGAAAGTAGTTTTTTGCAAATGCTTGATTGGAGGCGTCCTGCCCCATTAGGCCGTTTATAATCCTTGTAGTAAAAAAACACCCGACGGCACGGGACAAAAGCCGCGCCGACACGATGGATACTTCCCGTGAAAACGAGAGACGATGAGACCGGCACCGCCGGGGTACAAGCCCGGACGAAACCTGCAATTGCCTCTCCTTGCCAAGCCGTGAAAAGGACCGCCGAATTCAATAACTCTAGCGATCAATGAGCGATTTTACTCGCATTCGGCACTTGGCTAGCGCTGCCTCACAAAGGTTTTACGAGTTCTGATAAAAGATTCGACCACAGCGGCACTACGGAGGCCACCGCTTCTAGTCCATAATTTACCCAAGTTTTCCTGCCTGTCAACCATTTTTTTTACCATTTTCCGATATTGCATCGCATCTCCCTGCCCTGTAAGCACTTAGGGATTCAAGAATTTTTTTCCAGAGATGGATGCTGTGAGGCAAAACGAGATTAACTAGAATTATTCTAACCTGCCGGAGGGGTGTAGCGAGTCGGTGATCGGCGATTTCGGACAAGCTCGAATCGAGCCGACTCGCGCTTGCGTGGCGGGCAAAATAAGCCGATAATAGGCGTTTTGTTCGCTTCTCCGCCATCCCGCCTTGAAGTTCCCCCCCGCCCAACTCCATGATCCGCGAGCTTCATCCCCGAAATCCCGTTCCGCTCCCGCTTTTGATCACCGGCTTGGCCGGCGTGCCGGGCTATAATGCCTGGCGCTACTTTCGGGAAAAGTATCCCGGGCAGGTGATCGGCATTCGGCAGGCGGATAACGAGAAGATTCAAGGGCCGGACGTGGTCCCCTGCAATGCCGAGGACCGCGCGGGCCTCGCCCGGCTGTTCGCGCGCTATCGATTCCGTTCCGTGCTCGATTGCGCCGGCAATTGCGCGTTGAAGCAGTGCGAAGTCGCGCCGGAAATCGCCTGGCGGATCAACGTCGAAGGCTTGGAAAATCTCCTCTCCCAGACCGTGCCCCGCGGATTGCGGCTGGTGCATCTCTCCTGCGATCTGGTGTTTTCCGGCGAAAAAACCTGCGGCAATCCCGGAAAAGGGGACAGGTGCATTTTGCCGCGACCAACCTTCGGTTGGTGCCCGCCCTCCGGGTGCTGCGCACAAAATGCACCTGTCCCCTTTTCCGGGATGGGTGGCGGCGAATGCGGCGGCTATGTGGAAGACGATCCCACCGATCCGGTAACCGTCTATGGCAAGACGATGGTCGCCGGCGAAGAGGTTTTGCTCGCGGCCGATCCGGCGGCCGCCATCCTGCGCATCTCGCTGCCGATGGGCATCAGCGCCAACGGCCATGCCGGCGCGATCGACTGGATCACTTCGCGGTTCAAGAAGAACCGGCCCGCCACCATGTATATCGACGAAATCCGCACGCCGACCTACACCGACTGCATGAACCTGCTCTACGAAACCATGCTCGGCAACGACCTCGGCGGCATCTTCCACGCCGGCGGGCCGCGGCGGATGACCCTCTATCAAATCGCGCAGGTCATCAACCGCGTCGGCGGATACGATCCCGACTGCCTGCACGGCGTGCCGCGCCGCGAGGCCGCGCCGATTCCGCCGCGGGCGGGCAACGTCTCGATGAATTCCGAGAAGCTCGTCAACGCCCTGGGCTACGATCCGTTCGACGCCTGGCCCTACTGCGACTCGCTCATGCCCGACCACGACCGCTGGCACCGCGAACGGCCGAAAAACTTCGAGCATTCCCCCCGCCAACTGCACCGTGTCTTATGCCGCAATCCGCTCAAAAATCCGCATTCCGGCGCGTGAACGGCCTAATCCATGAATTTGAAGTTGCGGGAACAGAGGTAGATGGTTTATCTGATTGGCAGCGATCGGATCCGAACTCGATCCTCGTTTACGGACAGCAAAGCGCCGTTTACGATTTCTTTCTGATAGGAATCGAGAATCAATTCAATCAACGAGAACAACGCCGGTGCTTTCATACCTTCGATACGTATGCGGATCACCGAAGGTTTTGTCGCATTCGAGAGGGCAATCAGCGTATGAAAATCGGCATCGTGCGCAATGATCGTGCGATCATTTTCCCTCGCATAGTCGAGGATTATCGCATCCGCGGCCTCGGAAAGCAGTATTTCACTTACGTGCAGAGCGTCAAAACCGGCATCTCGAAGGAGCGAAGCAAGCGAACGGGGCAAGCCTTGATCGAGCAGCAACTTTACCGACTTGCGATCTTTCTGGATATCGGTCATGGCGTTGCGGCCAGCGGCAAAGATTTGTCGTCGAGCATGGCGGCGGCGAACTCCAGCGCCTGCCGGATGTCTTCCTCTTCTAGCTCGGGATATTCGCGGAACAGTTCTTTACGGTCCGTGTAGAGCGCCACCGCCTCGACGACCCGCCGCACCGTCAACCGCATATTGCGAATGCACGGCTGGCCGTTCATTCGCTCGGGATTTGAAGATATTCGATCGAATCGCATGATAACACCTCGATTGTATGCTTCAATTGTAACACAATCAGAATTAAAAGTGAAGCAGTAACATGTTGTATAGCCTCAAAAATCCGCATTCCCCGGCGTGCGGGGGAAGGGGATGACGTCGCGGATGTTGGCCATCCCGGTGATGAAAAGCAGCACCCGCTCGACGCCTAATCCGAAACCGGCGTGCGGCACCGTGCCGTAGCGGCGCAAGTCGGTGTACCACCAGTAGTCGGCCGGATTGAGCTTCTGCTCGGCCATTCGCGTTTCGAGCACGTCGAGCCGTTCTTCGCGCTGGCTGCCGCCGATGATCTCGCCCACCTTCGGCACCAGCACGTCCATCGCGCGGACCGTCTTTTCGTCGTCGTTCAAGCGCATGTAGAACGGCTTGATCGTGCGCGGATAATCGTAGAGGATCACCGGGCATTTGAAGTGCTTTTCGGTGAGAAACCGTTCGTGCTCCGATTGCAGATCGCTGCCCCAGGCGACCGGGAACTCGAACTTCTCGCCCGATTTTTCGAGGATGGCGATCGCCTCGGTGTAGGAAACGTGGAGGAATTCGCTCTCCAAAATGTGATTGAGCGTTTCGAGCACCGTTTTGTCGATCCGTTCGCTAAAGAACTGCATGTCCTCCGGGCATTTTTCCAGCACGTCACGGAAGATGCGTTTTAATAGTCCTTGAGCCAAATCCATGTTGTCGAAGATGTCGTTGAACGCCGCTTCCGGCTCGACCATCCAGAATTCGGCCAGGTGCCGCGGCGTGTTCGAGTTTTCCGCGCGGAACGTGGGGCCGAAGGTGTAGATTTTGCCCACGCCGCAAGCGTAAGTCTCGCCTTCGAGCTGCCCGCTTACGGTCAGATAGGACGGTCTGTTGAAAAAGTCGAGATGGTAATCGATCTTCGCGCCGTCGGTGGGCAGTTTATCGAGCGGGAGCGTGGTGACTTGGAACATCGCCCCCGCCCCTTCGCAATCGCTGGCGGTGATGATCGGCGTGTGCAGGTACAAAAAGCCTTCTTCCTGGAAATACTGATGGATCGAGTTGCAGACGCAATTTCTCACCCGGGCGATCGCGCCGAAGGTGTTCGTCCGCGGCCTGAGATGGGCGATGGTCCGCAGAAACTCGAACGAATGCCCCTTCTTTTGCAGCGGATACGCCTCGGCGTCGGCGATACCATAAACGAGGATGTTTTTCGCCAGCACTTCGGTCGCCTGTCCCTTGCCCGGCGAAGCCCGCACTTCCCCCTCGACGCGAACGCTCGAGCCGACGGTCAGTTTTTTCACTTCCGACTCGTAGTTCGGCAGTGCGGCCTCGGCGATGACCTGGATGTTGCCGAAACACGAACCGTCGTTCAGCTCGATAAAGCTAAACCCGCCTTTCGAGTCCCGCCGGGTGCGGACCCAACCTTGAATGACGACAGTTTGACCGACCGATTCGGCCTTGCGGGTGGCAGCGATGGAGATTTTAGAGGGCATTATGTTGGTGGAGAGTGGTCCGTAGTTATTCATTCAAACGAATAGTTTAACCTGCTTTATGTTTTCATTCTTTATTTGTTTAATACTTTCATATTTAAGTCGCTTTTCGGCTATTATCGCATACTCCTTATTAATTTCAAAACCGATATAATTTCTTCCCGTGAGTTTTGCAGCCAGCAGCGTTGATCCGCTGCCGCAAAAAGGATCTAGCACGATTTGCCCTTGTTGAGTTGTCAGTTCGATGAGGGCTTGCATAAGTCTAATGGGCTTTTGCGTCGGATGGAATCCTAATTCGCCCGGAATATATCCACTATTCAAGACATTGTCCGGAGATTTTTCATATTTCAAGAATGCCTCTTCATTAAATGCGCCAACACCATGATTGAGCACGTTGTCGGCAATCGTTGTGCCGATCTTATAGGGTTTTGTAAACCACAATACCGGCTCGAAAGTCGGACGAAGATTTCCCACGCGCCAACCCTCCCATACTGCGGATTTATTCATATCGCCACGGCGCTCGAAAACAATGCTGATGCGCTGAGCTCTATGAGGAGCGCGCTGGCGCAACCATGCAAACATATCTTTAAAACTAAAGCCGGCATCTTCTAAAGCAGTGATGCATCGGTGAGAGAACCTGCGTCCGGCAAATATGAAAACGGAACTACCCGGCTTGATAACTCGTAGCCATTCCTTAGCCCACGTTGAACACCATTCGTAATATTGCTTGGGAATTTCGCGATCCGCTTCAGACCAACCATTGATCGGTTTTCCTCGTTTTTTAAAAACCGCACCCGCTTTAATTTGTCCTGGACTCGTTCCCAAGAAGGCGGAATTCTTGTTGTCGTGGAGCACATCCCAATCATCTACGCCTATACCGTATGGTATATCGCTTAATATCAGATGAACGTAGCTTTCCGGTAGATCGCGTATTGCAGCGATGCCGTCAATGTTCATAATCTTGTTGATATATTGGGTCATTGAACTACCTTACATCGAGAATCCGGTTATAAGTAAGCGACTTGATTGTGTGAATTCGGTTTTCGAGCTTTCGTACTCTAATCAACTCATCCAGCGCCTCTTCATGGCTCATCTGCATTATTTTTGCGCGCTCATCGGCCAAATAGGTCAATGCTTCTTCTTTAGCCGCTGCAATCGACTCGATTGCAGCCTGTTTTTCTTCTTTCCATAACGGATCAATTTTATCCGAGAATCCAAGCATCGTTTTATTGACGGCCAACCAATACGCCGATGCCTCCTTAGAAGGATTGATCGCCGGAATTACTTTGAATATCTCATGCATCAGTTTTTCAGAGGATTCCTTGCCCTCAATTTGGGAGAACGATACTATCAGTGCAAGGTGCGAATAGGTAAAAATACATACATTTCTAGCACTCGCTTGTTGGTAAATCTGGCTTGTCCTTGCGGGGAGTTGGTATATTGGACATACTACCATCGCAAATGTTTTTCCACGCTTCCATCCGTCCATCGCCTGAATCTTGAAATCTTTTTGGTTTTTGGCCGTTCGACTTAATCGAAACGCCTTAGCGTCGGCTACAAAACTGTACAATTTTCCAAATGCCTCCACATCCGCTGCATCGGCCCTTTCTTTTATTACCGAGCTTTTAAGGCCAATCGCTCGAAAAGCTTGTGAAAGAATGGAGTCGGTGTATTTGGAGTATAGTTTTTCTTCGCTGGTATCGTGTCCATAGGACTCTGGAATGTCTCCGCATAATCTCAAATGGCCCAAAATCGCTGGGATACCGGACGTTTTGATTTCAGCAGCCAGTTCTTTTTCAAGCCTGTCGGAATCGTCTCCAAAGACGCCGCTTAATTTACGGATTTCTTCAACCCAGAAAGCTCTTCTTGCAATCGCTGCTTTGCTAATGATTGTTTTCATTTATCACTCCCCCTTCGCCGCGAGCCACCTTTCGGCGTCGAGCGCGGCCATGCAGCCGGAGGCGGCGGCGGTGACGGCTTGGCGGTAGTAGTCGTCGGAGACGTCGCCGGCGGCGAAGACGCCTTCGACGCTGGTGTAGGTGCGGGCGGGGGTGGTCCACTTGATGTACTTTTTGTCGGTTAGCTCGAGCTTGCCTTTGAGGAAGGCGGTATTGGGCGTGTGGCCGATGGCCAGGAAGACGCCGGTGGCCTCGACAGAGAGGTCCGGTTCGCCCACGGTGCTCGTGAGCCGCGCGCCGGTGACGCCGGTTTTGTCGTTGCCCAAGACTTCGCCCAGGTTGCGGTTCCAGAGGATTTTGATTTTCGGATTGTTCTTCGCGCGGTCGGCCATGATCTTCGACGCGCGGAGCTGGTCGCGGCGGTGGACGAGATAGGTGATGCTGCCAAACTTCGAGAGGTAATCGGCCTCCTCGACGGCCGAATCGCCGCCGCCGATGACCACCAGCGGCTTGTTGCGGAAACGGGGGAGCGCGCCGTCGCACACGGCGCAGGCCGAGACGCCGCGGTTCTTGAATTGTTCTTCGGAGGGCAGGCCGAGGTAGTTCGCCCGGGCACCGGTGGCGACGATCACGGCGAGGCTTTCGTAAGTTTTCCCGTCGGAAGCGGCAAGTTGGAACGGATGAACATCGAAGTTCACCTCCAACACGTCCTCGGTGATGATCCGCGTGCCGAAATTCTTGGCCTGCTGCCGCATGAGTTCCATGAGTTCCGGCCCGGAGACGCCTTCTTTTTTGTGCGGGGCCATCATCTGCCGGGTTTCGGGGGCGATCGCGCTATCGAGGTAGGCGGTCATATCGCCGGAAGGAAAGCCGGGGAAGTTCTCGACCTCGGTGGTGAGGTTGAGCTGGCCGAGCGGCAAGGTGCTGGCCAGGCGGTTCTCCTCGGTGATCGCGCCTTCGAGGACGAGGGGCTTTAAGTTCGCGCGAGCGGCATAGATGGCCGCGGTCCAAGCCGCCGGTCCGCTGCCGATGATGATGACTTTTTCGGGCATTTGATTACTCCAGAGGAATGGGATCGAATAATTCGATTGCAAATTGGCAATTGCAAATTGCAATGTTATTCGCCCATTATAGCCCCCCCGTTGGTTCCGTCTATGGAGGCAGTTGCTTGAAATTCGACGATACCCTATGATGAATAGTCCAAGGGATTAGGGATTGGAAATCGATTTTCCCTTCCTTATCCCTCGTTTCTAATCCCCAATCCCCAATCCCTCCCCCACGATGAACTCTCTCTGGCTGGTCATCACGGCGCTGGCGGCTTTTTTGGTGGCCTATCGGTTTTATGGGGCGTTTTTAGCGGCGAAAGTGGCGGTGTTGGACGACCGCCGGGCGACTCCCGCCCATCGGCTCAAGGATGGCGTGGATTACCATCCGACGAAGAGTCTCGTGCTGTTCGGGCACCATTTTGCGGCGATTGCCGGCCCCGGCCCGCTGATCGGTCCGGTTCTCGCATCCCAGTGGGGTTATTTTCCCGGTTTCGCGTGGATCGTGATCGGCGCATGCATCGCCGGCGGGGTCCACGATTTCGTGGTGCTTACGGCTTCGGTGCGGAACGACGGGCTGACGCTGCCGAAGATCGCCCGCTCGCTGATCGGGCCGGTCGGGGGCGCGACGACGGCGGTGGCCGCGCTGTTCATCGTGATCGCCATCTTGGCCAGCGTGGCGATCGTGGTGGTGAACGTGCTCAGCGAAAGTTCGTGGAGCATGTTTACCATTCTCGCAACGATTCCGGCCGCCCTGCTGACCGGGGCTTGGATGTACAAGATTCGGCCGGGGCGCGTCGGCGAGGCATCGATCTTGGGAGTTCTGATCGTGATGGCGGGCGTATTGCTCGGCCAGCCGTTCCAAGCGAGTTGGATGGGGCCGTCTCTGGTATTCTCCAAGCCCGCGCTCTCGATCATGCTGCCGATCTACGCGGCGATCGCGTCGATTTTGCCGGTGTGGGTGCTGATGTGCCCGAGGGATTATTTGAGTTCGTACATGAAAGTCGGCGTGGTTATCATGCTGGCGGCGGGGATATTTCTGGCGCAGCCGGAGTTGAAAATGCCCGCCACGACCATGTTTGTCTCCGGCGGCGGGCCGGTGGTGACCGGCTCGGTGTGGCCGTTCGTGTGCATCGTGATCATGTGCGGGGCGCTGTCGGGCTTTCACGCGCTGATCGCGTCGGGCACCACGCCGAAGATGATCAACAAGGAATCGGACATCCGCCCGATCGGCTACGGGGCGATGATCCTCGAAGGCTTCGTGGCATTGACGGCGCTCATCGCCGCGTGCGCCTTGGAGCCGGGCGATTATTTCAAGATCAATATCGCACAAGATACCGTGCAGGAACAAGCGAAATACCAGGGCGTAATCGACAAAGCAGGCGAAAAGAATTGGGATCTTAACGCCAAGGAATTCGACGCCCTGCAGGAAGGCACCGGCGAAGGGAAGCTGGCCGGCCGAACCGGCGGCGCGGTCACGCTGGCCGTCGGCATGTCGAAGGTCTTCGCCCATGCTTGGATGCGCGTCCAAGGGGCGGGCGATGCGCTGGCCGGCGGTTTGGATAAAGCCCTCCGCGAAATGCCCGGCATGAAGACCATGATGGCCTACTGGTATCACTTCGTCACCATGTTCGAGGCGCTGTTCATCCTCACGCTGCTGGAGACGGGCACGCGCGTCGCCCGGTTCGTGTTTCAGGAAGTGCTGGCGCAGTTCAAGCCCGAATATACGATCGGCAACAAGCCGCGTTGGAGCGTCAACGTAACCGTGAGCGTCGTGGTCTGCGGATTGTGGGGGGGATTGCTGTATATCGGCAATTTGGATACGCTATGGAAGATGCTGGGCATCGCCAATCAGTTGCTGGCCACGATTGCCTTGGCCGTGGGGACGACCTATTTGCTGCTGCATGCCCCGAAGCGGATTTACGCGCTCTGCACGTTCCTGCCGTTCGTATTCGCGCTGGTAACGACCTTTACCGCGGGCGTGCTGAGCATCCGCATGTGGTGGCGGATGGAAGAGCCCGATGCGATCAAGCGGTTTTTATTGATCCTGGCCTGCATTTTGGCGGTCGTGCTGCTCGGATTGACGACCGTCATCACGCTCGATTCGGTGCGGCGGTGGATTAGCATCCTCAACGGCGGCGCATTATCGCTGAAGACGGCGGAGAGCGAGCCGGCGTGAAACGACCGCCTTGGCGCGGGGTGGCCTTGCGGCCATGCCTTGAATGAAACCGTAGGGTGCGTGCTTGCACGCGAGGGATTTTCAAACGATATCGCGTGCGTGCAAGCACGCACCCTACTTTTAATACCAGCATTTCTTGGAATGCTGGAGTGCGGGAACGAGGAAAGAGTTCTTGCTCTCTGTCCTCCCTATCCCCTACCTCCTATCCCCCATCCCCTATCCCCTATCCCCTACTCCCTGTTCCCATGAGTTGGAAACACATCTTCGCGAAAAAAGACCTCGAACAACTGCTGGCCGAAATGGCCGGGGAACATCGCTTGCATCGGGTGCTGGGGCCGGTATCGCTCACCGCGCTGGGCATCGGCTGCATCATCGGGGCGGGGATTTTCGTGATGACCGGCCGAGCGGCCGCGGAGGACGCCGGCCCGGCCGTGGTGGTATCCTTTGCCATCGCCGGACTGGGTTGCGCGTTCGCCGCCTTGTGCTACGCCGAGTTCGCGGCAATGGCGCCCGTGGCGGGCAGCGCCTACACCTACGCTTATACCACCCTGGGCGAGGTCTTCGCGTGGATCATCGGCTGGGACCTGATTCTGGAATACGCGATGGGTTGCGCGACGGTGGCCTCGGCGTGGGCGAAATACCTAAACGCTTTTCTGTTGGCCATCAGCGGCAACAAGCTCTCGATTCCCCCGCAGGTGCTTTCGGATCCCTTAACGCCCGTCGAGGGTTTTGACGGAACGCCGTGGTTCAATTTGCCCTCGGTGTTGATCATGATTCTTGTGACGACGGTGTTGGTGATCGGGATCCGCGAAAGCGCTCGTTCCAACGCCGTGCTGGTGCTCGTCAAGCTGACCGTGGTGCTTTTCGTGCTGGGATTGGGGTGGTTTTACGTCAATCCGTCGAATTGGAATACCATTCCCTATAGTGACCGGGTATTAACGGAAGAGACGAAAATCGCCGCCCAGGGAAAAGAAGATTTCGCCGCGATGGCGGCGGCGCGCGAGGTTGCGAAAATGAAGGGCAAAAGCAAGCAGGAACTCCAGGAATCCGCAGCGGAACTGAAGTCTCAGTGGTCGCGGGAGCTTGCTCCGCTTAAACTGGATTCGCTCCGCAAGCAACTTGCGGCGAACTATCGCTTGGAATTCTTCCAAGCGGAAGCGGAGCGGCTGCAAAAGTCGGGAAAGATTTCGCCGGATCAAGCGCGGGAGTCGGTCGTGGCGGTCGAGAAAAAAGTTCGGGACAACCTGCCGAAAACGGAAGCGGAAAAGTCGGTCGTTTCCCGGCTGATGCCCGCTATTCACGAGGCCGGCGCGAGCAAGGCGGCGCAATCGTGGGGAGTCCTGGGATTGCTGGGCCTGAATCAATGGCTGCTGCCGATCGACGACGCGATGCGCTCGCCGTTCGCGCCGTATGGATTTTCGGGGATCATGCTGGGCGCGGCAATCGTGTTTTTCGCGTTCATCGGCTTCGATTCCATTTCTACCCACGCCGAGGAAGCGAAAAAACCGCAGCGCGACGTGCCCATCGGCATTTTGACCTCGCTCACGGTCTGCACCGTGCTTTACATGGCCGTGGCGCTGGTGATCACCGGCATGATTCCTTATCCGTCCATCGATACGCATGCGCCGATCGCGACCGCCTTCAGCCAAAAAAACGCGCCCGGCGCGGCGGCGATCATCGCCTTGGGCGGCTTGGCGGGGATGACGAGCGTGCTGCTGGTCCTGTTTTTGAGCCAGGCGCGAATTTTCATGGCCATGTCCCGCGACGGATTGCTCCCCCAGGTTTTCGGGACCGTGCATCCCAAGTTCCGCACGCCGCATATCGCCACCATCGTGACGGGAATCGCGATCTGCCTGGCGTCGGCGTTCACGCCCATCAAAAAGCTGGAAGAGATGGTGAACATCGGCACGCTCTTGGCGTTCGTGATGGTCTGCGCGGCGGTGCTGATGCTGCGGATTCAGCGTCCGGGCGTGAAGCGTCCGTTCCGTTGTCCGTTGATTTGGATCGTCGCTCCGTTGGGGATGATCGTCAATTTCTCCATCACGCTCTTTCTGCCGCTCGATACCTGGCTGCGTTTGCTGGTTTGGCTGGCCATCGGCATGATGATTTACTTCCTCTACAGTCGAAGGCACAGCCATTTGACCCTGCATCTCTTGCGGGAAATCAAAACCCCGCTCGTCGCCGAGGAAGAATAGCACGCCTTCGCCATTTGCGATAATGATTTAGCTCCCCGTGAATACACGGGGGGCAGCTTGGCGGCACGAGGGGGATAGTCCCATTTTCGCGGCGATTAAGCATTTTTACGGCGCCATCATCTCCTGCGCCGCGAAAATCGGGACTGTCCCCTGTGAACGCTTACGAAATTTCTTGGCCCCCGGTGTGTTCGCCGGGGGCGAACTAATGCCGCTTAGAAGCTCATTCGGGAAAGACCCGGATAATCGGCGGGCGAAACCATCTCTTCCAACTGGAAGCCGAGTTGATGGAAACCGCCGCCCAACGGGGTGTGGTGCCTGGCTTTCGCCCGGGCATAGTACATTTCGCCTTCATAGCGGAAGGCGAGGATGGCGGCGGAAACCGACCGGGGAGCATCGACGACGATGGCGACGCTGGTTGTGGTGAAATCCTTGGTGACGGCTTGAAACGCCTTGGCGGCCGCCAGTTCTTTATTTTCCAACGGAATGACCAGCACGACCACCGTCAGGTTGACGCGGTTCTCGGAGCGCGGGCCGTCCTGCAGTTGGCGAATGTCGAGGCAATTATTGTTCACCAATTTCAGCACGAAATTGCTCACGGCCCGCTTTTTGTTCCGCGTGAAAATCATGGGTGGCGCCAAGGGGATAGAGGAACGTCATGGAAAAAGCCCCCACATAATATATTTAGCTTGCAAATATCCCCCCGCCAGGATTCCGAAGCTATTTTTTTACCCCCGGCATAGAGGGAGAACGATTGTGGGGATCCTACCGAAAATATGACCCCAAACCCCCGTTGACGCGGTTTTCGGCATGGTATAATCTTCGCAATTCCCTCAGGTGAACCCGTCCAGCGAGCACCCCTCAATATGACTTCGCGCGAGTTGGTTATTCGTACGCTGAACCACGAAGCGACCCCCCGCCTGCCGCGGGATTTATGGATCTCCCCCGGCATGGAAAGCACCCACGCCGACGCGATTGCCGAAATCGGCATCCGCTTTCCGAACGATATCGTCCCGGCCGAGGTCGCCCCGCCGCACGGCAAGCGGTCGCAGGGCAAACCCTACAAAGCCGGGACCTTCACCGACGCTTGGGGCTGCGGCTGGGAAATCGCGGCGAAAGGGGCGGAGCCGACCTTGCGGCACTCGCCGCTGGCCGAGCCGGGCAAGGCCGCCGATTACCATCCACCGCTGGAACTGCTCGATCCCGCCCGCTTCGCCAAAGTCGATAAAAGCTGCGAAGCCACCAACCGCTTCGCGCTCGCGAAGAGCGAAACGCGCCCCTTCGACCGCCTGCGGTT
Organism: Pirellulales bacterium; assembly: GCA_020846145.1. Lineage (GTDB taxonomy): Bacteria > Planctomycetota > Planctomycetia > Pirellulales > Thermoguttaceae > JADLEL01. Next base: position 17,870 of record JADLEL010000124.1, on the reverse strand, counting down.
CCTCCGCGGCGAACGCGCGCTGGTGGATCTCGCCCGCGGCACGAAGGAAATCAAGTCCCTGCTCGGCGCGTTGCACGATTTTTCCTGCCGGGAAATGGAAATCTGGGCGAACAGCGAAGTCGATGGGGTCGCGTTCCGCGACGACTGGGGCGGCGACGATTCGCTGCTCGCCGCGCCCGAAATGTGGCGCGAAATGTTCAAGCCCCTCTACCGCGATTATTGCAATATCCTGCACGCCAAAGACAAGTTCGCCTTCTTCAGCTCGCAAGGCAATATCGTCGATATCTTCGGCGATCTGATCAAAATCGGCGTCGATGCCGTCCACTCTCAAATCCAGAAGCTGGACGCCGAAAAACTCGCCAAAAAGTACCGCGGCCGCGTGACCTTCTGGGGCGAACTCGATTTCGCCGCGCTCGGCGCGCCGGACGTGAGCCGGATCGAGCAAGGCGCGCTGAAGATCCGCCGCGCGCTCGATTACGGCAGCGGCGGCCTCATCGTCCAATGCCGCTGGACGCCCGACGTTAGCTTGCACGCCGTCGCCGCGCTGTTCGAGCAGTGGCTTACCCCGCTTTCGATGCGCGAATGAACCGATTTTCCTGCCCTTGCGTTAAGATTTCCGCACGGTTATGGTAGTGGCAGGAAGTCGCTGCGGCCCAAAGGGCCGGCAGTTCGCAAAAGCCCCAGGCATCGCCTGGGGTTAGCGATATCGCGAAGAAATTATTGTCTCGGCCCAATGATTCTATGAAAGAGCGGGCCAACCGTTCTCCTCGCGGTGAGGTGATTTTTTGGCCTGTTGGGCCGATCGCACACAAAAAATTAAATCTTTCGCCATGCCCATTTCCTGGAACGAAATCCGCCAGAATGCGATTCAGTTCTCCCGCGATTGGTCGGGCGCGAAGAGCGAAAGCGCGGAAAAACAGACATTTTGGAACGAGTTTTTTCGGGTGTTCGGCATGAACCGCCGGACGTTCGCCATCTACGAGGAACCGGTAAGAAAAATTTCCGGCCAATATGGTTTTATCGATCTTTTCTGGCCGGGGATGTTGCTGGTCGAGCACAAGAGTTTCGGCAAGGATTTGGGAAAGGCCGAATCGCAAGCCTTTCAATACATTCGCGATCTGCATCGAGAAGGGCGCGAGGCGGAGATTCCGCGTTACGTGATCATTTCCGACTTTGCCCGCTTCGCCCTGCACGATTTGGAGCCGCAAGAGCAAAAGAAGCTGCCGCTCTTCGACCAATACCGCGTGGAGACGATCGAATTTCCACTGGACGAACTGCACGAGAATATCCATCAATTCGCCTTTATCGCGGGCTACCAGCAGCATAAATACGAGGACCAGGATCCGATCAATATCCAGGCCGTCGGCTACATGGACGCCCTGCACGACGCCTTAGAAGACGGCGGTTATTCGGGCCACGAACTGGAACGGTTCCTGGTGCGGATTCTCTTCTGCCTGTTCGCCGAGGACACCGGTATTTTCGAGCGCGATGCGTTCAGCCTCTTCCTCAAGAATCGGACCAAGCCCGACGGGAGCGATCTCGGCCCGCAACTTTCGCACTTGTTCGAAGTGCTCAACACACCGCCCGAGCAAAGGCAGAAGAACCTCGACGAAACGCTGGCTGCCTTTCCTTACGTCAACGGCGCGTTGTTTGCGGAGCATTTGCGGTTCGCCGATTTCAACCGCGACATGTATCTGGCCTTGGAGCAATGCACGTTGTTCGACTGGTCGTGCATTTCGCCCGCCATTTTCGGTTCGCTCTTCCAAGGCGTGATGCAGCCGCGGGAGCGGCGGCAGATCGGGGCGCATTACACCAGCGAGCGGGACATTTTGAAGGTCGTGCGCTCCCTGTTCCTCGACGATCTGCGGGCGGAATTCGAGAAAATCAAGACCAACATGCATCAGATCAAGCAGTTCCACCAAAAAATCGCCAGCCTTGCGTTCCTCGATCCGGCCTGCGGCTGCGGCAATTTCCTGGTGATCGCCTATCGGGAGCTGCGCTTGCTGGAGCTCGATATTCTCGCGGCGCTCCACCGCGGCCAGCGGCAGTTGGACGTGAAAAACCTGTCGCAAGTCGATGTGGATGCCTTTTACGGCATCGAGATCGGCGAGTGGCCCGCCCGCATCGCCGAAGTCGCAATGTGGCTGATGGACCACCAGATGAACGTCAAGCTTTCGGAAACCTTCGGGCAGTATTTCGTCCGCTTGCCGCTAAAGAAGTCGCCGACCATCGTGCTGGGCAATGCCCTGCGCCTCGATTGGAAAAGAATCCTGCCCCCGGAAAAATGCAGCTACGTGCTGGGGAATCCGCCGTTCGTGGGAAAACAATTTATGACCCCGGAACAGAATTTAGACATGAAATACGTTTGTGGTCACATTAAAAATCATGGTCTGCTCGATTATGTGACTGCTTGGTATGTGAATGCTGTTTCCTACATCAAGGGAGTCCGTACTCGCGTGGCTTTTGTATCCACCAACAGCATAAGCCAGGGCGAGCAGGTTGGCGTTCTTTGGCAGTTTTTATTCGATCGGGGCATTAAAATACATTTTGCCCACCGAACCTTTTCCTGGGAAAGCGAAGCAAGAGGGAAGGCGCACGTTCACGTAGTCATTATTGGATTTGGCGTTGGCGATTATTCATCAAAAAAGTTATACGACTATAAGGCAATCGATATCAGTTTTTCCGACGCATCCGAAGACGGCAAGCCTACGGAGCAACTGGCGGCGATTGAGGAAGTATCGAATATCAGCCCCTATCTTGTCGCAGGCCCGCCCATTGCCGTCATGTCTCGAAGCAAGCCCCTATGTTCGGTTCCGGAAATCGTTTTCGGCAGCATGGCTAATGACGGCGGAAACTTTCTCATGACGAGTTTTGGTCGAGACCAAATCTTGAAAGAAGAACCTGACGCAAAAAAATATATCCGGCGTTTCGTGGGCGCCGAAGAGTTTCTCAATGGAATCGAACGCTGGTGTTTGTGGTTGAACGGAGAAAATCCCGGTGAGTTTCTCCGGCTGAGAGCCGTGAAAGATATCGTCCAAGCCGTTGCCGAATATCGAAAGAAAAGCAGGCGAGAAACCACAAAAGGTCTTGCCAATACCCCTTCTTATTTTGGCGAAATTCGACAACCGGATTGCACTTATTTACTCATTCCCAGGGTATCCAGCGAGCGACGCCGATACATCCCCATTGGATTCATGCGCCCCGAGATCATTGCCAGCGATGCCGTCCTTCTCGTTCCGCAAGCGGAACTTTATCACTTTGGAATTCTTTCTTCCGCCATGCACATGGCTTGGGTGCGGCAAATATGCGGCCGATTGAAATCCGATTATCGCTATTCCGCCAAACTCGTTTACAACAATTTTCCTTGGCCTCTAGATATTTCAGATACGCAAAAAAACCGTGTGAACGAGGCGGCACAACGCATTCTTAGCTTGCGCGTCGAGTTGGGGGACGGGCGCTGCGGATTCCTATCCGCCCGAAAAAAGGAAAGCTCTGCTACCACGTTGGCCGACTTGTACAGTCCCGAAGGCATGCCCCAATCGCTCTTTAAGGCCCATGCCGCGCTGGATCGGGCGGTGGACCGGTGCTATCGGGCGCAGCCCTTCACGAGCGAGCGGCAGCGGGTGGAGTTTTTGTTCGCATTGTATGAAAAGCTCACGGCGCCGCTGATTGCCGCGGCGGGGAAGAAGAAGCGAAGAGGGTAAAAGAAAACTTTAGCAACTTTATCGGAAAGGTATTTCACGCAAAGGCGCGAAGAAGTCGATTTCCTATGTGATTGCACAAAAAATCCAGTTTTCAAAATAGCGATCGACAACTTTCTTCTTTGCGTCTTGGCGTCTTTGCGTGAAATGATTCGAAAAACCCGATAACCATGCTAAAGTGCGAAAAATATCTTGTCTTTCGCGTTCAGCCCTCACCCCCGAACCCTCTCCCAAAGGGAGAGGGGAGGAATGGATTATTTCGCCACTCTTCCGCTGACGTAAACGTCGCCGTCGAGGAGTTCGATCGACGGGGAATCGAGTTTCAAGGAATCGCCGAGCTTCGCCAAACCTTCGCCGGCCACCGGCCCCGGCGCGCCGAGGCCGCCGAGGAGCTTCGGGGCGATGAACACGTGCGCTTCGTCGATCTCGCGGATATCCAACAGCGAGCCTAAAACGCGGCCGCCGCCTTCAACCAGCACGTTGGTCAAGCGGCGTCGGCCGAGTTCGTCGAGCAGCTCCCGCAGTCGTTGGGCATGAGTTTCGCCCGGGCAAACGAAGACCTCGCAGCCCGCGGCGGCGAGCCGCGAGCGGCGGTCGGCCGAGGCTTTTTGGCTCACCACGACCAGCACCGGCGACTCCCGCGCCGTGCGGACGACCTGCAACTCCACCGGCAAGGAAGCGTTCGTATCCAACACCACGCGGAGGGCAGTGCGCGGACCCGGCGGCCGGGCGGTCAAGTGCGGATCGTCGCGCAACACGGTTTCCCGGCCCACGACGATTGCATCGACGCGGCCGCGGAGTTGGTGTACGATCGCCCGCGAACGCTCGTTCGAAATCCACTGGCTTTCGCCGGTTCGCGTGGCGATTTTGCCGTCGAGCGACATCGCCCATTTGGCGATCACCCAAGGCCGGCCGCGCTCGACGAGCTTCAGATACGGGGCGTTCAAACTTCGGGCTTCCGCTTCCATTTCGCCGACGGCCGCTTCGACGCCCGCCGCTTGCAGCTCGGCCAGGCCGCCGCCGGCTACTTGCGGAAACGGATCGCGCATCGCCGCCACCACGCGGCGGATGCCGGCCGCGATGATCGCCTTCGTGCAAGGCGGCGTCTTCCCTTCGTGGCAGCACGGCTCCAGCGAGACGTACATCGTCGCGCCCGCCGCCCGCGTACTGGCCAGCCGCAGGGCCTCGACCTCGGCGTGCGGTCCGCCGAACTTGCGATGCCGGCCTTCGCCGATGATCTCCGCCCCGCGGGCGATAACGCAGCCGACCATCGGGTTCGGCTCGACGCTGCCCTGCCCTTGAATGGCAAGTTCCAACGTACGCTTGAGGTGCCAGCGATCGAGTTCCAAGGGAGTCATGGAGGGGCGGGGGGGAAAGTGGAGAGGGGAGAGGGGAGAGGGGAGAGACCCTCATTCCCAAGCCCCGCCTCGCAGTTGGGGAAATTAATTGTATTTCAGTATATCACATCCCGCCCATCTTGCCATTCCGAAATAAATGGGTAAAGTAACGAGAGTTTACCGTTTTTCCGGGGCATTCTCACTGAAGACCGATTCACGGAGGCGATCATGGTTTCTCCACGGAAAAAAAAGGCCGTCGAGTTCAGCGTCCTCAATCCGCCACGGGCGATGAAACATAAAAAAATCCGCAAAAAATCCCCCTATCCGCCCAAAAAAGTTTCGCGGCTGCACAGACCCAAAGACATGACGTTGGAAGCGTGGCAGGTCGAACTAAGGCGGCAGTTCGGGCGGGAGCAGAAATTCAAGCTCAAAAACGCCGGCCCGGAACCGCTCTTCTCGGAGTACGAAGTCGCCAATCCCCAATCGGGCCGCACCTATCGCGTCGCCATTCGCGGCTCGGCGCTCGGCGAAAACTTCTGCTCCTGCCCCGATTACGCCGTCAACACGCTGGGCACCTGCAAGCACATCGAATTCGCGCTCGATCGCCTGGGCCGCAAACCGGGCGCGAAGGCCGCCCTCGCGCTCGGCTATCAACCGGCCTACAGCGAAGTGTATTTGCAGTACGGCGCGCGGCGGGAAATCGTCTTCAAGCCGGGGACCGACTGCCCGGAGGAACTGAAAAATCTCGCCCGCGGTTATTTCGACGAGGATAATCGCTTGAAAACGGAAGCCTTCGACCGCTTCCCGCGCTTTCTGCAAAAGGCGCTTGCCGGCGAGCATGAATTTCGCTGCTACCCCGATGCCTTGAACTTCATCGCCCAAGTCCGCGATCAGGCGATGCTGGCCGAGAAGGTCCGCGAGATGTTTCCGCAGGGCATCCGCAGCGCGGCGTTCAAGCATCTGCTGAAAACGACGATGTATCCCTACCAGCGCGAGGGCGCGCTCTTCGCCGCGTCGGCCGGACGCTGCCTGAATGCCGACGACATGGGCCTGGGCAAGACCATCCAGGCCATCGCCGCGGCCGAAATCCTCGCCCGCACCGCCGGCGTCGAAAAAGTGCTCGTCGTCGCGCCCACGTCGCTCAAGCACCAGTGGCGCGGCGAAATCGAGAAATTCGCCGGCCGCGAGGCGACCGTGGTCGAAGGCATGTTGAGCCGGCGCAGGGAGCTTTATCGGGCCGAGTCGTTTTACAAAATCACGAACTACGACGTGATCCACCGCGATCGCGACGCCATCGCCGAGTGGCAGCCCGACTTGATCGTGCTCGACGAGGCCCAGCGGATCAAGAATTGGCAGACCCGCACCGCCCAGAGCGTAAAAATGCTCGACTCGAAATACGCCATCGTGCTCACGGGCACGCCGCTCGAGAACCGGCTCGAAGAGTTGCATTCGATCGTGCAGTTCGTCGATCGCTTTCGCCTGGGGCCGATGTTCCGCTTCCTGAACGAACATCAGCACGTCGATGACCACGGCCGCGTGGTGGGCTACAAAAGCCTGGACCGCATCACCGAAACCCTGAAGCCGATCCTCGTCCGCCGCACCAAGGACAAAGTGCTCAAGGAACTGCCCGAACGGCTGGAAAAGCGCTTCTTCGTGCCGATGACCGAACCGCAGGCCAAACATCACGAAGAGAACCGCGAAACGGTCGCGCGAACCGTGCAAAAATGGCGGCGCTACGGCTTCCTCAGCGAGGCCGACCAGCTTCGGCTGCGGATCGCCCTGCAAAACATGCGCATGTCGTGCAACAGCACCTACTTGCTCGACCACCAGACCGACCACGGCGTGAAGGCCGATGAGCTGATCGCGCTTTTGGGCGAAATCTTCGAGGAGCCGCAGCACAAGGTCGTCATCTTCAGCCAGTGGACGCGAATGCACGAGACCGTCCAGTGGCGGCTGGAAAAGAAGAAGTGGGAGCACGTCCTCTTCCACGGCGGCGTGCCGGGACCGAAACGCAAGGACCTCATCCATCAGTTCAAGGAAGACCCCAAGTGCCGTTTGTTCCTCTCGACCGACGCCGGCGGCGTGGGCTTGAACCTGCAACACGCCTCGGCCGTGGTGAACCTCGACCTGCCGTGGAACCCCGCCGTGCTCGAGCAGCGCATCGGCCGCGTTCACCGCTTGGGCCAGCACCGGCCGGTCCGCGTGGTGAACTTCATCGCCCAGGGCACCATCGAAGAAGCCATGCTGGGCGTATTGGCGTTCAAGAAATCGATGTTCGCCGGCGTATTGGACGGCGGCGAGAGCGAAGTCTTCCTGGGCGGCACGAAACTCAAAAAATTCATGGAATCGGTCGAGCAGGCCACCGGCGCGATCCCCGCCGCCATGCCCCGCGAGGAAGAACCGCCCGCCACGGAACGCTCCAATGGGCAATCGCAAAAATCATCCGCCGGGCAAGACGCGCCCCTTGACCTCGAAGTGCTCGCCGCCGAGGAAAAACCGTCCGCCCCGCAAAACGCCTGGGCCGACGTTTTTTCGGCGGGCCTCGCGCTCCTGGAAAAGTTCCAAAACGCCGTCTCCCCGGAAAAGCCCGGCCAGCCGGCCGCCCGCGCCCCTTCCTCCTTGCCCGCGGGCATGATCGCCACCGAGGAATCGACCGGCCAGCCCTACCTCAAACTCCCCCTCCCCGAACCCCAAGTCCTGCAAAAGATTTTCGAGTTCGTCAAATCCCTCCGCGGCAATTAACCGTTGATCGGGTAGCCCCGATAGCTCTGCAATCCCGCATTTCTCGCAATAATTCACCACGCAGACGCGGAGAAGAAAGAACAGAAGTTACAATCAATCGATGATGAGGCAGGAAAATGTAGGGGAAAAGATGTTGTTCATTTTCTTGCCCTACATTTTCTTGTCAGAGTCGAGCGACTCCGTGTCCTCCGTGTCTCCGTGCCTCCGTGGTGAGATATCCCGGCTAGCCTATTCTGCGGCGCATGCCAAGCATCACCCCGCACGCACTCGCCAGCAACAATGCCCATCCGCTCGGCTCCGGCACGGCCGCGGCCACGGCGTAACCGCTCAAGCCCGTGATGGTGAAACTGGCGTAGCCGTCGATGCTCGTCAAGTCGCCGGCCGCAAAGCTGCTCCACGTTCCCCCGTTCAGCCGCCACAAGCTAAGCTCGCCCCGCTCCAGGTTCGCCGGGATGCTAAGCGAAAGATAGATCGGGTCGGTGGCGACATAGCCGCCGCCCGCGGCGGAGAAGTTCCAACCGCTCAGTACCGATTGGCCCGGCGTCAACAATCCTTGGAGCGCAGCCAGATCGGCGCTCGTGAGGGTACTGGCAGTTAAATAAAAAGTTTGGCCCGCGCCGGTCTTCGCCAAAAAGCTGGCCGCGGCGGTCCCCGGGCCTACGCTCTCGGCGATCGCTACCCGCTGCGTTTGGACCAGATCGACGGCGACGGGCGTGCCCGCGACGCCGCTAATCATTGGCGAAACCGTGAATAGATGGCTGGTTGCATTCCACGTGCCGCCGAGGGCCTGATACGTGCCGCTTCCGATCCACGAATTCGCCGCGATGGGGGCGTATTGACTTCCCGCCGCCACTTGCGGTCCGGCCACGATCCGCACTTTGCCGCTGTTGGCAATGGTTGCCGAGCCTCCGTCCACGCTGAGCAAACTGCCGTAACCCACGTCGAGGGAAATTAACGATGTGGTATTTACGGAAACTGATCTAGCTGTAACATAGCCATTGCCACGAACATTGAGCGTGCCGCTGCCACTGAAACCGACATAGAGACTCAAGCTGTTTGTCCACCTTGAGCCTGCCCCGGTAACGGTGGCCGTGCCCGTGGAACCGGAATTGTAGCCCAGATAGCCGTAGGTATTGCTCACCTGCCCGCCCGCCGCGATGGTGAGCGCGCCGCTGCCATAGAATCCGATATAGAGATTGATGATATTAACCCACATCGAGCTTACCCCAGTAACGGTGACCATGCCTGTCGATTTGGTAGCGTTGCCTATATTTCCACTCGAACTGCTGACCCGTCCGCCTGCCTCGATGGTGAGCATACCACTTCCGATGATGATGTCGCGGTTAGTCCATGTCGAGCCTGCGCCGGTAACAGTAGCCGTACCCGTGGAACCGGAATTGTAGCCCAGATAGCCGGTGTAATTGCTGACCTGCCCGCCCGCCTCGATGGTGAGCGCGCCGCTGCCGGAGTTTCCGACGTAGAGGTTGCTGCTGTTGTTCCACTTCGAGCCTGCCCCGGTAACAGTGGCCGTGCCCGTGGAACCAGATTGATATCCGAGAAAGCCGCCGGAAGAGGCAACCGTAATCCCTTCCGCCACTCGCAGGGTTCCCGTGCGCTTGTGGCCCGCACCCAATGCACGCGTTCCGTCCACGGTCATGTTGATCGTGCCACCCGAGCCAAAAGGAAGGATCATCTGTGTTCCGTGAGTGCTATCAAAAACAAGATCGGTATCCAATACCGCGCCTTTGGTGGTAATGACGCCATTGCCCGCCAGATCGCTAAGCGATGCATAAAGCGTTCCGGCGGTGACTGCTCCACCATCGGTTACGATCAACGTGCCGTTGGAACCAACGTAGAGACTGCCGTTGTTGTTCCATTTCGAGCCTGCCCCGGTAACGGTGGCCGTGCCCATGGAACCGGCATTTTTTCCCAGGACGCCTATGGCACTGCTGACTTGCCCGCCCGCCTCAATCGTGAGCACGCCGCTGCCAATGTAACCGACGTAGAGATCGCCGCTGTTCCATATCGAGCCTGCTCCGGTGATGGTGGCTGTGCCCGTGGAACCGGAATAATAACCCACGTATCCTTCAGAATTGCTCACTTGCCCGCTGGCTTCGATCTTGAGCGCGCCGCTGCCATTGTAACCGACGTACAGTTTGCCATCGAACGGACTGCTGCTATTATTGGTCCACTTCGAGCCTGCCCCGGTAACGGTGACGATGCCCGTGGAACCGGAATTGTAGCCCAAATAGCCGGCGGAGTTGTAAGTATAGGTATTGCGGACTTCCCCGCCTGCTTCAATGGTGAGTGAACCGTTGCCAGAGTTGCCGACGACGAAATTGCCGCTGTTGGTCCACCTCGAGCCTGTCCCGCTAACGGTGGCCATACCTGTGGAACTGGATTGATAACCGAGATAGCCGGCGGAAGAGGCCACCGTAATCCCTTCCGCCACTCGCAATGATCCCGTGCCCTTGTAGCCCGCGCCCAATGCACCCGTTCCGTTCACAGCCATGTTAATCGAGCCGCCTGAGCCGAAAGGGATCGTTACTTGTAGTCCGTGGGTATTATCGAAAACGAAATCGATATCCAGCACCGCGCCTTTGGCGGAAATGACGCCGTTGCCCTTTAGATTGCTGAGCGATGCGTAAAGTGTTCCTGTGGCGACCACTCCGCCATCGGCCACGGTCAATGTGCCGCTGCCGGAGTTACCGACGTAGAAATCGCCGCTATTGGTCCACTTCGAGCCTGCTCCCGTAACGGTAGCCGTGCCCGTGGAACCGGAATTGTATCCCAGATAGCCATTGGCATTGCTGACCTGCCCGCCCGCCGCGATGGTGAGTACGCCGCTGCCGGAGTTGCCGGCGTAGAGATCTTTACTGTTCGTCCACGTCGAACCTGCCCCGGTAACGGTGGCCGTGCCCGTGGAACCGGAATTGTAGCCCAGATAGCCGCTGAAACTACTGACCTGCCCACCTGTCTCGACGTTGAGCGCGCCGCTGCCAGAGTTACCAACGTAAAGATAGCCGCTATTGGTCCACTTCGAGCCTGCCCCAGTAACGGTTGCCGTGCCCGTGGAACTGGAATTGTAGCCCAGATAGCCCCTTGAGCTTGCCAAGCTACTTCCGCCATCAACGGAAACCATTCCCGGAGAGGATACTCCGATATAACCATCGATCGACGAAGTCCAAGTAGCGGGATTCGAGGGACTGACGTTTCCAGACCAAATAATGGCTGCTTGGACCGGCGAGCCGGGGCCAAACAGCAGTCCGCCGATCAACAATCCGACGGCCATGGCAAGCCGGCACGGTTTCAGGCAATTCGACCTCGCGCAGAACGTTATCGCTGCCCGGTCCGACATTGGCTACCTCCGCGGAAGTGGATATTCCGGATGAGGCCCTTACCCTTGCATCCTAGCATCGATGCGCAATGCCCGCAAGCAAAATGCGCCGGAGAACTGCAAAGTCCGGGGACTGGTCCATTTTTCGGCGAAAAGACTCATTTTGTCGGAAAACCGTCGCCGAAAACATGGACCTGCCCCCTTCGTGTCGGGACTTTGCAGTTCTCCTGGCAAAATGTGCCGAATGCCACTGCCGGCTCGTCCAGCAGTGTTGTGCCTGAACGGATGCAAATGGTTCGGCTCTTCCCGGCCCCTCGGAAAACGTCGCCAAACCGATCGAATGATATTCCGCCACAAACCCTTGCCCCGCAACGTGTTGCGCGGCAATCCCAGACTTTTTTCTTGAAAAAAGCCGCCCGCCGCTCTATAAACATAAGTACAGCATTGCCCTCGGCGGCTCCCTTCCCCAAACGCCGCGCCTCTCTTCAAATCATGCCTTGCCCATAACCAATGAATCCCCCAACCTACAATCACCTCCCCCTATCCCCATCCTCCCGAAATGAAAACCGTCTCCAGCAAACCTTCCGACTTCCCCCATTCCCGCAAGCGTGGAATTTTTAGAAAAATGTTGAGCAAAAAACCCTATCCCCCATCCCCTAATCCCCTAATCCCTAAGAAAAGGCTTCGGCAAAAACTCGCCCAAAAAAACCTCGTTTTCCCCGAGAAATTCGCTGACCCGCTCCCGAACGTCCTTGCGGTATCCCCGAAAAACCCGAGGAAAACCGCAGAACATGTTTTGGAAAAAGTCCCAAAAAGCCGAAAAAAAAGCACTTTTCGCCGCCTCCGCAAACCCGCACAAGAACGCCATCGGGAATTATGCAGCCAAATTCCTCGTTCCCACGCAAAGAGCGTGGCAACGCTATTCCGCGACGCTCCTGCGGCGCGGAAGTGCCAGGCATCGGCTTTGCCCCCGCGCTGCGCGGCGAAAGCCAACCGGAGCGCTCCTTCCTCTATCGGGAGTTTCCGGCCTATGGCGGACAGCAATCCCTCCGCGTGGGCGACTGGAAAGCCGTGCGGCAAAACCTCGTGCGCTACAAGAAAGCCGCCGCCCAAGGATTAAAGCCGCGTTCGAGCTTTACGACCTCGCCGCCGATCCGCGCGAAGAGCGCGATGTCGCCGCCGCGCATCCCGAGATCGCGGCCAAGCTCGGCCGGATCATGAAAGAGCAGCACGCGCCCTCGAAAGAACTCCCCTTCCCCGCCTTGGACGAATAGGGATTGCGCGCTCCGCAAGCGCCACGCGGAAACGAGCGATGCCGTCCGCTCATTCGACCGTCCACAGCGGATCGTCTTCCAGATGAAGGTTGTTGACTTGGAGCCAATGCCGCTCCGGCTGCTTTTTGTCGGGGCTATACGGCCGCGTAAGCCCCACGCAAAGAATCGCGCCCCGCGAATGGCTCAATCCTTGGTTCGCCGCGCGAACGGCTGCCGCGTTGGGCGTGGCGTGATCGTCGGCGAAGAGGCGCAAGTCGGTTACGCTCGCCTCGACCTTCAGCAGCCCGTCGTTGAATCCGATCCGCAGTCGCCGGCCGCCGCGCCGGTCATCCTTGAAAAACAATCCGGCGGCCTGCCGCAAGCGCAGACATCCCAGCGAAACCTGACCCGCGCCGACCTCGGCCGCGTAGGCTCCCTGGCCGGCGGGCCGCAGGCAATCGCCGAAAATCTCCGCCAGCGCGGGCCGCGCAAGTTCGTCGAGCAATTTCCAAAACTCGCGCGGACAGGCGCGGCGGATCGTTTTCACGCAGGCGGGCACGAGGACGTGATCTTCCACGTGCGGCGGGACGGGCGCGGGGCGCGGCGAACCGAGGTCCAAAATCCGCGCCATCGCGAACGGTCCGCCGTAAGTCGATAACAAATAAAACGGCAACGGCGCGCCCTCCAACACCGGCCGCACGTGCCGCCGCGTCTCCAAATCCACGCCCGCCGCGCAAATATGCCCGCCGTGCATCCGCGTCAGATGATTGATCACGATCCGCATGGGAAATGATGAGTGCGGAAGGATGAAGGATGAAGGATGAATTTATCCAACTCGTTCGCGTAATCCGGCGCGGCAACGTGAAATTTCTCTACTCTTTACTTCGTACTTTGTACTCTACTCCGTACTCTGTACTCCGTACTCCGTACTTTGTACTCTGTACTCCGTACTTTGTACTCTGTACTCCGTATTACTCCCTCTCCCCTACAAATGCACCACGCTCACCCCCTCCCAATGTTCCGCCAGATATTCGGCCGCCAGCCGGCGATGGCAATGCTCGGCCGTCGGCTCGCTGCACAAGAGCACGGCCGGCACATCGAACCAGCGCCGATCAACGGCAGTTTCCGCTTGGCGCGACAGCAAAAGCGCGCGATACCGCCGCGCATATTCGTTCCAATCGATTTGCTTGTGCTTGTAGGCGTCCAACAGCTCCTGCGTCGGCGCGAGCGGCGGTTCGTGGCGATAATCGGCCGCGCAAATTTCCCGCAAGAAATACCGCAAATCGTCGCGTTTGGCGAAGCTGGCCAATTGCGAAGTATTGTTCAGCCGCACGTCGATCAGCCGTCGGATTCCCGCGCGGCGGAGCGACTCGAAGAATTCGGCGGCCGATTTTTTGGTAAAACCGATTGTGTGGATTTCCACGCGCTTAAGTCCTCCGTTTCGAAGAGCGAGAGTTGGCCCTTGGTTTTTTGAAATTTTTCCTCCGCGGCGAGTTCCGCTTCGCTCTGCTCGCGGCCGTCGCCGCGAAGGTGCATGAGCCGTACGCCGCGCTCGCGGAGTACGCGGCCGATCAATAGCCGGCGGTGGCAATTCGCGGGATCCTCTTCGCCGCAAAGGATGGCGACGCGATACGCCCGCAACCCCTTCAGCAGCCGTTCGATGCCCTCTCGAAAACCGGCCGTGGCGGCCACTTTGTCGTACAAGACGCGGCCCTCGTCGTCGTAGAACTCGGCCCCTTCCGCCCGGCCGCCGATGCGATCGCCCAAGTAGAGATATTGCATCGCCGCGGCCTTGACCGCCCGCTTGAGCTGTTCGAGGTTGAAATGCGGGCAATAGCTCGAATACGGACTGGAGCGGACATCGACCAGCACCTCGATCTCGTGCCGGCGAAGCAGTTCCAGGAAGGTTTCGAGCGGGTGATTCGAGTGCCCGATCGTCCACAAGACATCGTTCGGCCGCGAGGCTGCATCCGTCATGTTGCTGGTTCCAGCCTGGAGAGCGTAGTAAGCTGCGAGACGCGGCACATCAACGAGGCTCGGTTAGGAATCCCATTGAAAAATCTCCGGCGCCATCTCGATTTTTTGGACCCGCCACCGAGCTTTCGCTTGCAAACGAGAAAAACTCAACCGGGTTCTAAATTCCTCGCCTCGCGTCGGAGCGTTGGGTCCCGCCACCCAAATGGTGTCCTCTGTTGTTGGATTGTATTTTTCTTGCAACATTCCGTTAGGCAAAGCAACGATCGTTATCAAATCGAGAATATTCTTGCTCGCCGCTTCATCGATGCGATAATGATATTTGACGAATATCGTTGTCGTGATATAATCTCCACCTTCATCGGGGAAAATCGACGGAAGAAGACCCCGTTCATTTATCTCGACGCCCGCTCGAATCTGCCGGATAATCATCGAGGTTTGAGCAAGTTGTATTCGAGCCACGCCTTTACCGTCCTTTTCCGCTTATGAATCGACGAACAAAGCTTGTTTGATCGCGTATTCAGGATGAAATAAGTATCGGGCGCGTTTGTAATCGACCTTTCCGAAAAGCCTTTGATCGATTCTCGACATGCCGATTTTGTCGAGCGCTTCCCGAGTAATATCTTCTCCAATATCGGCGACGAGATCCTTTTCGTGTCGAAAAACATCTTGGGCGTCGTCTCGATAATTAACCAAGGCTTGAACGATCAATCGCAGAGACGCCTTCTCGATTTCTTCCAAGCGATTCAGGTCTTGTTGGAGTTCTTGCGGTCGAATAAGCATGTTCTATCGTGCTCGTTGAAATTTGCCGACGCGATAGATTTACATATTTTTTCTCGAGTTCAACGCCGATAAAATGACGGCTTTCCCTGATGGCGGCAATCGCCGTCGTTCCGCTTCCCATGAAACAATCGAGCACTATTTCACCGGGGTCCGTCAGTAACTTTATAACGCGCAAGGGCAATTCCAGCGGAAACTTCGCTTGATGATTATCGTTTGCGCGTACGGAGGGAAAGTTCCAGACCCCTCGAGAACCCCAGTTTTTCCAATCGTCGGGGGAAAGCCGATTTCTATCGTATTTCGTTATTCCGGGCTTCCAGAAGAAATACAAATACTCGAACTCATCGACCCCTCGGTAGGAGAGACTCGCCCATCGGGAATTCTCCCACGCGGCATCTTTGACCCAAATCCGCCGGTCATACGGATAAAAACCCGCACAGAGCGCCCATTCTTCGATCATTCCGCCGACGATCTTGACTCGTGTTTGCGGCTCGTGCTTTCCGCCGCGGATATTGTTGCCATGCAATCGTCGATCGATCGTTTGTTCGCTGCAATTGAGCAAAGCAGCGATTTGATAACGATTGTAGCGGGGATGTTCCGCCCACGTTTTCAAAATTTCTTCTTTTGTAACCGACGACCTTTTCCGGTGAACCGCATCGGCTTGCACGCGCGGCATTACCGGGTCTTTGAAGCAAAGGATATCGGCTATGTTGACGACCAAAAAACCGCCCGGCTTGATTATCGGAAAATGGAGGGCAATGACGGTTTTGATCAAATCTCGCCAATTTTCAAATGTAAGATGTGCTTCGTATTCTTTTCCTACGAAGTACGGCGGAGACCATACGCTTAAAGCAAGGCTATTAGGTTTTATCCGCGGCAATAGAGATCGCGCATCGCCATGGTGGATTCGATCTATTTCAAGATATTCTACCGATGGCGCATGTTTTTGACTAAAGTATAAATCCTGAAAAGTCGCTTGCAACTCTTTAGGTAGGCGTTTTATCGTAAAATCCGAACTCTGCCCAAGCATGGAGTCCATTATTTAACCGCTTCATAGAATACTGTTAGAAGTAGAAAAAAGAATCATACTGGCATTTTTCATATCTCGCGGGTGGCCTTCATGGATTTGATAAAGGGCTACCCGCTCTACAAGGAGTTTTTCATTCTGCTAAAGCATAACCTACGACCGCCGCCCGACCGGGCCGAAAGGCGCAGGGAAACTCATTCGTCTTCCTCTTCTTCGTCCTCGTCCTCATCGTCGTCGTCCCAATCGTCGTCGTCCCAGTCCTCGTCGTCCCAGTCCTCGTCTTCGTCGTCCTCCTCTTCTTCGTCGTCATCGACTTCTTCCCATTCGTCATCGAGTTCTTCGTCTTCCTCCTCTTCGTCCTCGTCGTCGTCGAGGTCGTCGAACTCCTCGTCTTCGAAGTCGTCGTCTTCGTCCTCGGCTTCGAAATCGTCGTCTTCGACATCTTTTTGATTGTAGATGCCTTTCCTCTCGGCCGACCGGCGGCGCTCGGGCTCCATCAAAGCAGCCGTGGGCTCCTCGGCGACAAACTCGGGGCGGGCCTTAATGGTGGTGAGGGTCTTCACGTTCTTCTCCTCTTCCGCTTCGGGGAATTGATTAAGGGGTTTCGGAATATACTGCTCGGCCGCGGCCGCGGAAGCCGATTCGCTTCCCGCCGCGCCGCCTTTTTCCATTATCTCCACGCGCGGCAATTCGTCGAGATGCCTCAAGCCGAACGCCCGCAAAAAACGCTTGCCGGTGCCGTACAGGAACGGCCGGCCCAGTTCGTCCGAGCGTCCGACGATCCGCACCAGATCGCGCTCGATCAATTGACGCAACACCTCGCCCGACTGCACGCCGCGAATCGCCTCGATCTCGGCGCGCAACACGGGCTGGCGGTACGCCACGACCGCCAAGGTCTCCATCGCCGGACCCGACAGCCGAATTTCGACCGGCGCGGCTTGCAACCGCCGCAGCCACGGGGCGAACTTCGCCCGCGCGAATAACTGAAATCCGCCGGCTACCTCTTCGACGCGAAACGCGCTCCCTTCGGCATCGTACCGCCGATTCAGCTTTCGGACTAGTGTACGCGCTTTGGTGCCGTCCGCCAAGTCCGCCAATTGCGCCAATTTTCGGCTGCTTAGCGGCTGCGCGGAGAGAAAAAGTATCGCTTCCACCTCCGCCAGCCGATCCTCTCGGGCGCGATCGCCACCACCTTCAGGTGGTTCTTCGCTCTTTTTCCCGCTCCAAAAAACTCCTTGCACCGCGGAAAAGGACTTCTTTTCGGCGCGTCGCGCGAAAGGCTGCCGATAGCGTAATGCCACACTACGCAATAATCGGCCCGTTGCTAGCGCGCGGTTTCGCATGAAGGTGATAATCGACGAGCGAAATGATCTTCCGTGGCGGCGCCAAAGCCGAATTATCCGCAAAGTTTGCCGAAAATCAGGCGGAGTTCAGCGTAGGCAGGTTTTCAACCTGACATTGGCCGCAGGCGAATCATTTGCCCAACTTCCGACGACAGATTGGAAACCTGTCCTAGGAATAAACGACCGCCATAAGCCTAAACCCAAGATGGGGTTTGTGGCAAGGGGCAATTAGAAAAAACGTAAGCGTTCACGCCCCGGTCGGGGACTGGTCCATTTTTCGGCGTGAAAACGTATTTTGCGGACAAACGGTAGGCCGAAAACATGGACCTGTCCCCTTCCCGCGGCGCGAGGGGGACAGTCCCATTTTCGCGGCGAT